>MHWQ01000001.1 GCA_001824255.1 Candidatus Zambryskibacteria bacterium RIFCSPLOWO2_02_FULL_51_21
GTGGAATTGGGTGGTGGTGGCAGAGGTCGTGGTGGAATTGCCGGTGATTGTAAGATTGGCATTGATGGTGGAAGAAGCGGTTGAGATAAAACCGGTCATAGTCGGAGTGCCGGTAAGGGCCGGCGAGACGCTTCCCACCAGAACGCCGGTTCCACCAGTCTCGTCGGAGATAGCGCCGAAGATACCAGCCGATGTCGTGAGTCCAGTAAAGGCGCTAGCACCGTTGCCCAGCAGGATACCGGTGAGAGTTGTTGCTCCTGTGCCGCCGGAGGACACACCTAAGGCAGACTGGACGGTAAGCGAGCCTAACTGCGCCGCGGTGGAGAACAGATTGGTGGAGGATGCGGTGGTGGAGAAGAAATTGGTCGAGGTGGCGGAGGTGGTGGTAGATTTATCGATTGTCGCCCCGCCAACGACCTCAAACCTGGCCATCGAAGAAGTGGCAGTTGCCCCAACAATAACCTGGTTCGTTGTGGTAGAAACGTACATTCGGCCAGTACCGGGGTCTCCTGCATTGGCCACGAATGTCCAGTTAATTTCTTGCCCGTCTCCGCCACCGCTTGAGTCGCTACCGCATGAAAACTTGCCTGTTGTTGAGTTATAAAGGATAGTTTGGGTCTCGGAACTGCAATCTCCAAGACCTCCTTGGAAAAAACTGCCCACGTTAAACGCCGCGGCGAACAAGTTTGTCGACGATGCCGTGGTTGCAAAGAAGTTAGTTGAAGTGGCAGAGGTACTTGTGGAATTAACAGCTGTAAAATTCTGAAAAGTGGAGGAACTTGTCACGAGAAGATTGCCCAGAGTTGCGAGACCAGAGTTATTGAAAATCGTGCTCCAGAGATTCGTACTGAAAAAATTAGTCGAAGTGGCTTCGGTGGTAGTTGCTTTCGAAACGGTCAGATTGGTAATTGTTGACGAAGCGCTGATGACTGTGCCGGCCACTTGCGCGAAAGCAACCGAGGAGAGTTGCTGCCGTGGTGAAAGAGTTTCAAAGCTCGTGCCGTTCGAAGAAACTTCAACCTTCAAGAAAACGTTCGTGCTAGAAAAATCATAATCAAGCGTATCCGGATAACCGTTTGCGGTGTCACCGATATTGACGGAGAATACTCCTTCGCGCACAGTGGCGGCTACGGAAGTGGGGTCCGTCGTCGGCCAGAGTTTCGTGCCGCCGCTTACCGCGCTCCACAAAGAGAATTTAAAGTAATAAGTCGTACCCGAAGCCCCGCCAAGCAAGCTCCCAGCCGCATTGGCCAGGCGGCCCTGGTAACTTAAGATGGCCGGAGGACCCGCAGCGTGAATTTTCGAAATATTTCCAAAAGAACCTAGGAGGATAACCCCGAGAGTAAGTAAGAAAAAGAACTGATTAAAAAGTTTCTGATTTTTCACTTTTTATTGTACTCTAATTATACCAAGCGGAATCTCCAAAATAAGAGCCAAAATCAAGGATAAATTGGTAAATCTCAAACTCTAAAAATTGTTAATTTTTGACCCAATTTTGACGTAAAACTTGTATAATTCTGGAGCTTTGACCATAGACTATTTTTGAGGAAAATGTATAGCAACTATGATAAACCTTGATAAAGGGGGAAACCGAGAGCATTAAAGAATCTATATTCTTGCGTTGGCTGGAATTTGTAAAATTTTCAGGCAAAAAATTTAGTTGTATTAATCCGTCTATAGATTTAGAGACTTAAATATTGAAAAACCTTAATAGAGTTATCCCCAGTTACGCTACCCTTCCGGCAATTTCCTTCCAATTTTCCAAAAGTTGATTGAGGTATTGGTCTTTGGAAATTAGTTTGATTTCCAGAGTTTTTTTCAAATTAAATTTCAAATTCTCGCGCTTCTGATTATTCTCGATGAGATCAATAATGCCGGAAGCGAAAAGATCCGGCCTGTCGTGCGGGAATATATAAGCGTTCTTGCCGTGTTCAAGTTCAAGAGCTAAGCCGACAGGCGTCGTAATGACGGGCAATCCAGATAGCCCCGCTTCGACGAGAGAAAGTCCGTAGCCTTCAAACAAAGAAGTTTGAAGATATGCATTCGCGGTTTTGTAGAAAGAAGAAAGATTGTCCTGCCAGCCGGCAAATGCTACGGCTCCCTGCAACCCTAGAGATTGCACGAGAGATTTGAGTTTCCCCTCTTCAGAACCTGAGCCAACTATAATTAGCCCGGTTTCCGGGAAGCTTTGCCTAACGAGAGCTAGGGTGCGAAGTGCAAGACCAAGATTCTTCTCCGATTCGAGACGGGAAACGGATAGCAATATAAAGTGCCATGGGTACCGCGCGTGGAGGTCGAAGGCAATAGTCGCGTTTTCTATTTTTTCTTTATCAACGTAAATGGGCAGCGTATAAATTTCCAATTTAGAATTTACAATTTTCAATTTTTCTTTCAGAGATTCATTGACTACCCTAATAGAATCGGCATTGTTCAAAATTCTTTTCATGAAGAATTTGCGCACCGTATTTTGAAATCCGGTAAAGTACGGCGAGAACGGGTCGGTATGCATCTGAATTTCAAGAGGAATCCGCCATTTATTCTTCACCCTCACTCCGGCCCAACCGGACTCAAGGTCCTGGCAGGTGATGACCGATTGCCCGCGCACGAATTTCTTCTCCAGCACAATCCTCTTCCCTATCCGCGCCGCGTCGATAGGTCTCAACACACTCGTAACCGAGTTTGTCGGGTAAACCCAAACATTGCTGGAAATTTTCAATGATTCCGTATGAGACTTGTTGCAGAGAAGAACAACGTGGATTTCTTCGACCAAGTTACCGTACTCCTTGATACGTTCAGAAACCGTGCTTCCCTCTTCAAGAAGTTTCTTGTCCGAACTTATCATTAATATCTTTAGATCTTTTTCCATATTTGAAAAATCTCCGCCACCAAATCGCTCCAAGAGTGGCCTATGTTCATGTTTTTGAGCTCCTCTGCGTGCTTATTATAGGTATTTTCATCCTGCATGGCCTCAAAAGCCTTCCCTACCTCCACCTCATCGAACGGGTTGACGAAGATGCCACCCTTGGGGAAAAGCTCTCCGAAGCCAGTTTCTCTAGTCATGATAAATGGTTTGTCGAAAGAAGCCGCCTCGAGGATAAAATTCGGGCAAATGTCCGTAAAAGCTAGGGAAACAGCGGCGTAAGAATCTTTGAGCTTCCTTAGAATCTTGTCGCGCGGTTCTCCGGTAATAATTTCCACGCCGAATTTTTTAAGCATTGTGATATTTTTCTCCGGTATGAGCCTGCCGGCCCAGATAAAATTCTTCTTTGAAAAAGGCGCACCCGCGTTTTTTTCTGGCACAAAATTTCTTATAACGCCGGACTTGCCCGATGGGATTCTATAATAGCCCGCCCAAATATTCTTCTGCCACTCGGTGTTGAAGGCGAGAAAATCCGTCTTGCTTATCACCCATTTTGTCAGGAAAAAAATAATTTTTTCTTTAAAATTCAGTTTGGGAAGATTTTTGTAGAAAGCGGGCAGAGTTAGCGGTTTCCCGGTCCTGTTCACGTAGGCAGACCAGACGAAATCTCCGCCCACGCGAATTATAACTTTTTTCCGGAAAAGCCCGGCGGCTATAACTGATGGCAACCCGACCGAAAAAGTATCCAGGGCGAGAATCTTATCAGCCCAAAACGCATCTGGCCAGACTTTTAATAACGCACTCTCTACTGAGCCGTACTGCTTCAACCGCACTTCGTGCCCCAGCTTCTCGAATTCACTCTTCAGATTCGAGCCGTATTGCGCCGGCCCGCCTGTGTGAGACTCGGAAAGGCCGGTGGTGATGAGTATCTTCATACGTTAAACACCTTACTCCTCATATCATTCGCTATCAAATCCCAATCATATTTCTCGGAAACCATGCGTTTGGCGTTTATAACAATCTTGTCGTGAAGAACACGATTGGAAATAAGCTTCTGAATCTGGAAGGCGATTTGACGAGGGTTCTTTGACTCAACGAACAGACCTGTCTCAGCGTCTTTTAAAAAGTCCGGGATACCCCCGACAGGCGTTGCTATCACCGGCAGCCCCGCCGCCATTGCCTCGATAAACGATATCCCCTGCCCTTCGGATAGGCTCGGGCGGATAAAAATATCAGCTTCATGAAGATGTTTTGGAATTTCGGAATTGGGAACTATTCCCAGAAAATCGATTCTGTTCTCAAGCTTTAAATCTCTGACTTTGGCTTTTAAGTTTTTCTCCAATGGGCCGATTCCGATTATTCTGAGCTTCATGCTTTCGGGCAAAAATTTCATCGCTTCGATAATGTCTCCCACCCCATTTTTTTCTACTAATCTTGAAGTTGTTATGAGTGTGACTTCATCAGGATTTAGGATTTTGGATTTTGGATTTAGGAATTTCTCTACATCTACTCCGTTTGGTATTACACAGGAAAATCCTGTGTATCCCAGGCGCTTGGCTCTTTCGAGCAAGTAATTACTGATTGCTGTAAGGCGGGCGGTTCTTTTCAGAGCCATGCGCCAAGACAAATCGATGAGTCCAAACCAGCGATACCGTAACCATTTCTCCGAGTCGCCTTCCTGAAGCGTCAAAATAATCGGCACTTTCTTCTGAAACCAATTCGCAATATACGCGGCGCCAGTTGCAAACGAAACCATTATTCCCCAGAAATAATCATATTTTTTTTCTCTATTAAGTCTCCACGTTTTAATAGCCCCGACAAATGGCAGTAACAGTTTATCAAGAAGTTTTATCCCCGCGCCTATTCGATATACTGTTACAGTTCCAACCCTTTCCTTACTCGGCAAACCAGCGCGTATCTTGGCAGTGATAAGGTCAAATTCAATATCATTTCCTAGCCTATCGGTAAGTTCTTTGACCGCAACTTCCGCGCCGCCGACAAAAGGAAGGTACGCTGTAGAAAATATCAAAACTCTTTTATTCGCCATGCAGGATTTTCCTTAACTCTTCCGGAGTGGGGCCGTTTTGTTTTGTTTCTATCTTTGGAGTTTGAGGATTGGAATTTGGTTGGATGTTGGTCATTGGAGCTTGGTCATTTTTCCGTTCCCCCACCACTTGCTTCAGCGCGTCGCGGAGGGCTGAAACATTTTTCTGGTCGGGCTTTCTCTGATTGTCGGCTTTCTTCTTCAATTCTTCCAGAGATATTTTCGCTTCCGATTTCTTCGCGATAAGCTTGGGCGCCGGGGTGAAGCTTCTCGCGTCAATCGGACCGGGCTTGGATACCGGGGGAGGAGTCTCCGTCTTCGGATACAAAATTTTCGGCTTCGGCGGTTCGGTTGGAGCGTGCCATTCGACAATTTCTTTCTCCACCAGACTTCTTGACTTGGCGTAGACCCTGCGCGAGTTCTCGGTAATTTCTTTGACATAACTTGAACGCGGCGGCTGTATCGGCGGCAAAGTGCTCGCGGAAAATGGCTGGGAGGTCACGGAATCAATCATGAGCTTGAGATAGATTTGTCGAAGACCTAGATTCACTAGGTCTTCGGCGGTAAAGACCGGCGCGAACTCCTTCTCGAGCACGTCTGCGTCATAAGCGCCGACGCGGAAGGTTACCATGGTGCCGACGTTGCCGAAGACGGCGTCTCGCACCTCCTCCTCCATCTGCTCGATATACTGGTGAGCCATGGTGAGATTGAGTTTATACTTCCTTGCTTCGGAAAGGATATCGGCAAAAGATTTGTCCGCGAAGGACTGGAACTCGTCCACGAAGAGGTAGAATTGCGGCAGTTTGGCAAGAGACTGGGAACTCTCGTCCGCTCGGCTCATGGCGGCAAGATAAATCTTGGTGATAAGCATCGAACCCAAGAGTCTGGCATTGCCCTCTCCCACCCGGCCCTTGGAGAGGTTCACGATGAGAATCTTCTTCTCATCCATGATTTTCCTCATGTCGAAAGAAGACTTGGACTGTCCGATGATATTTCTAATAAGCGGGTTGCCGGCGAACTGGCCAATTTTGTTCTGGATGGCGGGGGTCGCCTCCTGCGCGTATTTGTCGGTGTACTTGGCGTACTCGTCGACCCAGAAACTCTTGACGGAAATGTCGGTGACGTTCTCAACCACCTTCTGCCGGAAGGCCTTGTCGGTGTACATACGGTTGACCGCGAGAAGCGTCGCGCCCGGATATTCGAGAAGCGCCAGGAGAGTATTCTGCAAAATGTAGGCCATGCGAGCCGACCATGCATCTTCCCAGATTTTTTCAAATACGGACATGAGACCGTTTACCACGAGGTGTCTCTTGTCCTGCCCGACATCCTCCATGATGTTGAAGGAGACGGGATATTCCATGTCGAAAGGCGCGAAATAAAGCACGTCCTTGATGCGCTCTTCCGGCACGTACTCGAGAAGCTTCTCGGCCGTGCCGCCGTGAGGGTCTACGAAGGCGAGGCCCCTGCCCTGCTGGATGTCCTGGATGGCCATGTTCTCAAGCATGGTGGATTTGCCCATACCGGTCTTGCCGATAACGTAGACATGCTTGCTCCTGTCGAGATTCTTGATGCCGAAGGGCTTCCGCTCCCCGCGCGAATCCGTTTCGGCAAAATATGTCACTTTCTGCAAATCCTCGTCCATTTTCAAGCATTATACCATCTAAAACGTGAAGGCCGAAGTCGTGTAGCGACTTCGGCCTTCCCGTCTTAGTCAGACGGGATATTTGCGACTGCCGGCAAAGATAACAAAGGTGCAGATGAGCACGAAGAGTGGGACTGCTACGACCATGGAGTACGGCTCCATAATCCGCTCTTTCTCCGCCGCGGAGAAGCCCGAAATGTCCAGATACAGGAGATGCGTCACTGCCACGACACTCCCCACGATGATTACCGTTACCGAGACCACAGCTACTGCTGCCACGATTTTCTGCAACATAATTCCTCCAATCTTTTTTTATTATATCACAATATTTTTACTCAGGCAATAACGCATCCTTGGTGTATTTATTTGCTGCTGACCACAACATCCAACTGGTAAGGCCGGAATCGTAAGTGGCCTGGATTTGCGCGCGGACCTTGTCTGGGCCATAGGTCGCGCCGAGGTTGAAGTCCTGTAGCCACGGCCTCAACTTCGACGGAGTCGAGGTGGCAAGGCCCATGGAAATATTGAAAATCGCTTCTCTCCTCTTGCCTTCGGACATGGCAATATGCACCACGTCATACGGATGCTCGGCCGGGTTAGCGAAGCCGCCCCAGGTGGCCGGATAGTGCGAAGGATAAACCATAGGAGAAACGTAATCGAAATGCGGCAGCGCTTTCTCGAAGACCTGACCGATGCCCATGTCGTGCGGCACCGTCATGGTCATGCCGAAGAGGTCGACGGAGGTGACGACTCCGGTATCCGAGAGTTTGTCGTCCAGATAAGTGAAGAAACTTTCGAGCGTGTCGGCTCTGGTGGATGAGGCGGAGCTCCAGACGTAAGAAATATTTTCCATATCTCCGTCGGAAGGATAACGCACGTAGTCGTAATTCAATTCATCGAAGCCGAGCGCATAGGCGTCCTTGGAAATCTGGACGATATAGTCCCAGTACGGCTTGGCACCCACATCGATGAAGGAGAGGCCTTTGTGGTCAAGCCAGATTCCCCCGCCGTTTTTATTCTCCACGGCAAGTTCCGGGAAAAGCCGGGAATAGGAAGCGTCTTGGAAAACGGATATACGCCCGATGACATAAATGCCGCTCGAGTGGAGCGCCGCGACGAATTCCTTGAGGTCGGAGACGGTGCAGCCGCGCTGGTCCGGGCCCTTCGGGAAATTATTGAGGAAAGCGATTCTGCCGGTGAAGTCCTTTACGTCTATAACCACGGCGTTGAGTTCTGAAGTCTCTATTAGAGACTTCAGCTCATTCCTCCAGCTCGGAGTCCCGGCCACGCACGAGGTCATGTAAAGCGCCTTCAGGGGTTCAGGCGTCGGCAAGTGAACCACTTCTACGCCAGAGGACGATTCCGCCACGGCGCTCGCGAAGCGCTCTTCCGCGAGAGGCGAGCGGTACTTTATCTCCATGAAGCGTGGCGCGGCGGCAGCCGTAAGAAAAATAAAAAGGAGGACTACTCCTCCCGCCCACACCAAGACATTACGCCACTGTGCCATCATAATTCCGGTGATTCCGATTCTTTCGCCTGAGACTCGAGTGGCAGCTCATAATTGGGATTCAAATCGGTAAGGCGGCGGCCTAGCTGGCCAGTCCTGGGATAGAAGTCGGTAACGCGCTTGCCGTACTCTGCTTCCTTCCTGTCAGGCGTAGTTTCCTGCTGGAAACTCGCCCGACCCGGACTCGCGCCGTCGCGCTCCGTCTCACGAAGAGCATCTGTTGCTCTTCGTGCCTGTCTCTGGTGGGCCTTGGCCTGGAGCTTGAGCTTCTTATCAATATTGGCCCAGACGGAGAGGAGGACTATCGAGAGCCCGGCCAAAATCTGGAAAAAGGATTCCCAAGAATGCGGGAATCCGAGCACCGGGAGAAGGGCGATAACGACGCCAATTGAGAGAATAATCCTGTTTTTCGGCATAAAGATATTGTACCAGTAGCGTTTGTTGTTTAAAAGAGCGTTTTTTGATATATTTTTAGCCACCCAGTCTTTGCTTGTCTTCGTGCGCTTCGCGTCGCCGAAGCCAAGCTATGGCTTGGCGAAGGCGCGTATAGCTCAGCTGGTAGAGCACACGACTGATACTCGTGAGGTCCTTGGTTCGAACCCAAGTGCGCGCACAAAATCCGGGGGATTTTGTGCGGTGCGGAGCGCGACGGCGCGAGCGGGGGTCGCGGAAATTTCTAGCAAGAAATTATCCGTGACCACAAAACACCGTTTCCCCACAACTGCACTACAATTTTCCCTTGCGCTCAAGGGTAAAAGATGATATAATACAGGATAGATACAACTCAAGAAGACGAGGAAAAACGGATAAGCATATATATAAAAGCAAAAACGAGGACTCCATTTTCGATCCCCGTGCGTTCATCCGAGGACCGGGCAATAGCCCTTCAGTTGTGAGAACCTTAATAGTTAAGTTCTTAAAAAATATGTTCGTAAATGCAATCGAAAAAGCCTCAAGGACAATGTTTCCTATTTTCCGCCTAGAAAAGATCGGCCCTACAGAAGGAAGAATCGCAGTGGTAGGGACTGGGTTCTTTATTGGCCCCGACGGGAAATTTGCCACGGCAGCTCATGTGTTCGATACCGCAAATGAGAAAACGGAATTCCAGTTTAGAGGGTGGATGCCTGACAAAGTATTTAACCCGAGACTTGTAATAAAAGAGTTCAAGAAAGATGCCAGCAATGACCTCTTTATTGGTCAGGTTGATTTAGAAACCCCTGACTACCTAGAGCTCTCTGATGAACTGGCCCCCATTGGCCGTTCGGTCTGCGTATCAGGCTACCCTCTAAATTCAATCAAGACGACTGCGGCTGGATTGGACGTGGGTGGAATTAGAAGGTATTTCCAGCCAACATTTGTGCTAGACCATGCAGTCATTGAGAGCCCCGGCAAAAATGGCAATAAGAAGCATGATGGATTCTTGATACGAGATATCGGACTTTCAGGAATGAGTGGTGGACCCATCTTCGATACTGAAGGTCTCGTGCTGGGTATTCAAGCCGCTACGATTTCGCGAGAGAATGTTATTGGAGTCAGAAAGGTTGATGTGCACAATGGTCAGGCGATTAAAAGCTCGCTGTTCAAGTCTCTCCTGAATTCTTAAGCATACAAGCAAAAGCCACCCGTACGGGTGGCTTTTGCGTATCGTTCTCTATTTTGTTCCGTTCCGGACTTTCCCGTTGGTCAGCCACTTTTAGGACTCATGGCAATGTCCACCTTATGAAAGGTATCGACTCTGTAAGCCGGGCGTTCGCCTGGCGTTTTCGAATTGAATTACTCCACGAGCAGCTTCCGCTACCCGTGCCTTGTTACGACTTACTCCCTGTCAATGAGCTTACCGTGGCACCGCTTGCGCGATTCTTCGGGTATTCCCATCTCCCTTGAGTTGACGGGCGGTGAGTACAAGACTTGAGAACGTATTCACCGCGGTATAGCTGACCCGCGATTACTAGCAATTCCGGCTTCATGGGGTCGAGTTTCAGCCCCCAATCCGAACTGGCGCACCTTTTCTTAGGATTAGCTCAGCCTTGCGGCGTCGCGACCCGTTGTAGATGCGATTGTATTATGCGTGTAGCCCAAGATATCAAGGGACATGCTGACCTGGCGTCATCCTCGCCTTCCTCTCCGGTTTGAACCCGCTACGCGTCCCCACGTAGTGACCTCAAACCGGAGCAGTCTCGCCAGACACTTGTAACTGGCAACGAGGGTTGCGTTCGTTACCCCACTTAAGGGAACAATTCAAATCACGAACTGACGACGGCCATGCATCACCTGTCCCACCGTTCTTGCGAAAGAATAATATTTCTACTATTCGTCGTTGGGATTTCTAATCTTGGTAAGGTTCTTCGTTCATCATCGAATTAAACCGCATAATCCACTGCTTGTGCAAGTCCCCGTCTATTCCTTTGAGTTTTAGCCTTGCGGCCGTACTACCCAGGCGGTCGATTTAACGCGTTAGCTTCGCCTCGGAGAGGGTCGATACTCCCCAAAGCCAATCGACAACGTTTAGGGCGTGGACTACCGGGGTATCTAATCCCGTTCGCTACCCACGCTTTCGTGTCTCAGTGTCAGGAATGCGCCAGTGAATTGCCTTCGCTTTCGGTGTTCCCCATGATATCAACGGATTTCACCCCTACTCCATGAGTTCCATTCACCTCTCGCATCCTCTAGCATTGCCGTTTCCCCCGCAAAACTCTGGTTGAGCCAGAGGCTTTGACGGGAGACTAACAACGCCACCTACACACCCTTTACGCCCAATGATTCCGGATAACGCTTGGGGCACTCGTATTACCGCTGCTGCTGGCACGAGTTTAGCAACCCCTTATTCATGAAGTACTATCAATACCGAAGCAAGCCTCGGTACTTTCTCCTCCATAAAAGATGTTTACGACCCGAAGGGTCTTCATCCATCACGCGGCGTCGCTCGATCAGGCTTTCGCCCATTGTCGAATATTCTCGTCTGCAGCCACCCGTAGGTGTATGGGCCGTGTCTCAGTCCCATCGGTGGGGGTCACCCTCTCAGGTCCCCTAAGCGTCATAGCCATGGTAGGCCGTTACCCTACCATCTAGCTGATACTCCGCAGGCCCTTCCTTAAGCGAATTGCTTCTTTAATCCTTAGATACCATCGGGTATTAGTTCGCCTTTCGGTGAATTATTCCCGACTCAAGGTTAGGTTCCTACGTGTTACTACCTCGTCTGCCACTGAATCACAAAATGTATTGCTACATAAAGTGACCCCGTTTGACTTGCATGACTCATCCACGCCGCCAGCGTTCATCCTGAGCTAGGATCAAACTCTAAATTGTAATTGAACGAAACAAAAGAGAAAACGATAAGGTCTTCTTTCTTGTCCCAAGAGTTCAGTCCTCGCTCACTCATCATTTCTTGGAATAGAACAGTTTCTTGTACTGTTCTCAATATTCAATTTTCAAGGAACCCGTCTAACTGGACGGGTTTTAAGCGTTAGTTAAGACGTTGGACCATTATACTTATTCCCAATACTAACGCAAGCCCTCTATTTAAGCCTTATTTTGAACCCTTTTGCAGCCTGTAGAAAGTAACCAGAAGCGGCGAAGCGATGAAGATGGAGGAGTAAGTGCCGATGATGATACCGAAGGTTAGAAGCAGAGCGAAGTGCTCGGTCGCGGCGGGACCATAGAAGTAGAGGGCGAGCAGGGTGATGAAAATGGTGAGGGATGTGTTGATTGAACGGCCAAAAGTCTGAGACACCGACTTCCCTACTGTCGTCTCGAATTCTTCGTTCGTTTTATGGCTCTGATTCAATCCCAAGTTCTCGCGCACGCGGTCGAAGACGACGATGGTGTCGTGCACGGAGTAGCCGAGGATAGCCAAGAGACCTGTGACGAAGAGAAGGTCGATTTCTATGCCGTAAACATGCCCCAGATAAACGAATATGCCGGTGGGGATGATGACGTCGTGCGCCAAGGCGATAATAGTCGCCAGGCCGTATTTCCACGAACTAACGGGTTTTGAAACTTTGCGGAAGACGAAAGTGATGAAGAGCACAATCATCAGCACCACTACCGCTATGGCCGTGAGCGCCTTGCTTCTGAGCTGCGCCCCGGCGGTCGGGCCGATAGTATTCTGTCTTTCGATGGAATCAGCCTGAAGCGCCGCCAGAAGCTTAGCTCTCCCTTCTTTGTCCAGTTCTTTCGTCCTCACTACGTAGTTATTGTCGCCGGAAGGCCTGACCGAAAAGCCGCCAATATTGAGGGCCTCGATTCTCGACTCGACCTGTGCCTTCTCCGGCCTTGCCGCGTAAACGGCCTCGGTAATCGTGCCGCCCTTGAAGTCGATTGAGAAGTTGAAGCCGTACGAAACCATGGCAAAAATCGAAAAGGTGAAGAGAAGGGCGGAAAGCGTATACCAGATTTTTTTGTATTTAATTACGAACATGAAGGCCGTTAGAGAATAGGAAGCGTTTTAATTTTGATTCATTTCTCGGAGCAATCGCGAAGAGAAATGTCCTCGACAAGGTGATGGCCGTGAACATCGACACTGCCACTCCCACGCCGAGAGTGAGAGCGAAGCCCTTGACCGCCGAAGTACCGAGCCAGAAGAGCACGATGGCGGTAATGATGCTTGAGATGTTGGAATCACGGATAGAGAGCCAGGCGCGGCGGAATCCTTCGTGCAATGCGTCGTGAATCGATTTGCCCTTCTTGAGCTCTTCCTTAGCCCGCTCGAAAATCAGCACGTTGGCGTCGACGGCCATGCCGATGGAGAGGATGAAGCCCGCCATGCCGGCGGCGGTAAGCGTCACCGGAATGAGCTTGAAGATGGCAAGCGAGAGAACGATGTAAGAGCAAAGCGCCACCACCGAGATGATTCCGGGCAAACGGTACCAGAGGATGAGGAAGAGCGCCAAGACGGCAAAACCGATGAGCCCCGCCCGCACTCCGGCCGCGAGCGCCGCGTCGCCGAGCGTCGCGCCGATTGATTGTGAAGCGGAGAGCTCAATCGGCACCGGCAGAGCGCCGTAATTGAGATTTCTCACCAGTTCTTTGGCTTCATCCGGAGTGAATTGCCCTGTGATTTGCGCCTTGCCGTCGCGAATCTCATCCTGAATGACCGGGGTCGAGAGCACGGCGCCGTCGAGAATGACTGCAAGCACTTCCCCCTTGTGTTCCCGGGTAATCTTGGCAAAGAGGTCTTTGCCCTCGTTGTTGAATTCAAGCCCCACAACCGGCGTGCCGGTGGTGCCGTTGAACTCCACCTGCGCGCGAGAGAGATAGCGGCCGGTAAGACCGGTGGGAATGAAGAGTTCATCGAGCGAAGCGCGCGGATTCTTCGCGGCTATTTCCTGGAAGTCAGGCCTAGCCAGGCGGAATTCGAGCACCGGCGTCTCGCCGATGAGCGCGATGGCGCGGTCCAAATCCTTTACCCCCGGGAGCTCGACGATGAGGCGTTCCTCGGCATTGCCGGAGACAAGCCCAGCTCTCTCGGTCTGGACCAGGGGCTCCGAGACGCCGAAAATATTGACTCTCCTTTCAATCACCTCCTTGAGAGTATCCATGGCTCCGGCAATATCATCCACCTTGGAAGTATCCGCTCGGTAGATAAGCTCGGTGCCGCCGACCAGGTCAAGGCCATAGCGGAACGGCCGTGAACCGGCCGTCGATTTGTTTGCGAAGAAATACCACCCCAGGAGGGCAATAAGGGCGAGAAGTATGAGTGAAATCCAGAGGTGTTTTCTCATGTTATCGGCCTGCCATTGAGACCAGGGTCTTAAGTGTACGCAAAGCAATTTTAATATCAAGCAGGAAGGAGCGGTTCTTGATGTAATAGAGGTCGTAAGAAAGTTTGTTCTTGGTCTCCTCGGTGTCCGCGCCGTGATGCGGATGCCTGTCGTGGTAAATCTGCGCCCAGCCGGAGAGTCCCGGCCTCACCAGGTGGCGCACGTTGTAATACGGAATCTCTTCCGAATATTTCCTGGCCAGAGCCGGCAGCTCTGGGCGCGGGCCGATAAGCGAGAGGTCGCCCTTAAGAACGTTTATGAGCTGGGGCAGCTCGTCTATCCTCGACTTCCTCAGGAAGCGCCCGACCTTGGTGACCGTATTGGGCTCTTTGGCGCCGGCATAATCTCCGCGGTCATCGCGGGACATACTGCGGAATTTCAGAATCTTTACGATTTTATTGCCCTCCCCGATGCGTTCCTGGACGATAAAAAGCGGCCCGCCGTCGTCGAGCTTGATGAAGAGCCAGACGAAGGGATAAGCGAGGAGAGAAACCGCAAACAAGATGAAAGAGAGCGATACGTCCATAAGGCGCTTCAATAGGTCATAGACTGCCCTCGGCGTGGTGGAAATGTTTTCCATAAACCAGTTGTAGCGCAGGAGTGAGAGCGGCACGCGGTCAAAAATGTCTTCATAGATTTTGTGCATATCGATGAAGTTCACGTTCGAAAAAATCATGTTGTATAGGTGCGGCAGAATCGGCTCGACATTGTCGTTGGCCAGGTCGATGGCGATGACCGAGACGCCTTCGGAATAAATCTTGGCCACAATTTCCTTCCAGAAGCCGTTTTCGTCCGAGCGGTTGAGGTCCACGGAAGAAATAAATCTGAGATTGTAGACGGGATTGTTGTTGACCTCGTTCACGAGCTCCTTCATCTCTTCGCCCGAGCCGATGAGAATGGCATTGTTAACCGGCCGTCTGCCGACAAAGAAGTATCCGTACATCCGCCAGAAAAGAATGAGGGCGAAGGATACAAAAAGATAGATGAAGAGAACGGTCTTCGGCGTAATACCGAAGAAAGGCACGAGGTAGAAGAAAGCGACCGCGAGGCCTGAGTTGGTAAGCTGGGTCCTCGCCAGAACGCTCGGCAGGCGGTTCTTCAGAATAACCGTGTGTTTCTCGTAAAGGCCGGCAATGTAGAAAACCAGCACCCAGGCGGCAAAAAGCACCGCGAAAGGCGTGAGATGGGTATAAAAAAGCTCTTCGGAAGGCGCCTCTCCGTTTCTTATAAGCAGGGTGAGCCAGAGGGAAATGAGAAAGAAGAATAGGTCGCCCAAAAGAAGCACCAACGGCTCTTTCCTGTTGAAAAACCTCATTAATGGCCATTATACAACAAAACCGCTATAATGGCCATACCACGCAATGAAAATCATTTACGGCATTACCAAGAGCAATTTCGGAGGCGCGCAGCGCTACGTTTTCGACCTGGCGACAGAAGCGAAGAAAGCCGGGCATGACGTGGCCGTACTTTGCGGCGGAGAAGGCTCTCTGGTACGGAAACTTGAGGAAGAGAAAGTGCGGGTAATCACAATGCCACATCTTAAGCGCGATATTTCTATAATCGATGAATTTAAATCGTTCTATTTCATTTTCCAAACGCTCAGGAAAGAAAGGCCGGCTGTATTCCATACAAACAGCTCCAAGATGGGCGGGCTCGGCAACTTGGCCGCGCGGCTCGCGGGAGTAAAGAAAATTATTTTCACTTCCCACGGCTGGGAGTTCAACGCTCCGAGGCCGTGGTGGCAGAAAATTCTGATTATGAAGTTCGTCTGGCTCACCATCGCTCTTTCGCATAAGACTATCTGCGTTTCCAAGAAGACCCGCGAGCAGATTTCCTGGTTTCCGTTCATCCAAGGGAAACTCGCTGTCGTGCATAACGGCATCGCACCGTTCTTTCTCCTGCCGAAGGAAGCTGCCCGCCGCGCTTTGGGCATACATGACAATGAAATCTTGCTTGCAGGCACACTTTCAGAGCTTCATCCGGTAAAAGGACTGGATATTCTTCTCGATGCTTGGGGGAAATTTACGAAGAAAAACGAGGCAACACTTGTGATGCTCGGGGACGGCGGGATACGCGAGAGTTTGGAGGATTATGCCGGGGAACTCGACATCGCGGACAGGGTAATTTTCAAGGGCTATTTGGATAACGCTAAACAATATTTAAATGCTTTCGATATTTTCTGCCTCCCCTCACGCTCAGAGGCTCTGCCTTACACTCTGCTTGAAGCCGGTATCGCTTCCCGTCCGGTTATAGCATCAAACGTCGGTGGAATCCCCGAAATTATAGAGAACGGAATAAGCGGCGCACTCGTGCCGCCGGAAGATTCTGAAACGCTTTTCTCAACACTTGTCCTTTTCGCGGAAGACAAAATTCTCCGCGAACGTCTCGGCTCAGCTCTTCGCCAGACGGTCGAAGAAAGTTTTTCCATAGAAAAAATGTTTGCTGAAACTATTTCTCTTTATTAAACCCTGGGCCCGGCAGAACGGCGGCGCATACTCGAAAGAATTCCCAGCGCGAGCCACTCCGTCACCAGGTGCGACCCGCCATAGCTCATGAAGGGAAAGGTAATGCCCGTCACGGGCAGAAGGCCCATATTCATGCCTGCGTTCACGGCGATGTGGATGGAGAAAAGCAGGGCGACGCCAAGGCCGAAAAGGGTTTCGAAATTGGTGGCGGCGTACTCGGCATTATTGACGATGCGGAAGAGGAGAACCAGGCAGAACGCGAGTAGAAGCCCCGTGCCAACAAAGCCCCACTCCTCGGCGAAAGCGGCGAAGATAAAATCCGTTTCGTACTCCGGCAAGTATTGCAGTTTCGACTGGCTGCCCTGCCCTATTCCCTTGCCGAACATCCGCCCAGAACCAACCGCCACCATCGACTGATAAGCGTTGTAGCCCGCGCCGCGCACGTCGGCCATGGGATTCACGAAAGAGATAATGCGCGCTTTCTGGTATGGCTGGAAAACGAAGAGCCAGAGCCCGGCCGAGATGACGATGCCGATGGTTGCGACGACGGCCAAGTGCTTCCTCGACATGCCGGAAATGACAACCATGCCGAGCCAGAGGCCGAAGATGACCATCGCTCCGCCGAAGTCTGGCTGGAGGAAAACAAGGAGAAATATCAGAAGCGCATATGCGGATGAGACGATGATGTGCCTCAAGTTTTTTATCTCGATGTGCCGCCTTGAGAAATATTTTGCGAGAATGAGAATGATAACGAGTTTCGCCGGGTCGGACGGCTGGAACGCCAGGGACCCCAGCGTAAACCAGCTCTGCGTGCCGCGCGTGACGCTGCCGGCCGCGAAAAGCGCCACAAGCACCAGAACCATGCCGAGAAACACCGGCATGATGACGCTTGTCCGGCGCAGGAAGTGCCAATCGCCGGCCGAGGCCGCGAGAAATACAAGCACCGAAACGAGAATCCAGATGGACTGGCGGAAGAAGAAATAATTATCCCCGGAAAAAGAATTCATGGTCACAAGCCCCGCGAGCGATATGACTAGCGCCGGCAGGAAAAGATGCCAGTCTATCTCCAGTCTCTCGAGAAATTTCTTCATTTATGGTGAAAGGAGTCGAACTATCTGATGAAACTCCTGTCGGGGAAAACCCGGACGATAATCTCCGTGCCTGCCGCTTGGCGGTCGAACGGCTTCGGCCAGGTGAATATGGCCGTGCTCTTAGAGCCTGCCGGCAGACTCTCGACAAAGGTTTTTGAGGCGGCGAAAATATTGCCCTCAGCGTCTGACACCACGGCCGTAAGGTCAATATTGGCAAGGTCTGCCAGGGTCGGGTTGCTTATAACCGCTTCGAGTCTGGGACTGGTAGTCTCGCGCGATAGAGCAGGGTCCAAAACCAAAAGCTCCGGAGCGGGCGCGGCATTTTTCTGCCAGACGAGGCTTCCTTCCTGCCACTCGAGCACGGCGCGGTTGGGAATTACCCCCGCTTCCAGGACAAAAGGACCTTCAAAAACGGCGAAGACGGAGCCCGGCGGCACGTAGGCAAAACCTTCAAGAGTCTTGACCGGCACGGCGCTTGAAGCGTCGTAAATTTTCAACACGTAGCCGGCGCGGTAGATTTCGCCGCTGTTGTTGGCGTTCTCAACGAGCGCGATAACCTCGAAAGTCGAGGTCGCGAGCGAGAGAATTCTCGGGTCGCCCTTGATGATGAGCGGCAGGGATTCGGCCCGGCAGAGAAGCTGGCAACTGCCGCCGCAGTCCACTCCCGCTTCGTCGCCGTTCTGTCTGCCGTCGAAGCAGGTCGGCGCGCGATAGAAGAGGAAGAACACCGGCACGCCGACAAGCACGATAAGTACGAAAAATATAATGGCAAGAATAATCCTCTTGCGTCTTCTAGACCATGAGTTCATACCCGATATTATAACAAAAAATTGAATACTAAATTCTGGCGCCTAGCTACTTTCGCCTTGCGACTATCATCGCCTCAACGTGGCTTAACTTCCGTGTTCGGAATGAGAACGGGTGTGACCCACGCGACGAAGCACCAGAATTTAAAATTCAATTTTTTTATTGATTCCATTTAGCAGGACAGATAACACGCATTTGCAAGTTTCCTAATAGAATCGGGCAATTAGTACGTCTCGGCTCAAACGATTGCTCGTCTTACACCTGACGCCTATCAACCTGGTAATCTCCCAGGGCCCTTAACAGTTTCTAATCTTGGGGTTGGCTTCATTCTTAGATGCTTTCAGAATTTATCCATTCCCGACTTAGCTACCCTGCGGTCCACTTGGCAGTAGAGCAGGCACACCAGCGGTCGGTTCACTCCGGTCCTCTCGTACTAGGAGCAAATCCCCTCTGAAACCAAACGCCTGCAGTAGATAGGAGTCCAACCTGTCTCACGACGGTCTGAACCCAGCTCGCGTAACTTTTTAAATGGCGAACAGCCATACCCTTGGGAGCTTCTTCACCCCCGGGATAAGTTGAGCCGACATCGAGGTGCCGAACTGCGCCGTCGCTATGGACGCTTAGGCGCAACCAGCCT
>MHWQ01000002.1:0-326539 GCA_001824255.1 Candidatus Zambryskibacteria bacterium RIFCSPLOWO2_02_FULL_51_21
CCACTCTCGGCTTCCTGCAAGGATTCCTTTCAACCGCTTCTTCCACCATCAATGCCAATCTTACAATCACCGGCAATTCCACCACGACGGATGCCACTTCAACCAATTTCTTCTCAACCACCGCTTCCTCCACCAATCTCTACTCCTCCATTCTCACAGTAGGAGGTACGGGACTGATAGTTGATTCGCTCAAAAGAGTGGGAATCGGGGTAACCCCGACTTATCGCTTAGATATTTTAGATTCTTCAGCCGGTAATAGAGGAATCAATGTTGCCATGACTGGAACTTCTGGTACCATCCTTGGCGGTGTCTTCTCTGCTACCGGAGTTTCTACTACCAATATCGCTGGTTACTTTGCTGCTTCCGGCGCTTCAGGAGGCAACATAGGTGTCCAAATTGCCGGGCCTGGTGAAGGAACTAACAACTTCTCCTTATACGTTCCGGCCTTAGCAAAGAGTTACTTTGCCGGAAGCGTAGGTATCGGTACGACCACACCCTCGTCTAGACTCTCGGTCGCGGGAGCTCCCGGAGGTACCGTGCCGCTCTTTATGGTCAGCAGTTCCACCGCTGCTTTCGCCACCACGACGGTTTTCCAGATAGATAGTAATGGCATCACCACTATCGGCGATGTTGCTGGCACGGGCGATGCGGTCTTCCAATTCGCCAACGACACCAACGCCTGGTCCATGGGTTATTATTCGACAAACAAATCTTTCCGTATTGCTTCCTCAACAAACTTAACAGCCAATGTTTACTTAGAGATAGGTAAGACTGGCTCGACGACTTTGAGTTCCGGCATTGGTTCGGTTGTCGGTACAGACCAGTCGCTATGCATCGACGGGGCTACATTTGAAGTTACTAGACAGGCGGGTGATACTTGCGCGGCTTCGTCGGCTCGATACAAGCACGATATTGTGCCGCTAGGCATAGAAGGCCTTGAGCTTCTGCGAACATTCAGGCCCGTCTCGTTCATCTATAACAGTGATGCGTCCAGTACGATTCATTGGGGCTTCATTGCGGAAGAAATGGCCTCGACCAGCCCGCAACTTGCCGCATACAACGACGATGGCAGCGTGCAAACTATTAATCTTACTGGTATCACTTCGGTTCTTGCGAAGTCGATGAAAGAACTCGACCTCAATCTGGAGACTCTCATTTCCGAAACAGCGAACTCGACTTCAGCTTCTATAAATTTCGCCAACCGCTTCATGGATTCTCTTAAGACGAAATTGGCGAACTGGTTTGCCGACGCGACGAACGGCATTACTAAGTTCTTCGCGAAGGAGGTGCATACCGACACGCTTTGCGTTAAAAAATCAGATGGCCAGGATATCTGTATTACCGGCGACCAGCTCTCGGCTCTCCTCTCCGGCTCTTATTCGACTCCCGGAACAGTAACTGTCATATCTCCAGCACCAACACCTGAACCCACGCCGGAACCGACGGCCTCCTCGACAGAACCTGTAACGGAACCTGTGCCGGAACCGACAGCGTCTTCAACCGAACCAACCATAGAGCCGGTTGCACCTTCTGTCGAGCCAATAACAGAACTGGCGCCGACCGTTGAACCAGCTCCTGAACCAACCACGCCATGATGAAAGAATTTCTGAAAAAATTTGCAGCGATTGTTCTCATGTTTATCTGGGTATTTTCCGGTTATCCTGGTACTTTTTTTAATAAAATTCAGCCTGTATATGCTGCTACTAATGATTCGACAGTAGAGGTGTTGGGTGGAGGAGGTGGAGGTGGTGTCGTAAGTGGGCAGGCAGGTGGTGGAGGCGGTGGTGGTGAGTACCACAGATGTACAGAAACTCTGTCGGTTCAATCTTATACTGTAACTGTTGGTGCAGGAGGTTCGGCAGATGCTAACCCCAATGTGGAAACAGATAGTATATTCTCAGGGACAGGAATATCCGTAACCGCAGACGGGGGTGGGGGGACTGGAAGTGCAACGGCAGGAACCGCAGGAACAGGCGGGACTGTTACAGGATGCGATGTTGGACCGACAACTTTCGCTGGTGGTGGAGCGGGTGGAGGAATTACAGCTGACTATGGCGGGGGGGCAGGAGGTGGAGCAGGATATGGAGGCATCGGAGGAAATGGTGTTGTCGCAGTTTCGGGTCGTGGTGGCGGAGGCGGTGGAGGCGGAGGTGAGAGTGGGGCAGGGCAAAACGCAAGTGCCGCAACAGGCGGTACGGCTGGTGTCGGTGGAGGCGGAACAGGTGGAAATGCTGGAACCGGTGATGTAAACGGCTCTAAAGGCACAGATGGTGTTCCAGCTACTTATCATATAGTGGGAGGAGGTGGTGGAGGAGGTAGCGGAGGAGCGGGAGCCCGGGTCGGCGGCGCTTGTAGTTTGCCTGGTGGCGGGTCAGGTGGTGGAGAAGGCGCAGGTGCAGGAGCTGGCTGTAGAGGAGAAGTAAGAATCATCTATGTTGATTCGGAAATAGCTGCAACCGGCGGAACAGAGACAACAAGTGGAATTTATAGAATTCATACATTTACTACATCTGGTACGTTCCAAGTAACTTCCGTAACTGTATCTGTAACTCCTCCAACCGTCCAGACCAACGCGGAAGGTACTGTTACCGTGAGCACGGCCGTCTTGAACGGCAATATCACTAATGACGGCGGGGAGACGGGAGCGGGCACCGAATACGGCTTCGCCTGGGGAACTTCTCTGACACTTTCAGGTAGCGACACTTCCACCACTACGCTCGGGAATTATTCCGCCACAGGGGCCTTCAGCCAGACTATATTTACTCTCAGGGCGGGTATTACCTATTACTTCCGCGCATATGCTACCAACTCTGCTGGCACAGGATTCGGTGCCATAGACAACGGCTTTACGACGGGGACGGATACTTCCGTCACCCGCAGAATCAGATTATTTGACAAGGTTAGAATCAAATTCATTGAAGGCAGGATAAAGCTCATAGGCCAGTAAAAGTATTTACATGAAGAATCTTTCTTTGCTCTGGTCTATTGGAGTCGTGGCTCTTTTTATCGCGGGCATCTTTTTCTTTTCTCGTAACGACCAGACGGCTGTCACTATGCCCGAGATTGTGCCGGAAGGATATGCTAAGTATGAGAATCAGAAATACGGCTTCTATCTCTACCATCCGCCGGCAGCTGTTATAAAGGAATATGAGGAGGGCGGGGGAGCTAGGACTATCACTTTGGAAGACCTCGGAAGCTCCCAAGGACTTCAAATTTTTATCGTGCCTTACCAGGATCAGATGATAACCGACGAGCGTTTCAAGAGAGACGTGCCTTCCGGAGTAAGACTCAATATGGAGAATAGCTCAGTAGGTTTGCCTCAAGTTCCGGCGGTTGTCTTCGACAGTCAAGACCAATTTCTCGGCGAGACGAGGGAAGCCTGGTTCATATACGGTGGCTATCTTTATGAAATAACCACTCTCAAGAGTTCGGAAGATTGGATGTCGAGTGTCTTGGGGACTTGGAGGTTTACAAATTAGGGTACAATTAATAGATGCGCGGGAAGATTCTTTTGGCAATATTTTTATTGGTGCCGGTTCTCTTATCGGCGCAAACTTATTCTTCCGACAATTTCCAAGTTACCGCTCCAGCGGTATATCCGGGCGGATATTCTTCCTCCGACACTTTCAAACTTACGGGAGTGATTTCCCAATTCGCCATAGGCACTTCCACCATTACAAGTTTCAGCCTCTTTCCCGGTTTTCTCTACTTCCCCTTCGTCTCCACTCCTACTGTGACCGCCACAGCTGGGGCGCAACAAGTAGCACTCTCATGGACAGCAGCGGACGCTTCGACTGGCTGGTCTGTGGGCCAATACTCTGTCGGCCAAGCTACTGTAACCGGCGGGCCTTATACATTTACCAATGTGGGCAATGTGCTTTCCTCGACTCCCACAGGACTTACCGCCGGCACGCCGTATTATTTTGTCATCCGCGTTTTGGATGCTCTCAATAATACTATCGCTACTTCTACAGAAGTGTCGGCAACTCCGACTGCTCCAGCTTCTCCGCCAACTGGCGGAGGCAGTAGTGGAGGCGGTGGCGGAGGGCAAGTGAATTATGCAACGGGAGGAATTAATTTCTCAGGTCGCGCGTATCCCAGAAGCACTATTACTGTTCTCAAGGATGCCCAAGTGGCGGCCACGAGTATTGCTGACGCCGCTTCCAATTTCTATGTTTCCTTAAGCACCCTCTCGGCCGGCAACTATTTCTTCTCTGTTTATAGCGAGGACAACCAGGGCAACCGGTCTAGTCTTGTCACTTTCCCAGTAAGTGTCACGGCCGGGGTGGTAACCAATGTGGCAGGTATCTTCATCGCCCCGACCCTTGCGGTAGATAAGTCTCAGGTCAGGAAGGGGGACGACATCGCCATCTTCGGTCAGACGACGGCTCAGGCCGAAGTTACTATTCAGGTCAATTCCGACGAGCCTTATTTTGCCAAGACACCCTCTGATGCCAATGGCGTATATCTCTACAACTTCGACACGGCACCTCTCGAATATGGCGACCACAGTACCAAGTCCAAGGCGGCCAAGGGCACCGAGATAAGTTCCTACAGCGCCGCGGTGCCATTCGTCGTCGGCAATACCAGTATCTTCGCGGTTCTTACCAAGAAGAAGGCTCCCATAAGAGGGGATGTGAATGGCGATGGCCGGGTCAACCTCGTGGACTTCTCCATCTCGGCTTATTGGTACAACCGTTCAAGTCCGTCGAAAAATGTCGATATCAACGGCGACGGCAAGGTGAACTTAGTCGACTTCTCCATCATGGCGTTTAATTGGACAGGGTAGTGAAAGTTAGCGTCGCGCCAGCGCGCAGAACTTCGTTCTGCAACGCCAACTTCTACTACCCTGTGGACAGGGTAAAATGAATAAGATGTTCACATACGTATATACGCTAGAAAGCCAGCAAGCCAAAAACCTGTATATAGGTTTTTCTGGCGATTTAAGAAAAAGGTTGAATTACCATAATAATGGGTTGAATAAATCAACCAAGCCGTACAGGCCTTGGAAATTGATTTTCTATGAAGCATACTTAAACGAAGCTGATGCAAAAAGGCGCGAAAAATATTTGAAAAGTAGCCAAGGATCAAGATTATTAAAGCGTATGCTTAAGGAATATTTTTATGAATCAAAATAAATTTTCAATTCTCAATTTTCAAGCAATACTCATTCTTTTTCTATTGCCGGTTTCCATGTCGGCCGCAACAACTGTAATAGAGATTGATACCGACAGAGAGACGGTAAATGCCGTCGAAGGCGTCGTCGAGTTGCCGAGCGGTATTCGAATAGATGAAATTTATACCGGCAATTCAGCTGTCACCCTCTGGATTGTAGAGCCGGCTTGGGACAGGGCGGCCGGGAGGATTAAATTCGCCGGGCTTACTCCCGGCGGCTTCAGAGGCAAGTATCCGCTATTTTCTTTCTCCGGCGAATTCTCGGCTACCGATTCCGCAAGTATAGCATTCAGGAATATTACGGCTCTCCGGGCCGACGGATCGGGCACTGCAGCACCGGTCCGATTAAGAGCCGTGCCTGGCGAAGTAGCCGAAGATGCTACACCGCCCGAGCCGTTCGACATCTTGATATCAAAGACTCCAGAGACATTCGCCGGCAAGTACTTCGCCTCTTTTGTCGCCCAGGACAAGGGTACCGGCGTGGAGAATTACGAATACGCTTTAACCTGGATTCTCTCGCCTGGCGAGGGAGACTGGCAGTCGGCCGTCTCGCCTCTCATACTCGAGGATAAGGCTCTGTTTAAAAGAATATATGTTCGCGCCACGGATAAAGCGGGCAACTTCCGCGAGATATCCACACACGGCCCTTATTGGTATCCTATTCTCTTGATTAGTTCTATAATAATAGTATGCGTTCTTTTGCTCTTAAGGCGCTCTTTCTATCCACGCTCCTAATCTCGCTGTCGATTCCCGGAAGCGTTTTCGCCGATACTATCTTCATTTCTCCCATAACGGGGACTTACGCGGTGGGGCAGATGTTTTCGGTGCGCCTCATGGTCTCAAGTCCGAGGCAGTCTATCAACGCCATTTCCGGTGTACTTTCTTATCCTATAGACAAGTTACAGGTAGTCTCCATATCAAAAATCGGTTCGGTGCTCTCGCTTTGGGTCCAGGAACCCACTTTCTCCAATTCCCAGGGCAGGGTGACGTTTGAAGGCGTGGTGCCCAATCCGGGCTTTGCCGAATCGAACGGCAGGGTGCTTGGCGTCAACTTCAAGGTAGTCGGCACGGGGCCGGCAGACATCCGCATTACTTCCGGCTCGCTTCTTGCCAATGACGGCTACGGCACCAATGTCTTGAAAACCTTGGGCACGGCCTCGTTTATTCTCGAACAAAAGGAGCTTCTGCCAGTTACTCCTCCAGCTGTATCTGAACCAGGGGACCAAGAAGTATCCGAACCGGTTTTTGCTCCGGCTCCGGTTCCAAGTGTTGGGCCAAGCGTATCCTTCAACTTCGACTTGCCGCCGCTCACCACGATTATAAACTGGCTCATGAAATTCTTCTCTATCGTCATACCGCTCGTAGCCATTATTTTCTTCCTGATACATACCACCAAGAAGGGCGTCTCCAACATAAGGGCGGTAAGGAAAGACCTTCATACCATAGACCGGCTGGTTGAGAAATCTTTTGACCTTCTCAAGGAAGATATCAGCGAGAGCATTCATATACTCGAGAGAGCGCGAATGAAAAGACGCCTTACCGCCGAAGAAGACGCGGTCATTCACAGTTTAAAGCAGAACCTCTTAGACGCCGAGAAAGCCATTCACCACGAGGTTATGCAGGCCGAGAAGGATGTCGGCGACTGATGACAATACGCCCAATGTTAAAAATACTTCTGCTGGCCACACTCACGATTCTGGCCGGACAAGAGGCCCATGCCCAGATAGTCAATCTCAACGCCTCGGATTTGATACCGAAGATTGAACTTTCTTTTTCCCCGCGGACAGGCAGCTTCACCGAGGGTTCCACTTTCGACATCCCGATACTCATCAATACTAAAGGAGTCAGCGTAAACGGCGTAGAAATCAGAATAAATTTCGACAAAGACCGGCTGGAGATCGTCAAACCTTCGAGCGGGCAATCCATAATCGGCGTCTGGGTGGAGCCGCCGAGTTACGACAATACCAGGGGCTTCGCTAATTATGTCGGCATCATTCCTTCCGGCATAACCACAAGCTCCGGCTCGATAGGGTCCATCACTTTCAGAGCCAAGAAGACCGGAAGAGCGACGTTGTCCTTCGCGGCAAGTTCGAAAGTACTTTTGAATGACGGTTTCGGCACGGAAGCGACACTTCTTCTCGGCCGATCGGAATACACAATTATCTCAAAAGCGCCGGAGGGAGTCAGAGTCGCCTCGGAGACGCACCCTTTTTCAAGTGAGTGGTATAACAACAACAGCCCAATCTTATTCTGGGACAAGGACCCGGGAGTAACCGGCTTCAGCTACATTCTTGATGATAAGCCAACCACTATCCCCGAGAACACTATTATCGGCAACGAAACTATCAAAGCATTTGAGAACCTGGAAGACGGCTTGTGGTATTTCCACGTCAAGGCCAACAGGAACGGCGCTTGGGGAGCGCCTGGGCATTTCCTTGTACGCATAGATACCACTCCGCCGGCCGATTTTACGCCGGAAGTCGATTATCTCCTGGCCGCGGCGATATTTACGGAGAGGGCGCTGGTATCTTTCTTCACCACCGACAATCTCTCAGGCATTGACCATTACGAGGTTGGCGTCATTGACCAGAACCAGCCGGTTACCGTCTCTCCAGTCTTCGTCCAGACCGAGAGCCCGTATCAAGTATCGCTTACAAGCGATAAGTTAAGCGTCTTGGTCCGCGCTGTCGACAAGGCCGGCAATATCCGAGATGTCTCGATACTGGTCGGACCGCCTTCTCTCATCGGCAAATTTATAAAAGATAATCTCGTCTACATCCTGCTGGCTATTATCCTGGCTGGGCTAATAGGACTTACATTCCACTATCTCGTAGGGCATCATATAATAAGATACTTGCGCAAAGCCTCAGAACTGGTAAAAAAGGAGGAACAACAAACAAGTACCCCTGGCCCATATATAGCCCAAAAGCCCAATGAAATTACTGGTAATTACCCAGAAAGTCGACAAAAATGACCCAGTTCTGGGCTTTTTCCACCGCTGGCTCGAAGAGTTTGCCAAGCATTATGAAAGTATTATAGTGATTTGCCTTGAGAAGGGCGCTTATGACTTGCCTAATAATGTAAAAGTTTTATCTCTGGGCAAGGAGGACGACGGCTCGAGGTCGGAATACATTTTAAAGTTTTACAAATACATCTGGGAAGAAAGAGAGAATTACGACGCCGTATTCGTGCATATGAATCAGGAATACGTGATTCTCGCCGGCGACTTGTGGCGACTTCTGGGCAAAAAGATTTATCTCTGGCGGAATCATGCCAAAGGCAATATCCTCACCGACCTGGCGGTATTGCTCTCGCACAAAGTATTTTGCACCTCGCCCTCCTCTTACACGGCGAAGTTTAAAAAGACGGTGCTTATGCCAGCGGGCATTGATACGGACTTCTTCCGGCCCGACCCGAGGGCAGACAGAGTATCGGGCTCGATACTCTGTCTAGGCCGCCTTGCGCCGGTGAAAAAGGTTCTGGAATTCGTCGACTGGCTCAAGGATAGGGACTTCAAGACAGCCACTATCGCCGGCGGAGCGCTGCCCCAGGATGTCCAATATGAGAAGGATGTCAGAGACAGGGTCGCCGAATACGGTCTGGGGAATAAAGTGAAGTTCGTTGGCCCTGTCACGCAGAGCGAAGCCAAGACGCTTTATCAGACGCATGAGACTTACGTGAACTTCACTCCCGCCGGCAGCTTCGACAAGACCATTATCGAAGCGGCGGCCTGCGGCGCGAAGCTTGTGGTCGAGAACCCCGATTTGCAAGACGTGAACCCGGCAGAACACAGCATGAAGAAGCTGATGGAGAGACTCGCGAAGGAATTAAATTAATGAACAATATCCTATTTAGAATAATGCTTCTCGCGCATCGCCTGGTGAAAGGGATAGCCAATAGAATTTTGGATAAACGTGTCATAAGGCCCAGAAACTTCTCCAATGAGATGATTAGGCGCTATGCGCCGTTTTTTGAAGGTTCGGCCATAAATATTTCTGGCTGGAGAGATGAAGACGGCGAAGGAAACAAATATAAGTCTTATTTTCCCAATGTTAAAAGCTATAGCGTCTCGAATGTTTCTAATCAAAGGAAAGGCCTCGGTTCGGCGGGGAAGGAATACAAAGAGATTGAGATTGACCTAACAAAAGATTTGCCTCACGAATTTTTTCAATCTTTCGACCTTGTTTTGAATCATACGACTCTGGAACATATCTACGATTTCAAGAAAGCTTTTAAGAATATTTGTGACTTGAGCAGGGATGTGGTCATTATCATCGTGCCGGTCATGCAGCAAATCCATCAGACCAAAGATTTCGGCGATTACTGGCGTCCTACCACCATGACTGTCGCCAAGATGTTTAGAGAGAACGGCTTAGAACCGCTGGTAATAAAATGCAATGACCAGCCCTTCGCTCCAGTCTATTGCTTCGGAATCGCTTCCAGAAATCCCATAAAATACGAAAAGATGTTCAAAAAAGACCTGGACTTCCAAATGGGCGCTCATAATTACGGCTCGAGCCTGGATAAGAACGGCCTGCTTACGGTTTTAGACAAATAATGAAATTTATTTACCTGACATCTCACAAATATCCTTCGAACAAGGTTGAGCCGTTTTTCATAAAATCCATGGCCTCCGCGTTCGAGAAACTTCTGAGGGATGATTTCACTTTCCTTACGAGAGGGAAATTGCCGTACCGCTTCCGCTCCGTTTCTTATTTCTTTTATCTCCCGGCGCTAATATTAAAAAACGGATGGACAAAAAGAGAAATTATTTTCTTCTCCTCCGACCCGTATTTGCTCGCGATTCTGATTTTTTGGAAGAAAGTCTTCTTTCTCAAATATCGGCTGGTTTCCGACTGGCACCAGCTCTTTGGAGATTGGAGAGATGAATTTGTAGCCAGAAACAGTGATTTTCTCATCACCACGTCCAAGAAATTGAAGAGTCTTTTAGCATCGAGAACCGGGGCAGACCCGGCAAAAATTTTTGTTGCTTACGGAGGAGTAGACCTCTCTCTTTTTGCGCAAAAAAGAACTTTGGGCAAGCTTGATTACAGAAAAATTCTTAATCTCCCCACAGACGATTTCCTCACCGGCTACGTAGGCGGCTTTAGAAGTGTCGGGCTTGAGAAAGGCATTGATACTATGATAAGGTCGCTCCAACTTCTGGAGAATGGGTCAAAAATGGTCTTTGTCGGCGGTTCAAAAGAACTCATAGGAGAATACGAGAATTTAGCGGAGAAGCTCGGAGTGCTCCAAAGATGCATATTTGTAGAAAAACAGAAGTTTGAAAAGGTCATAGAGTACGAGCTTGCCATGGACGTTCTCGTCATCCCTTATCCCGACAGGCCGCACTTCCGCGATTACGGCTTCCCGATGAAGATTTGGGAGTATATGGCAGCCGGAAGACCTATTATTTATTCTAATCTCCCGATTATTGCTGAGGTTCTCGGGGGGAAAGCGGTGGCATTTGAGCCTGATAACCCCAACTCTCTTGCAGATGCTATACTCTCGGTACGAGATGGTAAATTTGAGCCGGCCGGAGAACCCTACACGTGGCAAAATAGGGCTAAAAATATACTTAATTTCATATGTGCGGAATAAGCGGCTTTAATTGGAATGATGAGAAGAAAATCAAGGAAATGGTTTCCTGCCTTGCTTACCGCGGGCCGGACGCCCAAGGCGTTTTCTTAGATGAAGGAATCTCTCTCGGTCACGCTCGCTTGAGCGTCATTGACCTTTCTCCCGATGCCAATCAGCCGATGTCCGATAATAACGGGGAACTTATCATCGTCTTTAACGGAGAAATTTACAATTTCCACGAGCTTAAAGAAGAGCTCCAAGGCGAGTATCAGTTTAAGACCAAGAGCGATACGGAAGTGATTCTCGCCGGCTATAGAAAATGGGGGAGAAATATGGCTGAACATTTAAACGGCATGTTCGCCTTCGCTATTTATGACAAACGGGATAAATCTCTCTTTTGCGCTCGGGACCACCTGGGCATGAAGCCCTTTTACTACTTCTGGGACGGCACAAGATTTATTTTTGCCTCGGAAATTCCAGCGATTCTTGCCCATGACGTGCCGAGAGTTTTGGACAAAGAGGCTTTCAATCATTACTTTCGGGTGCTCTTTGTCCCGGAACCCATGACTCTGCTGAAAGACGTTTATAAGCTTCCGGCGTCTCACACCCTCATTCTTAAGGACGGCAAGATTACGGTCGAATCTTATGGAGAAAAAGAATTCCCCCGAACCATTCTTTCCTATGAAGAATCCGCGAAACTTCTTAAGGAAAAGGTAATCAAGGCGGTCGAAAGGCATCTTGTGTCCGATGTGCCGGTAGGCGTTTATCTCTCCGGCGGCATTGACTCGAGCATCGTGCTTGCCGCCGCTTCGCGCTTCCACAAACGCATCAAGACGTTTACCGTTGGGTTTACTCTTGAGGATAAGGGCGAGAGCCATAAGTTCAACGCCGACTTCGACCTGGCCGCGAGAACGGCAAAATTCTTCAACACCGAGCATCACACCATCACTATTTCCGTAAAAGACGCTCTCAACGCCATGGAGGAAGTGGCTCTGCATAACAGCGACCCGGTTTCCAATCCGACTTCGATTGCCATGTTTCTTCTGGCCCGTTTCGCCAGGAAAGAGGTGACGGTCGCTCTTACCGGCAATGCCGGCGATGAGCTCTTCGGCGGTTACGGTCGGTACAGAATCGCTTTGGCGGCGAGGTATCTTTACACCAAGCCAAACCTTTTTGCCAAATTTATGTTTGAGAAAGACGGGAAACTTTCCAGGATAATTTCCCAAGAAATGTTTTTGCCGGGTTCGATGATAAAAAGCCGCTACAAGAAGTATTTGCGCGGCCGCGACGCGGCGGAAGCTCTTATGAGCGCCGACAGACTCTCCTGGCTTCCGGAACACTTCTTCATGCTCTCGGACAAAATGTCCATGGCGAGTGCTCTGGAGGAAAGGATGCCCTTGGGAGATAAGGAACTCGTTGCATTCTCCCAAACTTTGCCCAGAAATTATAAAGTCGATTTGCGTAAGACTAAGAAAATTTTGAAGTACGCGTTCAAGGATGACCTGCCGGAATTCCTTTTCGACCAGCCGAAACGCGGCTGGTTCTCGCCCGCGGCCAAGTGGTTCAGGAACAAAGAGTTCGCCGACTTTGCCAGAGAAATTCTGTCGGAAAGCTATTGTGCCGGGAGCGGGAAACTTTTCAATTGGCAGGAGCTGCGCGGGATGCTTGAAAGACACATTAATAAAGAAGAATATAATCTTACTTCCCTTTGGGCGGTTCTGACTTTCCAAATGTGGGCCAAGAAATTCAAGGTAGAAATATGAACAAGCTTTATTACATCGCCAATGCCCGCATCCCCACCGAGAGGGCCCACGGCATCCAGATTATGAAGATGTGTGAAGCTTTCGCCGAATACACGGATGTCGAGCTTGTGGTTACCGACCGGGCTTCAAAAACCAAAGAAGACCCATTTTCATACTACGGCGTAAAAAACAGCTTTCGCATCAAAAAACTATGGTGTCTGGACGCGGTAAGATTCGGCAAGGTCGGTTTCCGTATCGAAACTTTAAGCTTCGCGGTAAGCGCGTTGCCTTATCTCCTGTTTAAGAAAGGGGTTTTCTACACCAGAGACGAGTTTATGGCTTTTTTCCTCAAACTTCTGGGGAAGAAGGTCGTCTGGGAAGTGCATATGGGCCAGAAAAATTTATTGGCCAGACTCATTGTCAGGATGGGGGCGCCTCTGGTCACGATTTCCAGGGGGCTTAGGGATTTGTATCCTTCGGCCAGCAAAATCCTCGTGGCTCCGGACGCCGTTGACATTGAAAAATTCGATACAGATATGAGTAAAGAAGAGGCGAGAAAGATCCTGGGCCTGGATACAAACGATAAGTTGGCCGTCTATACCGGCAGTCGCTTGTCTTGGAAGGGGGTGGGAACGCTTGAAGAAGCGTCGAAAATTTTAGGGGAGGTAAAAGTTTTAATCGTTACCGGCAAGCCGCACAAAGAAATTCCGCTTTACCTTAAGGCCGCGGATGTTCTGGTGATTCCCAACAGCGCTAGAGAAGATATTTCCAGACTCTATACCTCGCCCATGAAACTCTTCGAATATATGGCGAGCGGCCGGCCGATCGTGGCGTCCGATGTTCCTTCTATCAAAGAGATCGTCGATGAATCCATGGTGTATTTCTTTGTTGCAGACAATCCGCGAAGCTTGAAGTCTGTTATTGAAGATGCGTTATCGGATGAGGTTGGTTCTACAGGAAGAGCGCAAAAAGCTCTGGAGAAAGTGAGGAGCTATACTTGGGAGAAAAGAGCGGAGAAGATTTTAAACCACATCCATGATTGGTACTCTCGATAAAGCCAAACTCAAGGAACGTTACGACATCTGCATCGTCGGTTCAGGCCCTTCCGGCATGACACTTGCGGCGGAACTTGCTTACTCCGGCCTTAAAATTGCCATGATTGAGAGCGGGAGCTTCAAGAGAAGTTCTCTAGCCGAAGAGTTGAAGGAAGTACAGAGTGAAAAGTTGCCTATCAAGGCTAATTCAAGAGAAAGAGTGGTAGGGGGAGCTAGCAGCACCTGGGGCGGTCTGTCTGCCTTGCTTGACCCTGCCGATTTAGCGCATTGGCCATTGAGTTTTGATGAACTGCTTCCTTATCTCAAGGCCGCCGCTAAATATCACTTCCCTTCCTTGGAGACATTCCAAAATCCTTCCGGGACGGGATGGAAATTTAAAAATCTCGCAGACAAGCTCTTTGTTGCGGTGCGGCCACCTTTTAATTTCACTTCCCTGGTGAACATTTTTAATAGAAAAGGGGTCGATTTGTATACCGAAGCAACGGTCGCGAAGCTTGTTTCTCAAAATGGTCGGATAAAGAAAGTTCTGTGCCGGTCTGTCGATGGTCAAGGTTTTGAAGTCTCGGCTGAGATATTTATCCTGGCCTGCGGAGGTATTGAAAACTCGCGTCTTCTCCTGGTTTCTGGCTTAGGCAATGAATACGACCAGGTCGGGAGATACTTCATGAATCATCCAAAGGGATATGCCGGCAGGCTCCATCTCTCCAAACCCCTGCCAGTTAATAATTATTATCTACCGCGAGTAGTAGGGGGTCGGATGGTGTACGCCGGTCTTCGCTTGGAAGAAGAGCTCCAGAAAGAAAAGGGGCTCTTAAACGCCTGCGTTCAGTTTGAGCCAGATCTTGGCATTTTCCAGAAATACGCTTTTGCCATTTGGCGGCGTATGCCCGGTTTCTCGACCAAAGTTTTGACTATTTTTCTCCCACGTACTCTGCGCGCGCGCTGGTTTGCCGACATGGAGCCTCGGGCCGAGAACAGGGTCATCCTGAGTGATAAGCTAGACCGCTTCGGCTCGCCTCTCCCCAAGGTGGTATATGACTTATCGGAGCGTGATAAGGCCACTCTGGAAGAACTCTTTTCCCAACTTAGGTCAGGTGTCGAGCGGTTGGAGCTCGGCAAACTTACAGGTACGGCCGCGGATGTGCTCAAGGTGGTAAAGGACGATGCCAGCCACCACCTTGGCGGAACGCGCATGGGACTTTCTCCACAGGAATCAGTGGTGAATACAGAATGCAGAGTCCATTCGTCAGAGAATCTCTACGTTGTGGGCGGGTCAGTTTTCCCATCAGCCGGTTGCGCGAGCCCAACTATGACTATGGTTGCTCTCTCAATAAGGCTAGCTGAGCACGTTAAATCCAAATTAGCGTCTAAGCCCCGCCGGACTTTTAAGAACCAAACTTCCCGAACTTCTTCCCAGAAAATTTTGATTATTGGGGCAGGCAACAGGGTCAGGGGCGATGTCTTGCCAGTATTAGAGTCTCTGCCGGGGTTTGAAATTACAGGTATATTTGCCCGCCATGCTTCAAGTCTGTTTGGAGCTCATCGAAGTTACGATGTGCGAACCATGGAGTCATTGTCCGTAGAAAATTTAAAGGGCGCCCGCTTCTTGTATGTGTCAGTGCCAAGAGAAACTCTCGCTCAGGTGCTTAGCGATTTACCAGGAGCTTCATCTCTGGAAGTTATTATTGATACTCCAGTGCTGCCCGCTGTTAAAAAATACGCTCACAAGTTCAAGCGTATTCACGTGGCCGAAGACAGTGTCTTCCTACCCTGGCTCGACGGCTTGAAAGGTCGCGAGGTTAAAGAGATTGAGTGCTCGCAGTCCGTTTTCCGCTACCATGGCATGGCTCTGGTAAAAGCATTTGGGCCTATCAATTACGGTTATCGTCTGGGGAACAAACTTTACCTCAAGGCTGGCAACACTAAGGTCAAGATAATCGAACCTCGGGATTATGCTTCCGGCAAGCTCAAGATAGACGGTCAAGAACCAGATTTAACGGCTATTATCGCCGAGTTGATTCCAGAAGAGAGGGGATTGTTGGGGGAGATAAAGTCTACCGATACAATTGTTTCTAAGATGGGAGAACTTAAGAGAGTTGGGTTGCGACGGCTCCTCTTGGCCGCCAGTCGAGGAGAGGAGACTTGGAGCTTGGAAGAAGGCTTAAATGATGTCAGGATAGACTGGCTACTGCATAAAGTTTGGATTTACCTCTCAATATGAAATCTTTAGAAAACTTATTACTGCTCGTTCTCTGCCTGCTGTATCTTCCTTTCCGAGGCTCTGCCAGACGAGAAATCAAATATCCTAAAAGGGTTTGCATCATTCAGTCCGCTCAGTTCGGTGACATGATATGCACGACACCGGTTTTCCGAGCGATTAAAGAAGCGTACCCGGATTCTAAAGTGTATGTGGTAGGCAAGGCCATCAACAGGGAGGTATTAAGGAATAATCCTGATGTGGAGGATTTTATTGTCTGGAAAGAAAAACCATTTGAAACTATAAAAGAAATTCGTAAACTCAGATGCGATTTCGGCGCTTCTACTGGCCCGAACTTTGTCGGCTTGGCGATACTATTTCTATCCGGAGTGAAAAGCATTGCCGCGGCCGAAATCAAAGAAGGAAGCTCGCCGCTCGAGACTCGTCCATACAAAATCTTGAGGAATGTTGCTCATGTCGTTCCACATATAATCACTGCGTATCCGCCAAAGGAATACTTGAAGCTGCTTCGGCCAATCGGCATCACAAGCACCGATACCACGAAGCACGTCTATTATTCACTTGAGGCCAAGAAGAGCGCGGAAGAGAAAATTCTCACCTCTCCAATTGGCAACAGGAAATTTGCCATCGTCGTGCCCGGTGCCGGGCATTATGCCAAACGCTGGCTTCCGGAGCGTTTCGCGTCTGTGGCGCGCCACGTGGCTTCGACATATATGCCGGTCGCGGTTATTGGCGGCGAGAGAGACAGGGAAGATGTCGCGGAGATGATGAAGAACGTGAATCATCCGGATATCGTGAATTTCGCCGAAGCACTTTCTATCGATGAGCTCAAAACATTTATAAGTCTCAGCTCCCTTTTTGTGAGTCTTGATACCGGCCCTCTATTTATCGCAGAAGCGTTTGGGGTTCCGACTGTCTGTATTATCGGCCCGGTGGACGGTGTTCAGCCTCCTCGAGGGCCTAAGAATATTCTTATCTTTCCGCGTCGAGACAGGCCTGCTGCTCTGGCAATGTTTAATACCATACGTTTCGATATTGAAGAGGCTAAGCGACAGTCCAAGGCTACTCAGGTAAGCGAAGTTATAGATGCGGTTGACAGGCTCATGGCCGGATAAGGACTTCGTTGCTCCATTAAAGTTATCTCTGTATGATGATCTTGGACGTTCTTGCGCGTCTATAACTGACGCCAACACCTAAGGAGAGTTAAGCTTATGAGACGACTCCTTCTGGTCGCTCGATACTACAGTATCGAGCCGCTGGGCATTCTCTATCTCGCCGGACTCGTTCGCGACGCTGGGTGGGAGTGCAAGGTCGTTCTCATTCACGAGTTCGATTTCACTCCTCTCTACACCACCGTAAAAGACTGGAAGCCCGACGCGGTCGGTTTCCAGGTGTGGACCGGGTATCACAAGCAGGCTTTTGCGGCTTGTGACCGGATCCGGGCCATGGGCGTGCCTGTGCTCATCGGGGGTCCACATGCCACGTACTTTCATGAAAGGTGCCTGGACCATGCTGACTTCGTGATACGAGGCGGAGGTTTCGGCCTGTTGAAGAAGTTCTTGGCCGACTCCCTTCCGTCGGGAAACCATTTCGAAAAAGGGGGGAGGGAAGAAACTTTTCCCCTCCCGGATCGAAACTTGGTATATACCGAGTATCCGGAGATGGGGCAGAGCCCGATCAAGAGCATTTTTGGCTCGGTCGGATGCCCGTTCACCTGCAGCTACTGCTATGCGCCGACGTTCAATCAGATGCACGGAGGGTTCGCCCTAACCGTGCGTCCGGTTGACGAGCTTGTAGCGGAGGCTCAAGGCATCTTAGCCGGATGGCCGCTTCAGATGGTGTACTTCCAAGACGACATCTTCGGCTTCGATATGGCCTGGCTCGAGGAATTCTCTCGTCGCTGGCCGAAAGAAGTCGGTGTGCCGTTCCACTGCCAGATTCGTCTGGAACTGACGCGACATGACCAGGGAAATCGGCGACTCGACCTCTTTGGGCAGGCTGGGTGTACAGGCATCACGCTTGCCATTGAGTCGGGGAACGAGTTCCTGCGCGACCACGTGCTCTTCAGGCACATGGATGACGAGCTTATCGTCGAGGGATGTAAGAAGATTCTCGACCGTGGGCTCACTCTGCGGACTGAGCAGATTCTTGCGGTGCCATTCAGTGATCGGTCAACCGATCTCTCGACCCTGGCACTCAACAACCTGATCAATCCGACCATGGCTTGGACCTCCATCCTTGCTCCGTACGGAGGGACAGCGATGGGGAGCATCGCCCTCAAGTATGGCCTCTACGCCGGTACCAACGATGATCTCACCGAGACGTTCTTCGATCGGAGCGTACTCCGCCATGTCGAAGGAGGTCCGCGCGATGTCCAGGAGCTCATCCGGCGTGATTCTCAGAGACAACTCCTTGCGATGGCTACTCGCGTGAACTCACATTCCGTGGAAGTCGAGGGTTCGGGAGGTGCTCTAGGCACCCTCCGGCTTCTCGACGCCGAGGCGAACGAGCGCTACTGCACCGATACGGTGCGTCTGCAACGCTTGTTCAACTGGCTCTCGCGCGTGCCGTCGGGCCACAGGCTCGGTAGCACGTTGGTCGACGTTCCCGATGACGAATGGAGTTGGGAGAGAATCGGCCGGGAAGCCGCCGCTCATCTCTCTCCGATTCGCGGCGAGGAAATGCTCGAGAAGTGGCGTCGGCAGCTTGCGGATGAGATGGGCTTGTCGCCGGAGTCGCTACCCACACCTGTGGCCGCGAATCCGTATTACTTCTGCTACCTGCCGGCGGGCGGCGTCCTCGCTCGTCAGTGCCTGGAAAAGGGTGTGTTTGCGAAAGCACGTCCGGACCAGGTGCTTGACGAGGTGGGAACGCTCACGCGTCGGCATCTCTTCGCCTATGACCTTTACAAGACCGAAGAAGGAAGCAAGGCGATTACGACCTAGCACACCCCGCGCTGTACTTGTGCAGCGCGGGTTTTCTTAATCTACTTTTTCTTAATTCAGACTTTGTAAGCAGTCGTATCGAAATTATTCCTGAACCATTTGTAGCCGAAACTCTCAAGCCAATTGACACTCGCCCTCTTGTCGGCGTCTGATAGTAAAACGCTCTCAAAATTGATAATGCTCGGTCTCCATTTACCTAGGTCGATTGTTTTCAATATTTCCCAGTCATAACCTTCGCAGTCTATTTGGAGAAGGTCTAGTCGATTTTGGCCAGCCATAACATCTTCAAACGTCAGAGCTTCGACTTCAATCTCTCGAATGGTGCCTACGTCATTGGTCTGGCTCTTGATGGTACGTTCGAGTCTATTCTTATCGAGAGAGGCAATGCTCGTTTCTTTTTCTGGTACATATAAAGTGACGAAGCCTTTCTTGTTGGCGATTGCGACGTTGAGGCATCTTACGTTTGGGCACTCGGCATAATTCTTTTGGAGCAGTGGAAATACTTCGGATTGCGGCTCAATGACTATTCCTCTTAAGTTATATTTGACGATGAAAGGATATATAGGATCTTTATGTTTTCCATCATATGCGCCTATTTGGACAAAAAAGAAATTAGCCGGGTCAATTTTTGAGAAATAGATGTCGAAGAGGTGCTCTCCTCTAAGGGGAAAGAGTTTCTGGGGATCGTTTAAATCTCTAGTTCTCACAATAGAGAGACCTATTGATTGGAGAAGCTTTTTAATAGCTTTCTTCATGAAAGTAATTAGAATGGTAACAACAACTCTTACGAGAAGCAAAGAAACATTATGGAGCTTAAGCCACAGATGCAACCAGGAGAAATAGCGATCATGGAGAAACTTTTGCTTTCATATAGCTCGCACGTTGACGTTTTGGAATGGGGAAGCGGCGGGAGCACAGTTTATTTCACAAGATTTTTAAGGAAGAAAGGGATTTCTTATACATGGGAAAGTGTTGAATATAACAAATTGTGGTACGAGAAGATTCTCGCCGAATTGAAGGGTGATAAGCATACCTCACTAACACTTTTTGATATCGGCAATAATGAAAATAAGCAACGCGAGGAACTGATGAATGAGTATGTTGCATATCCGGCAACACTCGGCAAAAAGTTCGATATCATTATTGTCGACGGTCGTAAACGCCGCCGCTGTCTTATTGAGGCAACCCAGCTATTGAAGCCCGGAGGAACCGTTCTTCTCCACGACGGGCGCCGCACGTACTACCACTGCGCCTTCAAGCACTATCCTGATTCCCGCATCCTCTCTCGAAGCGGCCTATGGCGAGGGAAGCTGGAAGACCCGGGGTTTCTGTCCCGGGCATTTAACGCCCTATTATATTGGCTTTTCAGGACTTACACGTTCTCTTTCCGTTTTTTCCACTTCTCCCATTCTTGATAAATCTTGCAGCTACTATCTTTGACCGTGCTAGTATGAATTCACCTCAATTGATGTTGTTTTCTGTAATCCGCATTATTATTAATTTTGTACTATACTGAGCCTTTCTGGCGTAACATTTTCATTTCGGCTTGTTCCGAATCATCAATAAAATATGTTTAAGAAATTAGGAGATAAATTGTTTTATAGAGGGGGTTTTTTCCACCCGACTAGGGGATTGAAATTGAATTGGGAGAATGATTTTAAACAAGCTGTTAAAGAGCATAAACTTATACTAAATATTGGGGCAGGACAGCATGATAAGACAGGGACAATCAGTATTGACCCGGCATATGATACCGAAGACGCGACGCATTTGAAGGCCCTTGGAGAGGACTTGCCGTACCCGGACAATAATGTGGATATGGTAGTGTGCGGGGCGGTGTTGGAGCATGTTCAATCACCAGCGAAAATAGTAAAAGAGATTCACCGAGTTTTAAAAGTCGGAGGCACTATGTACGTTGACATACCGTTTCTCTACCCTTTTCACAAAGCGCCTTCGGATTATAATCGATTGACTCAAGAGGGTTTAGATTATTTGTGCAGAGATTTTGTAAAAATTGAGTCAGGGATGTCTATGGGTACACACTCAGCGCTAGCACAAATAATCGTTTTCTATTTTCAGAATCTCTCTGGCAGCCCATTTTTAAATAAAATCTTGAAGAATGCCGCGAAAGTCGCGGTAAGTCCGCTAAAGTATTTGGATCAGGTATTTCCCGGCACACCGATATTGGCAGGGGGCTTCTACTTCTACGGGAAGAAAAATAAATGAAAATATTATTTCTACAAGACGATTTTCCGCCGCAAAGCTTCGGAGGAGCGGGAATTTCCGCCTACGAGTTGGCTCTGGAAATGAAAAAGGCCGGCCATGAAATTTCTGTTATAACAACCTGCCGGAACCAGAATGAAGAGGGGAAAACTGATTATGACGGACTCACAGTCTTCAAAATCGCAAGCAATTACAGTGAAAGATGGCGCTGGTATCTAAGTCTCTATAATTGCGGGGTCGTAAAAAAAGTCGAGAAAATTCTGTCAGAATTGAGCCCTGATGTGGTCCATGTCCACAATATTCATACCCACCTCTCTTATTATTCGCTGAAGCTTGCCAAGCGCCATGCCAGAGCGACAGTCATGACCTTCCGCGACGTGATGGCCTTCAGCTTCGCCAAGCTTGACACAAAAAAATATCTGGAGAACCAAGATGTGAAAGTCACGTGGCTTGACCAGATAAGGCAAGCCGGGAAAAGATGGAATCCCTTCCGCAACATTATTATTAGGCATTATCTGAAATACGCTGATAGGAAATTTGCCATAAGCTATGCTTTGAAAGACGCTCTAGCGCAAAACGGAATCAATGATGTCGAGGTTATCTATAACGGCATTAACGTAAGCGAGTGGAAGGCAAGTGATGAGGAAGTAAAGGATTTCAAAAAGAAACACCAGTTAGAGAACAAGAAAGTAATATTCTTCAACGGCCGCTTGAGTCCGGCTAAAGGGTCGGAGCAGGCTCTGGAAGCGGTTCGTCTAGTTAGAAAAGAATTTTCCGAAGCGGTTCTCTTGGTTGCCGGCACAGGGAATATGGAGCCAAGAGAGGGCCTGATTTTTACCGGTTGGCTCGACAGGGAGGAGATAAAACTCGCTTATACCGCTTCCGACCTGGTGCTCATGCCCTCCGTATGTTTCGATGCCTTCGGCCGGGTAAATATCGAGGCCATGGCGTCAAAAAAGCCTATTATAGGCACCCGCTTCGGCGGTACGCCGGAGATTGTGGAAGACGGCCAGACGGGTTATATTGTAAATCCGCTTTACCCGGAGCAAATTGCCGAAAAAACCTTGATTCTGCTCAAAAACCCGGAAAGAGCCAAGCAATTTGGCCAAGTCGGCTACGCGCGGGCGCAAAAGTGTTTCAATTTGCATGATAAGGCAATAGAGTATCAATCGATCTATTTGTACCTATGCTCAAGCTAAAATATTTCATCAAAAAACTTCTCGCTTCGGTTGGCCTATATCACCCCTCGCTCGGGATTAAAATTAGTTCGGAGGCCAAAGGCAAGGTTCTCTTAGAGCACATCCGGCCCGAGCACAAGGTATTCGTTGAAACTGGCACTTACAACGGCGACATGATCGCGAGGATGAAACCTTATTTCGAAAAGATTTATTCTATTGAGCTCGACCTCACTCTCTATCAAAAAGCGGTTGATAGATTCAAAAATGATCCAAACATTGTCCTATTGAACGGAGATAGTGCCGATGAAATAAATAAGGTATTACCAGAGCTTAAAAACCCCGCTCTTTTCTGGCTTGATGCCCACGGGAGAGGGAGCATTACCGCAGACAATTCTCCTATAATCGGCGAACTGTACGCTATATTTGCTCACCCAATAAAGGAACACTCAATACTGATTGATGATGCGCGCCATTTCGATAGGGACACCATCAGAACCATGAAAAGTTTGGCAAATGCCCACGGCTATGCATTCGCTATTAAGCATGGTATTTTTATCCTAAATGGAAAGTAAGAAACATATCGTTGGTATTATTCCCGCCAGAATGACATCAACCCGGTATCCGGGCAAACCACTTGCGTCTATTTTAGGCATGCCGATGATTGGACACGTTTACAAACGCGCCAAGATGAGCGCTTCCTTAGATGAGGTATACATCGTCACGCCGGATGAAGTGATAGCTGATTATGCAAAATCTATTGGAGCCAAAGTGGTAATGGGTAGAAACGACCATCCTGGTTGTGTCGACATTACTGCCGAAGCGCTCTCAAAAATCGAAGCCGAGACGGGAAAAACGGCAGATATCATTGCTATGCTTCAGGGCGATGAGCCCATGATTGTTCCAGATATGATTGATCTGGCAATAAGGCCGTTTCTCGAAGACTCAAAAGTCCAGGTTGTTAATCTTATGGCGCCAATCAGAAGTGAAGAAGAGCACAATGACCCCAATTACCCCAAGGTTGTGGTAGACCTCGAGAACAACGCTCTATATTTCTCTCGCGAGCCGATACCGTCGAAAAAGAAATGGGATGGCAAGCGGGAGCGCAGGCTCTATAAACAAGTCTGCATCATTCCTTTCAACAGAGATGCTCTCATACAATTCGGTCTCTGGGGACCTACTCCTCTGGAGAGAATAGAATCAATAGACATGAATCGGTTTCTTGAACATGGGCACAAGGTGAGAATGGTTTATGAAGAATATGAGACTTATTCAGTCGATACGCCCCAAGACCTTTCCAAGGTGGAGAAGCATATGTTGCAGGATCCTTTAGTCAAGCAATATGCCTGAAGCAAGCATCATTATTCGCACCTATAATGAGGAGAAGCATCTGGGGAATCTTTTACGCGCGCTCAAGCGGCAAACGCATCAGAATTTCGAAATTATCGTTGTTGATTCAGGCTCTTCCGACCGGACGCTTGAGATCGCGCGTGAAGCCGGAGTGAGGGTTATCGAGATTGAGAGCCGGCATTTCACCTTCGGCTCGGCCTTAAACATCGGCGCTCGCGAAGCAAGGGGCCGATATCTCGTCTTTGCTTCCGCTCACGTCCTGCCGGTTGATGATGAGTGGTTGGCAAATCTCCTCTCGCCCTTCAAAGAGAGCCGTGTGGCAATGGTGTATGGCAGGCAGTTAGGCGTTACCCAATCTAAATTTTCCGAACAAGTAGACTTTAAGCGGCTATTCGGTGCGTCGGAGTACAACTCGAATGTTCCGCTCTATTATGCCAACAACGCAAACTCAGCAGTGCGCCGCGATCTCTGGCAGAAACGTGTCTTTGACGAGTACCTTTTTGGACTTGAGGATATTGAATGGGCAAGAGAGATGGTTAAGCGCAGTTATTTGGTGCGTTACGCGCCGAAGGCCGGAGTCTACCACATCCACGAAGAGACATGGTCTCAAGTTTTTAACCGCTACCGCCGCGAAGCTGTTGCCGCTGTGAGGATTGATTTAGCCCGTCCGCCCCAAGCCAAACTCGGCATCTTTTGGCTTATCTGGTACACACTGATTGATCTCGTTTACTCTTTTCCCGACTACTCACGAGTGCGTCTCGAAGAGATTCTCCGTTTCCGCTATTACCAGTGGAAGGGTAGTCGCATAGGTTGGGAACAGGGGAGGACAATTGATTTCCAGAAAGATAAGGATAAGCTCTTCTACCCCGCCAATAACCGTGCCGTCGTAATCAAGGGAGTAGGTAAAGCCGAATACGAGGAAGTGCCATTGCCTGAAATCAAGCATGGAGATGTGTTGGTAAGGGTGGCGTATGTCGGTATCTGCCGCACAGACCTCGAAGTCTATGAAGGCACGCTCGGCTATTATAAAAAGGGGATTGCCAGTTATCCGATTGTGCCCGGCCACGAATATTGCGGTACGGTGGTGCGCATCGGCGGCAGCCCGCGCTATCAGGAACGCCTAAGGATTGGTCAGAAAGTCATCGGCGAGTGCATCGTCTCGAAAGATGAGAAAAAACAACGGCAGGAAATTGGAGTGGTAAATTACAACGGCGCTTACAGCGACTACGTCGTGGTGCCCGGCCACATGGTTCACAAGGTTCCGGACGAGGTTGACCTTCTCTCCGCGGCGCTCGTCGAGCCGCTATCAGTCGTGATGCGGGGCATCTCCCGAATCGAGAAGCGGCTGAAACCAAAATCGCGTGTAGGCATTATTGGTGCGGGACCGATTGGAAACTTCTCCGCGCAAGCGCTCGCTCTTGAAGGCCATGAGGTTACGGTCTTCGACCGGCGTGAAGATCGGCTGGCGCTTATTAAAGAAAAAATTTTTAACGTCTCAACCGAGCTTGAGCATTTAAACGAGTTTGACATTGTCATTGAAGCGACGGGTTCTAAAGAAGCTCTTGAAAAAGTGCTTTGCGACACCACGGTGGGGAGCACGCTTCTCTTGCTTGGGTTTCCTTATGGAGATGTGCAATTTAATTTCGAAGATGTTGTGGCCAGAGAGAAGGATATCGTCGGCTCCGTGGGCGCTGGATGGGAGGACTTCGCCAAAGCGATTAACCTTCTGCCGCAGATTGATACGGCGCCGTTTAAACACAAAGTCATTCCGCTCAAAGATTTCAAAACAGCGTGGGAGCTTCTTCGAGAGGGGAAGGACTTCAAAATTATCCTCCAGCCAGGAGCTTGAAAGGCATTTACCTAAATCACATTTTGTGGCAGTATATTGAATATTTATGAAGTACAAAGTACTCATTACTGCTCCCTATTTCCAGCCGGTAGTCGAGCGATTTCTGCCTCTTTTCACGAAGCATAATATCGAGGTAGTTGTCCCAAAGGTTAACGAACGCATGTCGGAAGAGGAACTTCTGCCTCTTATCGGAGACATCCACGGCGTTCTCTGCGGCGATGACAGGATTACCGAAAGGGTTCTTGCTGCTGCTCCAAATTTAAAAACAATTGTTAAGTGGGGTACTGGCATCGATTCGATTGATAAAGAGGCAGCGGCGCGCCGAGGCATTCCTGTGAGAAATACGCTCAACGCTTTTACCGAACCGGTGGCCGACACTATTTTCGCTTTCATGCTTGCTTTCGCGCGTGGCACAATCGACCTTGATCGCAAGATGAGAAATGGAATTTGGGAGAAGAAGCTCAGCAAGGCTTTGAATGAGTGTACGATAGGTATTATTGGTATGGGCAACATTGGTACGGCTGTTGCGAAACGTGCCGAAGCGTTCGGCATGCGAATTCTCGGCAATGACATCGTAGAGAAACCGCATGAGTTTATGGTCCCGATAGAGAAGCTTCTTGCCGAATCGGATTTTGTCGCCGTTTGTACCGATTTGAATCCCACGAGCCGCTACATTATTGATGACAAGACACTCGCGCTCATGAAGGCTGGTGCCTACCTTATCAATGCTTCACGAGGCCCACTTGTTGATGAAAAAGCGCTTATCAAGGCTCTCAAAGAGGGTAGGGTTGCCGGCGCCGGAATCGACGTCTTCGAGGTTGAGCCATTACCCACCGGCCATCCTTATTTTGGAATGGGAAATGTCATTATGTCTCCACATAACGCCAACTCGAGCTTAAAAGCGTGGGAGAAAGTGCATGAAAATTCTCTTCGCCAGCTATTCGAAGATCTCGCGTCATGAAGAAGGGAAGTATCCTAGTTGTTTTCGGAGGTGATGTTCCTAAGGATGCCGCCCGACGTTATGAAAAAATACTTAAGGGCGAGGCGCTTGGTGCGCTCCTTGGAGCTGGAAGTATCTACGAAGCCAACGCGCTTCTTGAAGAGCTTGCGCAAGTGAAGCTTCCTGACGGCCGTCGCGTAGCGAAAGCTTTTACCTACAAAGGTTTCGAACTCTGGTGGATTCACTACAACAGCCTCTATCTCCACTTCTGTCTTTCGTATACTCAGCATAAAAAGCTTCTGGAATACCTCACCAACTTTAAGCACGTAACGCTCTTTAACCCGCCGCACAAAGGCCTTTTCTTATGCTATCTTTCGGCTCATAGCATCGAAACTCACCTACTCAAATCTAATAAGTTTAAAACTCCAACCTTCCTCCCTTTCGGCGTCTTTCTTCAGATTATTTTCACGCTGATAAGCGTGCCGATACTCGCATGTCTCAGAAAGAAGGTTCTGGTCTACACCGGAGACAAGTTCGAGAGAAACAAGGACTATGACTTCCGCATGAAGTTTGTCTACGAAGAGATGAGAAAGCGCGGCATTCCTTTCGTCGAATTCATCCGCGGTATCGAATCATGGAAAAACGTCATCTCGCACGCATGGACGCGCCGCAGACCAGTAGTCTATGCTGACGGTATTCTCTTCCTCGCACGTTTCTTGAGCGCTATTTCTGGTGGACATAGGCGGGCGCGCAAAATGTTCGGGCCGCATCTCTTCTCACGGGAAGCGCCGGAGAATCGCTTCAAGCTTCTGCTTTCGACTCAGTTCGTTCTCGGCGTTTACGATGACATCTGGGCTATTAAAATTGCCTCAACAATATTGAGAATGATTGGAGTTAGAACAGCTTTTATCCCGGCCGGTTCCGAACGGAGTTTCCACACTCTTCTTGCCACGAAAATCAGGAACATTCCTTCTGTGGGGATTCTGCACGGCGCGGCATCGCGCTTCTATAATACTTACGATTTTATGCCAGGATTTGACGGTTCGCGGAGTCTTTCTGTAGGAGAGTACGGTCTCTGGAGCGAGTGGTGGCGGGAATATTACACTAAATACAGCAAGGTTTTGAGGCCCGAACAACTCGTTGTTTCCGGTCCCATGCGTCCGTATATCGCAAAATCCAATAATACGCAGGAGGCGCCAAGTCCGGATAGGGAAGTCCGCGTACTCTTTGTATCCGAGCAGCTCGCTGTGCCAGCCGAGGCGGGGGTGTATTTGGAAAAATTACTTGAGGCCAAAGACGTATCTGTTTTTATCAGTTTTCGTGTAGACCGCGATGGGTTCGAGAATTGGCTCAAGGCCAATCGTCCGGATATCTTGGCTCAAATTCCTTCCGAACGGATTATCAGGACAGGGATTATGGATGCGCTCGCTCAAGTGGATGTTGCCGTAGGGTCGCACAGCACAGGCGTTCTCGAAGCGCTCTATACAATGAAGTGTCCGATATTCTATGAGACAAGCAAGTGGGGCGACTACTTCAATCTCCGGGAACACCCATCAGATTATTCGTTTATTGTGGCTAGTCCCGAAGCGCTAGTCGAAGCTGTGAAAGCGGCTCCGAACATTCCACAGAAAGAATTAGATCGACTCAAAGAGCGCTTCTTCGGCGACCCGACAAGAAACGGTAGCAAGTGGGTTGTGGACGAATTGGAGAAGAATTTAAATACCTCTGCTGTTTAAGCGCCAGATGGAAATATTGGCTATCATTCCAACGAAGTTGAAGATGACATTTGCCAGGATGAGGCCCATGATGCCGCCCCAGATGCCGAGTACGACGTAGAAAAGTATCTGCAACACCGACTGCAGAGCGCTATTGGCGAAGATGGCCCCGGACATTTTCTGGGAAACGAGGAGCAAGCTTATGTAACGGTTGGGTATGGCGAACAGGAAACTTAGGGCGAGAATCTGTGAGTAAAGTATGGAATCCAGATATTGCGGCAAAAGATATTTGAATAGATACGGTGCCAGAGCGACGTATATCAGCGCGGCCAGCGCGCCAATCAAGATGCCTTGAAATATGCGTCTGTAAAACACGGTATTCAGCTCCGCAGCGGTTTTTACGCTGAACTTGGGCAAACCGATACCGACCCAGTTTTTTAAGAGAGCAACAGCCTTTTCAGGCACAGCCAGAGCAAGAGCGTAAATCGCCAGCTGTGCGGGGCCCCAGAAGTGTGTCAGGATTATTTTGTCTATCTGCGAAGCTACTGGTCCGATGAATCCTACGTAAGTAAGCTTCCTCCCGTACCGCAATACTTCTCCGCCGTCTTCGGCGGGAGGTTTAAATTTTTTAATGGTGAAAAAATAAAAGAAGAGGGTAGAGACGAATGTGGTGGCCGCGTAAGCGAATATAATCCATATAACCTCCCCGCTTAAAAAGATGGCAGCCAGAACTCCTATGACATAAATTACAGTCGAGCCCATGGTAGCCAGGCTCGCGAGTTTGAACTCTCTTTTGCCGTCGAGATAAGCTCCGTAAGTGTTCAAGGCTAAAGTTGCTGGAATAAATGCGCCCAAAGTGAGGAATGAGATGGAGAGCAAATCATCGCCTTGCATAAAGTAGTACCCGCTCAATATCCAGAAGGCCAGAAGCATAAGAAGATTCCATTTGAGCTGGTATCTGACCGATGAGCGCAAGGCTCCATCATGGCCGACCGCTACTGTCTGGGAAACGGCGCTATTCATGCCTGTAAGGGTAAAAATGTTCAGTATCCCGGCCAAAGACAAGATGTATTTGTACATACCATAAGTCTCTTTCGGCAAGAGGTTTGCGAAAGCGATTATTAAAAACAGGGATAGCAAGCTCGACATACCTTGTCCGAAAGATATCCAGAAGCCGCCCTTGGCGGCGTAAACCATGTCGGTTTTGAATAAGCTCTCGCTTCGGCGGAGGAGGTTGTAGGCCTTATTTCTCAGGCTTTCCATACGTCTTTAACATGGTACGATAATGCCTATGAATAAACAAATGCTGCGGGGCGTGATATTTGCCGGGCTCTTCCTGATACCGTTTGTGCCGTTTCTTGTTTCCTCCTCGCTCTTCTTCCCGTTCATAACCACCAAGGCCTTCGCATGGAGAGCTATCGTCGAAGTTATTTTCGCGGCCTGGGTGGTGCTCGCGCTCTGGGACAAGCAATATCGGCCGAAGCGCTCTATTATTCTCTATGCCGTGTTGGCGTTTCTCGCCGTCATCGGGCTGGCCGACCTTCTGGGCGTTGACCGAGCGGCTAGTTTCTGGAGCAACTTCGAACGCATGGAGGGCTACATCTCGCTTCTTCATCTCGGTGCGTTCTTTCTCGTAATCAGCTCTATTTTTGAAGAAAAGCACTGGACGAGATGGTGGAACACTTCTCTTGCCGCTTCCGCCATCATGGCAGGTTACGCGCTCTTACAGGTCTGGGGCGTGCTCCAACCCTCGCAGGACCTGGCGCGCGTCGATGGCACCTTCGGCAACGCCATCTATCTCGCGGTTTACATGCTTATCCACATCTTCGTCGCCCTGCTTCTCATGGCAAGGGAGTGGAGGAACAAGAATATGCGCTGGACTTACAGCCTTCTTATCATCTTCCAGATTATTATCATCTATTACACGGCGACCAGAGGCGCTATCTTGGGTCTCCTGGGCGGACTCTTGGTGATGGCGGTTATCAACTCGATGAACAAAGAAGACCGCTCGATACGGAAAGCAAGCATCGCGGTCATTGTCGGTCTGGCGGTTCTTGTCGGCGGATTCTTCATGGTCAAAGACAGTGCGTTTGTCGCCAAGAGTCCGGTGCTCTCGCGCTTCTCCACCTTGACGCTCGCTGATATCAAGACTCAAGGCCGCTACTTCGTCTGGCCGATAGCTCTTGAGGGCTTCAAAGAACGGCCCATCCTTGGCTGGGGGCAGGAGAACTTCTCTTATGTCTTCCAGGAGCATTACAAGCCGGAAATGTTTATTCTAGAACCATGGTTCGACAGAGCACATAACATTTTCCTTGACTGGGCGGTGGTTGGCGGGCTGCTAGGTCTTCTCGCGTATCTCTTGCTTTATGCCGCATACTTGCGTGTCGTCTGGCGCGGAGGAAACAGGTTCTCTTTTGCCGAGAAATCGATTCTCACCGGGCTCATCTCAGCGTATTTCTTTCACAACTTCTTCGTTTTCGACCATCTGACAAGTTATGTGCTCTTCTTCTCGCTTCTCGCCTATCTTCATTCGCATGCCACCGGCGAACTTCTCTGGATAAAAGATGTTTCCGAAACGCGAATAAAATCATTGGCCGTGCCTGCGGCGGCGGTACTCCTTGTTCTGGCGCTTTACTTCGTGAACGCGAAGCCCCTTATGGGCAATGTTTATACGATTGAGGCGCTCAAGGCTGTGCAACTCAAGAATCCGCCGGCCGCCGCAACCTATTTTGAGAAAGCGTATCAAGCTTCGCTACTCGGCCGGCCGGAAGTGGTGGAGCATATGTCCTCAAACGTTCCATCAATACTCGGGAGCAATATTTCCGCGGAAGAAAAGAACTCTTTCTACTCGTTTGCGAAAGCGGCGGTGGAAGGACAAGCGAAAAAATTTTCCAATTCCGCCCGCACAGAGCTCATAGCCGGGTCTTTCTTCTCGGGTTTGGGACTATTGGATGACGCGAAACCATACTTCGAGCGGGCAAAGGAGCTCTCTCCCGGCAAACAACTCTCTTACTTCGAGCTTGGCGCCATTGCTATAAACCAAGGGCGGTCCGTCGAGGCGCTGGAGCTCTTCAAACAGGCCTATGAAATGGCTCCGGGTTACAACGAGGCGAAGATTATATATCTCGCGGGAGCCATTTATGCCGGTGACAGAGCGCTCGAGCGGGAACTTATGTCCGGAATGCCCGAAAGACTAGTAGTCTTCGATGACAGAATCGTTTCTGCTTATTACGCGACCAAAAGATTCGGAGACCTCACCGCACTTTTCGGGCGTCGCAAAGCGCTCGACCCGCAGAATGCCGCGACTTACGACGAATACATAAGACAGATACGGAATCAGTAAAGAAAAATTTCCGGAAGTAAGTTATCCACATATAAGACGTTTATACTATTGTATGTGCGGGTAGTAAGTATGATAATTAATATAACCGCAGAAAAATATTTTCCAAAATATTTTTCTGCGACTGACGTTACCAATAATATCCTGAGACGTCTCGGGAAACACAATGGCAAAGAAAAAGAAAGTAGCGAAGAAGAAGAAATCTTCGCGCAAGAAGCGAGCATAGTCCCGCTTCTGCCGGAAAAGCGCCCAGGCCCCGCAAGGCCGGGCGTTTTTCCTTGTTAAAAAATGTGGTAAAATAAGCTTCTCATGGCTATTTTAGGCGGTTTATTCGGTTCGCCGGAAGAAAGAAAGCTTGCCTCCTGGAAGCCCCTAGTGGGGCGTATTAACGCGCTGGAAAAAGAGTTTGAAAATCTCTCTCCGGAAGATTTGAAGTCGAAAACGGAAGATTTCAAAAAGCGCATTTCAAACGGTGCTACGCTCGACGATATTCTGCCGGAAGCATTTGCCGCAGTACGCGAAGCGGCCAAGAGGACTCTCGGCCAGCGGCATTTCGACGTGCAGCTTCTGGGGGGATTGGCGCTCTATCATGGCGGCATCGCCGAGATGAAGACCGGCGAAGGCAAGACTCTGGTCGCCACTCTGCCAGCATATCTCACGGCGCTCGAAGGGAGGGGCGTGCACGTAGTGACCGTGAATGATTATCTCTCGCGCCGCGATGCCGCCTGGATGGGACAAATTTATAATTACCTCGGTCTCTCGGTCGGCGTATTGAATGACCAGCTCTCGTATCTCTACGACGAATCCCATACTTCAAAGAAAGCAGATGAGGAAAGAGATGTGGAAGGCTCTTTCCAGGTTGTTTACGAATTTTTGAGGCCGGTCAACAAGCAGGAAGCGTACCGCGCCGACATAACTTACGGCACCAATGTCCAGTTCGGCTTCGATTATCTTCGTGACAATCTGGTCTACGACGAGCGGTATCTCGTCCAGCGCGATTACCACTACGCTATCGTCGACGAAATAGACTCGATTCTCATAGATGAAGCGCGAACGCCCTTAATCATTTCCGGCAACGTGGGTTCGGCCGGAGAACTTTATACCCGCTTCGCGAAAATTGCCGCCTCTCTCGATGAAGGAAAGGATTACGCGGTCGACGAGAAGCTCAAAGCCATTTCTCTCACTGACGATGGCATAAACAAGGCCGAGAAACTTCTCGGCATAGAGAATATTTATACCGAAGGCGGCATAAAATACGTCCATCATCTCGAAACCGCCGTCAAGGCAAAGGCGCTTTATCACAAGGACAAAGAGTATGTCGTAAAGGGCGACGAAGTCGTGATTGTCGACGCGTTTACCGGCCGTTTGCAGCCCGGCCGGCGTTGGTCGGAGGGGCTTCACCAGGCGATTGAGGCGAGGGAAGGGGTGAAGATTAAGGAGGAATCGAGGACTTACGCCTCAATTACCTATCAGAACTTCTTCCGCATGTACAAGAAACTTTCCGGCATGACGGGCACCGCCACCACTTCCAAAGAGGAGTTCTACAAAGTTTACGGACTTGAGACTTATGTCATTCCCACCAATAAGCCCGTGGCGAGAATCGACCATGGCGACCTGATTTTCCAGACCCATGCCGGCAAGATGAAAGCGGTGGCGAAAAAGGCCAAAGAGCTTAATCAAAAAGGCCAACCGCTCCTAATTGGCACGGTTTCAATTGAACACAACGAACTTCTTTCGGAATATCTCAAGAATGAAGGCATCAAGCACGTGGTTTTGAATGCCAAAAATCACGAGCAGGACGCGCAAGTCTACGCCCAAGCCGGACAGAAGGGGTCGGTGACGGTAGCCACCAACATGGCCGGCCGAGGCGTGGACATCAAACTCGGCGGCAACCCCTCGACGCAGGAGGAGTATGAGGAAGTGAAAAGTCTCGGCGGTCTCTTCGTCCTCGGCACCGAGCGCCATGACGCCCGCCGCATAGACAACCAGTTGCGGGGGCGAAGCGCGCGCCAGGGCGACCCCGGTGAGACGCAATTCGTAGTTTCTCTCGAGGATTCGCTGATGCGCATCTTCGCCGTCGATGCCATAAAGAGCATGATGGGCCGTTTCAATATTCCCGAAGACGAGCCAATAGAGAACAAGCTCATCACGAGCTCTCTCGAGAAGGCGCAGGAAAAGATTGAGGGCTTCAACTTCGACGCAAGGAAGCACGTGCTTGAGTTCGACGATGTGCTGAACTTCCAGCGAAACATCATTTACGGCAAGCGAAGGAAGATTCTCATTGGCGGGAAAGCTGAAATCGAAGAATATTTGAAAGAAAATAAGATTGAGAGGGAATTGCCCTTGGATCGCCCGGAAGTGCTCGAAATAATGAGGAGAATTATTCTCCAGACCATAGACCTCTTCTGGGTGGACCATCTCGAAATGATGGAGTACTTGCGCGGGAGCGTGAATCTGCGCGCTTACGGCCAGCGCGACCCTCTGGTCGAGTACAAGAAGGACGGTCTGCGCTTCTTCCGCGAAATGGAAATGTCGATTGCCCGGCAAATCGCCGAATTCGTGGCGGCGCTTGATTTGGAAGCTTTGATAGCAGCGGCAGATTCTGCGATGAAAGAAGAACCAATTACGTCCGTTGGTTCAGAAACACGGGTCGCTGCTAAAAGCAGCATCGGAAGAAACGACCCGTGTTTCTGTGGTTCCGGAAAGAAGTGGAAAAACTGCGGTCTCAAGAATACCACAGAGCATCAGGAGCGCATGGCTAAGGTAAGATAATCCTATGCAAGAAGCTCTCGACATACTCAAGGCGATAAACAGCGTGGTGCTTGAGCCCAATCTCACGAGCGCCGTCGTCATCCTCATCTTCGCTTTCGCCAACGAGCTTCTTGTCGTGGTGCCTTACGCTCTTATTCTCTCAGGACAGCTCCTGTTCCTCAATGAGGCCGTAACACCCGCCCTCTTGGCGAAACTTCTGGTCTTTGTGGCGGTGCCCGTTGGTCTTGGCAGCACCTTGGGCACAATGGCCTTCTACGGCCTGGCCTATTTCGGCGGTAAGCCGGCCGTCAACAAATACCATAAGTATCTGCACTTTTCCTGGAATGACGTAGAGAAAGTCAGCACCCGTTTCAAGGGAGTTTGGTACGACGAAATAATTTTTCTACTGCTTCGCGTGGTGCCGGTCCTGCCGTCTATGCCGCTTTCTCTCGTCGCAGGATTCTTCAGGATGCGTTTCTGGCCATACTTCGTCTTAACTGCGGTGGGTCTGATTGTCCGCATGCTACTCACTCTTCTGCTTGTCGGTGTCGGCGTCGGCGGTCTGTCGGGACTCATGCTTTTGATTTATAATAACTAATCATGAACAAGAAAATTATCTGGGTCATAGTGCTTCTAGCGGCGGTCGGCGGTTTGGTTTGGCTCATAAGGACTCCCGGCAAGCCGGGTGAGCTCGACGCTTTCGCGCAGTGCATCAAAGACAGCGGCGCCAAGTACTACGGCGCATTTTGGTGCCCCAACTGCAAGAATCAGGAAGCGCGCTTCGGCCGCTCGGCCAAACTCCTGCCCCGCATCGAGTGCTCGACCCCGGACGGCAAAGGCCAACTGCCGGTTTGCCAGGAGGCTAAAATTGAGGGATATCCTACCTGGGACTTCCCCAATGGCACCAGACAAACGGGCAACCTGCCTCTTGAGACTCTGAGCGAGCTTACCAACTGTCTGTTGCCACAATAAAATGATTGAGACGATTAGAATCACTCTGCCTTACCTCGCGCTGTTTTCCCAAATCTTCTTGGCGGGGCTGTTGCTCCTGGTGATTTTCCGGGATTCTTTCGGCAGAGGCGCGGTGAATTTCATCGGCAAACATGCTCTCGTCCTCGGTTTCCTCATCTCTCTTGCCGCCATAGCCGGGAGCCTGTTTTACTCGGAAGTGATAGGGTATGAAGCCTGTGTCCTCTGCTGGTGGCAGAGAGTCTTCCTCTACCCGCAGCTTGTCCTCTTCGCCATAGCTTCCTGGAAAGACGAAAGGTCGGTCTTTGCCTACTCTGTTGTCCTGTCGGCGCTTGCGGGCGTTATAGCGGCCTACCAGACATATGTCTATATGGGAGGTGCGTCTCTTCTGCCCTGCACGGCGGCGGAAGGCGCCTGCTCGAAGATTTACGTCAAAGAGTTCGGTTACATTACCATCCCCGTCATGTCACTTACTCTGGTGCTCTACTATTTCCTACTCGCCTGGATAAACAAAATTTACAGAAATGAGAATCGTAACGCATAACGGGCATTTCCACACAGACGAGCTCATGGCCGTCTCAGCGCTTCTCTTGAAATATCCGGAAGCGGAAGTGGTGAGAACAAGGGATGAAGAGATTATCAAATCGGCCGATATCGTCGTCGATGTGGGTCAAGTGTATGATCCGAAAATTTTCCATTTCGACCACCATCAATCCGAAGGGGCCGGGAAAAGAGATAACGGCATTCCCTACGCTTCTTTCGGATTAGTTTGGAAACAATATGGTGAGGAGCTTGCTGGAGGAGAAGAGGAAGCAAAAATAATAGAGGAAATGCTGGCCACGCCGGTAGATGCCGGCGATAACGGTATCAATTTCTATAAACCGCTGTTCGGGGAAGTCCACGAGTATTCGCTGGGAGATTACTTTGAATCTTTTACCGCCGGCGTGGAATCTTTGGAAGATTATGACAGGGTCTTTTTTGAAGTTCTGCCTCTAGCCCGGGAATTGCTCGAAAGAGAGATAAACATAGCGCATCGGACGGTAAGTGATAGGCGGGAGATAAAAGAAATTTACGAAAAGAGCGAGAACAAGAATATTATTACCTTGCCAAAATATTTGCACTGGAAAAAGGCTCTGATTCCGACCGAAGCTCTGTTTGTTGTTTATCCGCGGCCGGAAGGGAAGTGGGGGACGCAGGCCGTGCCAAAGGGTCTGAATAGTTTTGAAAACAAGAGAGATTTTCCCGCCGCCTGGGCCGGACTTTCCGGAAGCGGGTTAGCTAGCATATCTGGAGTGGCAGACGCCATCTTTTGCCACAAAGAAAAGTTTCTTTGTGTTGCCTTAAGTCGTGAGGGTGCCGAAAAGCTTGCGGAAATCGCTCTTAACTCATAAGGTATACAAATGCTTATAGACGATATTAGTCTCCATCTCAAAGCCGGGCGCGGCGGCAATGGCGTTGTCCGCTGGCGGCACGAGAAGGGCAAGGACAAGGGCGGCCCTTCGGGCGGCAACGGCGGCAAGGGCGGCGATGTCTATGCTTTGGCAGTGCGGGATATCGGGATTCTAGCAAGCTATCGTAATATCAAGGAATTCTCTGCCGGCAGAGGGGAAGACGGCCTGAAGGATTCAAAGCAGGGCGGGGAAGGCGAGAATACCGAAATCAAGTTCCCAGTCGGATCGCGCCTGACCAATCTTGCCTCCGGGCATGTAATAGAACTTCTGAAGGAAGGAGAAAAAGTTCTGCTCCTGAAAGGCGGCCGGGGAGGCCTGGGGAACGAGCATTTCAAGGCCTCAACCAATATCCGGCCCAAAGAATCTACGCCGGGCGAAGAAGGCGATGAAGCCGATTTCCATATCGAGCTTCTGCTCATTGCTGATTTCGGTCTCATCGGTCTGCCGAATGCCGGCAAATCAAGCCTTCTGAACGCGCTTACGAATGCCCGCTCCAAGACGGGCTCTTACCCCTTCACGACGCTCGAGCCTGGCCTGGGCGAGTTCTATGGGAGGATATTAGCCGATATCCCGGGGCTTATCGAGGGCGCTGCGGAAGGGAAGGGGCTTGGGCACAAATTTCTTAGACATATCGAACGCACTAAAACACTCATACACTGCGTGTCGGCGGAGGCAGCTGACCCACTGGGAGATTATCGGATTGTGAGAAAGGAACTCGAGCTTTATAATGAAGCAATAGCGAAAAAGCCGGAAATAATAGCGCTCACAAAGACGGACGCTGTATCCGAATCCGAAATTAAGGAAAAGGCGGCGCTCCTGAGCAAGTCTGGCAAAACCGTGATTACCTTTTCGATACTCGACGACAAGCTGATTGCAAACTTCAAAAAATGGATTACAAACTGACAGTAGGGCTCGAAATTCACGCCGAATTGAAGACGCGGACGAAAATGTTCTGCGACTCCAAAAACGACCCGGACGAGAAGAGCCCGAATGCCAACATCTGCCCCGTCTGCATGGGCTATCCCGGCACTCTGCCTGTTATCAACAGAGAAGCGGTGAAATCTATCCTTCGTTTGGGCGTTGCCGTAGGCGGCAAGCTCGCTGACTATGCGGAATTCGACCGTAAGAACTACTTCTACCCCGATATTCCCAAGGGCTATCAGATTTCTCAATACAAGCATCCTCTCATCTCTGGTGGGGAGCTTTCGGGGGTGAAGCTCACCAGAATTCATTTAGAAGAAGATACAGCGCGTTCTACTCACGACAAGGGCGAAGAGAGTTTGGTTGATTTCAACCGAGCAGGGGTTCCCCTCATGGAACTTGTGACTGAGCCCGTCATCCATAGTGCCGAAGAAGCGGCAAGCTTCGCCAAGGAGCTCCAACTCCTTCTCCAGTATCTCGGTATCTCGGAAGCCAATATGGAGAAAGGCGAAATGAGAGTCGAAGCCAATGTCTCTGTCTCGAAAACCAGCGATTTCGGTACAAAAGTAGAGGTCAAGAACCTTAACTCCTTTCGTGCGACTGCTAAGGCCATAGACTTTGAATACAAGAGGCAAGTCGAACTTATAGATAAAGGGGAGAAGGTGGCCCAGGAGACCCGCGGGTGGGACGAGAACGCCGGAGAAACCTTCTCACAGAGAGCCAAGGAAGAGTCTCATGACTATCGCTACTTCCCTGACCCGGACCTGCCGAAGCTTTTTATAAAAGAGATTCCAGAGTTTTCCGAAGAAAATTTGAAGGCCACTCTGCCTGAATTGCCGTGGGATAGAAGACGAAGGCTTCTAAACCTAGGCGTATCTCCGGAGCATGCCGAGATTTACGTAACCCAGCCGGAGTGGGGGACTTACTTCGGAGAAGTAAGTCAGACTCTTAAAGAACCAGAGTTAATCATCACGGCATCCAATTACATCACAAGCGAACTCAAAACACCGATAGACGCAAATGAGTTTGCAGAAACTGTTCGCATGATTGGAACGGGGGAGATATCATCTAAGGGCGCAAAAGAAATTTTGAAAATTCTCCAGGCTCAGGGCGGCGAAGCGAGAGCTATCGCGGAGAAAAATAATTTAATGCAGATAAGTGATAGGGGACAGCTCCAGAAATTCGCCGAAGAAGCCGTTACCGAAAACAAAGAAGCCCCGATACAGTTCCTGGTGGGGCAGGTGATAAAGAAGTCCGGCGGCCGGGCGAATCCCGCAATTGCGCAGGAGTTACTCCTCGAGATGCTGAATCGTTAATTTCTTGATTTGCTTCCTGGCGTTCGACTTATCCGTGCCACTTTCAATATCTTCGATAATGTGTTCCAATGAGGAAAGCTTGTAAACGCGGTAATTGTTCATAGGATGCCGCTGGGCGCGGAATTTGCCGGACTTGTCCCAGTTCCTGAGGGTCAGCGGAGATACACCAAGTATCTCCGCTGCCTCCTTGATGGAAAAGTAGAGTTCTTTCATAAACATTACTAATTTATCACATGTGTTAATATGTACAAGTATGCAGAAAGCAAAGATATTATCAGTGTTTATAGTCGCTTTCATTGCTGCCGTTCTCATTCGGACTTTTGTGATGGAGGGATTCATTGTGGTGGGAGCTTCGATGGAGCCAGCTATCAAGAGCGGAGACTACGTCTTCGTAAATAAACTCGCGTTCATAAAAAGTGAGCCGAAACGCGGAGACGTGGTGGTGGCAAGTCCGCGCGGAGGCAATAAAAAACTTATAAAAAGAATCATCGGCCTGCCGGGGGAGCGTGTTTCCATAGAAAACGGCAAAGTAGTTATCAGAGCCGGCAGACTTGATGAGGGAGAAATACTCGCGGAAGCGTATCTCGGAGAGGGCCAGACCTCTTCCACAACAGGCATCTCTTTAATCAAACTGGACCTAGAAGAGTATTTCGCTCTGGGGGATAACCGCATGGTAAGCATTGACTCCAGGGAACTTGGCCCAGTCGATGAGTGGGATATAAAGGGGAAAGTCATCGGAAGTCTCAATTTAATGCACTTTAGGTATAAAGGTTTTTAAATCTTTTAGGTACGAATTAGTAAGGTTTATAAGACTTCACATAGGTGAAGTCTTAAATTTTTAAGCCTCAATTTTACAATTTACATTGAATTTTTAATGTTTAATTTACGAAAGGGGATTCTTCTTGAAAATTGAAAACTGAAAATTGAAAATTATCGCAAAATTGTCCCCAGATTTTTGATTTTTTGCAATTGCCCAAATGTATAATAAATACAACGTGAAAGACGAACCGATACAGGATATCGGCATTCCGAAAACCAAAGAAGAAAAGCCCAATGAAGCTCCAAAGTGGCTTTCGATGTCTGAAGCCGCGCTTCTCACTCCTTACAGCGCGGAATATTTGAGTCTGCTCGCCAGGAAGAAAAAAATCGCTTCGAAGAAAATCGGCAATGCCTGGTACACGACGAAACAGGTGCTCGATGATTACATGCAGAGGCAAATGGTGCGCTCGCAACTCACGAACGGCAACCCGCATGAAATAAGCGCGACAGTGCAATCCGAGCTTGAGCCGAGGCACACTTACGGCCAGGACATAAGAAGATACCGGCTCGAGCAGGAGCTCGCGGGTGGCGGCATAGAACACGTGGAGCGCGCGCTGGAAAAAGTTCTTGATAAAAAAATCAGAGAAACATCGGCGATGGAATTGCCGGAAGAAAATAAAATCCGCCGGCATTTCAGAATTGTCACTTCAAGCAAAGTACTCGTGGCGGTCACGCTCGCCGCGATTCTTATCTTCTCAATTCTGCCGGTGCCGGTCGTATTCTCTTTCGTCTCGAGGTCGGTTGAATACGCGCGGGAAGCCTTAAACGATGCTAATACCGTTTTGGGCTTTCGCCCCGGCACTCACGCCAATGAAATACTTCTTCTCGATAAGGAAGGCAACATCTCCATCATGGGCCATATCGAGACCGAGGGGCAGTTCCGCTCGTTCGCGGCGCAAGGCATCGCGCCGATAGTGGTGGATTCAACTACCACGGCGACCAACTTATCCGCCGATCTGTTGGATGGACATTCCGCCGAGGAGTTTACGCTTGCCTTTGTAACCAAGAACGGCAACATGACGACGGAAGATGTCATTCTGGATGGCAACGCGGAGGTTGGAAAGACGCTTATGGTCAAAGGGGCCACCAAGCTGCTCTCCACTCTGGAAGTGGGAGGCAAACTCAAGGTCTTCGGCAACGCCGAGTTCCGGCAGGCTATCAATGTCTTAGGCCCGGCCTATTTCGAAAGCTTGGTCACTCTTGCCAGTGACGCGAAAGTGGGCGGGAGCATGGACATTGAAGAGAATCTTACCGTGCGCGGGAACCTAAATGTGAAGAAAAACATTTCCGCCCGCGGGAGCATCGAGTCGGCCAGCGCCATTACCGGGAGAAGCGGCTCATTCGGTTCGCTCGGGGTAAACGGCAGTTTATCTGCTGGCGGCAAAATTGTCCTCGGCAACTCCGGGGATGTCCTGACCATTGATTCTAAAAATGTCACTCTCGACAGCAATGGCAACGCTGCCTTCGACGGTTCTGTCAGCGCGGCTGGATTTGGCGGAACTAATCTGGAGGTTACCAGCGCGACGAGCACGAATTTCTATACCGAGAGCCTTACCGTTCTTTTAAGTACCTTTACCTCTATTGTCGCCGATGACATGACCGTCGGGGCTCTTACTGCAACTAACGCCACCACAACTAACGCCACCACAACTAACGCCACTTCGACAAATCTCTACTCATCTTCACTTGACGCCGACAACGCTGACTTGACTGAGCTCTTATTTATCCACGCCACTGGCACGGCGGCCACGACCACCAATTTATTCTCCACCACCGGCACCTTCGACGACCTCTACGTCAACGACTATCAGCAGAATGACGGCACCTTCCTCATCAACTCCAGCGTGGCGACCGGGGACATCTTCGCTGTCAATGACAGTGCCATTACCTCTGGTACTCTTATCCACCAAACGCTTACGGCCAACGCCGGCAATGGCCAGGTATCGTATGGGCAAACGATTGATTTGGTTGACTCAACTTCGGCGGGTGGCGGATATTCCGCTTTTTCCATCAACCTCTCCGGTTCTGGTACCGGCTCGGGTTCGAAAACCCTTCTTTCTCTAAGTCCGGGCGGAAGCAACCAGGTGGTTTTCGACTCTGCCGGAGCTTTCCGCCCGACAACGGATGTTTCCTCGAACACGAATTCCGTCGGCTCACCCTCTTACTACTGGAAGAATGGCTACTTCGATACCATTACCGCCAACAACCTCTCCGGCACTGTCGTGTCCGGTGCCACCTCAAACAATACCTGGACCGTCGGCTCGACAGAGACGGGCGACGCTTATAAAGCGCTTATCTTCCAGAGGAACTCCGGTTCGGGGAACGCACTTTTCCAGTGGGATGCCGGAACCAATGATTTGCGTTTTCTCTCCGTCAATTATCCTTTCAACGCCACTTACACCGTTGATGATTCATCCATCAGTACCACAGCCAATCTCTACTCCGGACTTCTCACCAATAACACCACTGCCGGTACCCAGAAGCTTTTGTCCTTGACTAACACGGGCACAGGGACGACAGAGAATGGTATTTACCTCAACAACACCGGTACCGGCACGACAGCCATTGAAGTGGCCGGAACCTGGACCAATGGACTAATCATCCCGGCCACAGCCGGCAATGTTGGCATTGGCACCACCACCCCGAACAACAAGCTGGACATCTACTCCACCACCAAATCAGCCATCGGTTTCTCCGGCGCCTCCGGTACTACATACAAATGGACCATGGGCATGGATGTAACCAACGGCGGGAGATTCTCAATCGCATCTTCGACTGCTCTCGGCACGACAGACCGATTCGTGATCGATGGGAATGGGAATGTGGGCATCGGGACCACTGTGCCGGGCAAAAAATTGGAAGTCAGTGTCGGAACCGCCAATGAGTATCCTTTGCGGATTAATTCCTCAAGCGGCTACACGATAGATATTGGAGCTTTAAATGCCACCTATGCTCATTTTGATACCAATACTGCTGCCGGCTTCTATTTTTATGACAATGTGACAACCGGCGGAAGCTTCAACGGTCCCGGCACCGGTCTTACCGGGACAGCGGCGAGTTTAAATATCGGGGGCAGTGCCGGAACTGCGGGCACAGTAACCACAGCTGCCCAACCAGCCATCACTTCTGTCGGGACATTAACCTCAATAACAACCTCCGGGCCAATATACCGCAGTGCGGCGGGCGCCGGTTATTTGAATGGCCAATACGCTACTGTCGAAGGCGCTGGGAATACGTCAGGCGCGATTTATTCTATCGGCGGTTCTTATGTCCCTGGGGCAGGAAATTTGGGAAATATGTATGGCATCGGATTTGGGTACAGTGGCGGAACCGCAGGTATCACCGCCACAAACGCCCCGATAAATAATTGGGGCTTGTATGTGGCTTCGGGCGGAACACCTACGATTTTTATGTCGTCCGACACAGGGAATATCTATATAAATGGGAGTTATAACGGCGCTGGCACCGGTCTTACCGGGACAGCGGCAAGTTTAACAGTTGGGAACGCAACTAATGTGACCACCACTATTGGTGGATTGAGAATCGCTCATTATAACCGAGGCGATCCTTATGGGGTCGACGGAGCCAACCCCACATATGATACCGGTGCCATGGGTAGAAGTACTCAAGGCCCGAATGAAGTCTTTACCAACGGCCGTTCAGGATTTATAGATACTTGGGGGGGCACAGGTTATCCCGGCAGCCCAGCTACTACTCACGTCCAAGGATTCCAAACAATGCACTATTCTGGTGGCTACGGCATACAAATAGCTGGTCAGTATGACCAGGACAAGGTCTATGTCAGGCAGGCCACGGCCGGTACATTGCGAGATTGGCGGCTCTTGCTTGATAGCGGGAACTATGGCGGTTATTCTGCTTTCTCTGGCGCAGTTACCGGCGGCACCTACAACGGCCAGACCATATCTTCCACGGCGAACTTTACTGGTACGTTAAACTCTGCCGGCGCCATGTCAGCTTATTCTTATTCTGGTAACTCGAACGTTGCCGGCACTGGCAATGCCAGTTACCATCCAAGCGGTATATATAGCACTGGCACCAACTGGCTATACGGTACGATGTATCTCAATAACAATGTTATTTCAGATGCCGGAACATACAACGGACAGACGATTTCATCGGCAGCGAATTTCACGGGAACTATGGCAGTTGCAAGTACTGTCACTGGTGGCACCTACAACGGCCAGACGATTTCATCCGCGGCGAACCTTACAGGAACCTTGGCTGTTGGGAGCCAGACGAATATTACTGGTAATCAATTTTATTGTTCATCTGGTGGTACGTGTTATTTCAATAGTAGTGGCACTGGTGTCACATCTATTGGTAATGGCACTTCAGGTAAGACGGTTTATATCAATAATGCGCTTCAGCCTAGTACGGATAACGCCTTTAACGTCGGAGACTCCACGCACCGTTATGGCTGCTATTACTACGTCGCTAATACCATCGGAACCTGTGTTTCTGACGAAAGACTAAAATCAGATATCAGGTCGCTCACATACGACGATGCTTTGTATAAGATATCCAAACTTCAGCCTAGAGCATTCTCATATAAAGATGATCCCAACCACAATACCAATCACGGTCTCATTGCTCAGGAAGTGTTGGGTGTGGCGCCGGAGCTGGTCGTGACGGGAGACGACGGGTATTACAAGCTTAGCTATGGCGATATCCAGTGGCTGGCAATAGAGGCGATGCAGGAACTCTACGCGCAACTGATGGATATTAAAGCGACAGTTCTCGCCTTCGCCGACAGGTTCGTTTCGCGAGAAATTGTTGCCACCGAGAAGCTCTGCATCGGCGCGACCTGCATGAACGAACTGCAACTCAAAAGCTTGATAGAGAAGTCTGGTGTTGTGACGTACGCGGAGACGATGGATACGACTGATACGGCGACAAGTACCGATACAACTACGGCAAGCATAGTAGATACTACAGCTAGCTCGACGCCAAGTACGACTGACACTGCGACCTCGACACCGCCAGTGATAACAGAGCCAGCAGCCACTTCTACCGAGCCGGTAATTGCTGATACAACAGCTACTTCAACCGAGCCGACGGCTGATACGGCGACGAGTACCGAACCGGTAGCGACGACTCAATAGGACTTATAGGACCTATAAGACTTATATGACTTACAAAAAAGAAGAGAATCTAATCCAACCCCATGGTGGTTACCGGAAACTCCTATCTTTTCAGATGGCAAGCATCGTATATGACTTGACCGTGGAATTCTGCAAAATCTATATGACCTATAAGACCAATATGTCTAATAGGACTGTTGACCAGATGATTCAGGCGGCGCGCTCCGGCAGACAAAACATAGCCGAAGGTTCGCAAGCGTCCGGCACTTCCCAGAAGACTGAACTCAAACTTATAAATGTCGCGCGCTCCAGTCTCGAAGAACTGCTACTGGATTACGAAGATTTCTTGAGACAGCGCAAACTGAAGCAGTGGAGTAAGGACAATTTACAAGCTCGTGAAGTGCGCGAACTTGCCTATAAGACTAATAGGTCCTATATGACCTATGAGACCTATATGTCAAATCCGGAAATGGCGGCGAATATGCTCATTTGTCTGATTCACCAAGCGAATTATCTGCTCGACCGGCAAATCGCTGTGCTTGAGAAAAATTTTATCGAGAAAGGAGGATTTACCGAGAGGATGTACAAGATTAGAAAACAAAACCGCTCCGGTTTTTGACCGGAACGGTTTCGGGTGTCTATAAGCCGAATTCTGTCAGTTTGTAGTTTGTGCTACGCACTGGATAGTTATTTATCTGGGACCAATATCGCTATTGGCCTCTAGCGGCACTCTCCACTTCGCATAAAGCTACGCGGAGCACGGCCTTGCATTCGGGTAAGAATTTTGCCGTTTCACTTCCGGCTTGCGCCGGAACTCGTCTCTGTTCGCATCTCTAGAATTGCTCCCGGCAGGCGTTACCTGCTACCCTTGACCTCTCTGTGCATATGCGGCAGAGGGGTCTGAATGTTCGGACTTTCCTCCCCAGTTTTACCTAGGGCAACTACCCGACACCAACTCAATTATATGCTAAAATAAGGGTATTAACAAGAGCCGATTATAAGCATTTTTTACCATGCAACAGAGCCATAAATTAAGTTTCTACGTTATTCTCGCGACGGTATTTTTGCTTCCCTTATTCTTTATCCCCGGCGGAGCGCTTGCGATAGGCCTGGCCAAATCGGCGATACTTATTTTCGGCGTGGTGTTGGGCACACTCGTCTTCACTTACGAACTCTGGGGCGAAGGCAGGTTTCTTATGCCGAAGCACGCGATTATGGCCGCGGTCGCGGCGCTGCCCTTGGTCTATCTCCTCTCCGCGCTTCTCGCCACGCCGTCATCGTTCTCTCTTTTCGGATACGGCTTTGAAGCGGGAACCTTCGGCTACATGCTTCTCGGTACCGTTCTGCTTGTTCTCATCTCTTCGGTCTTCGCCGATACTTCCCGCATTCTCCAGGCGTTCTCGGCATTTTTCATATCCTTCGCGATTCTCTCGGTTTTCGTGGCGATAAAGATTATTCTCGGCGGCGACGCGCTCTCCCTCGGCAACTTCTTCGGCAATACGGGCAATCCTCTCGGCAATTGGACCGACCTCTCCGTGGCTATGGGCCTGGTAGCTCTGCTCTCGGCTCTCACTATCGGCATGATTCCCATGAAGCCTCTGGCGCGCGGTGTTCTCTACATTGCTTTCTTTCTTTCCGCGGCGCTTTTAATAATCTTAAGTTTCTCGGCGAGCCTCGCTCTAGTCCTTGCATCCTCCTTCGCGCTTGTCTTCTATATGCTTAAAGCGGAGAAGCGCTATGGTTTGTGCGCCATCTCCGTCGTTCTGCCCGTTTTTCTCGGACTTATCTCTCTCGTCTTTCTCGTTAACCCCAACATATCAGGAGACAAGACTTTGTCGAGCGTTGTATCGGAAACTTTCGGCGTAAACAATACGGAGGTGAGGCCCTCGCTCTCCGCGACTCTCAGCATTTCGAAGGCGGTGCTCTCGCAGGTGGCGCTTCTCGGTTCCGGACCCAATACTTTCGGACGGGACTGGCTCATATACAAAGACGCTCAGGTCAACGCAACTCCGTTCTGGGGAGTAGCATTTCCAACCGGCGTCGGTTTCCTGCCGACGCAAATTGCCACCACCGGCATCCTCGGCAGCGCTCTCTGGCTTGCGTTCTTCGTGCTATTCATCACCCTGGGCGTCAAGACGCTAAGCCGCTTGCCCGAGTCCAGAGCCGAACGCTTCACCGCCGTATTCTCTCTCCTCGCCGCCGCGTTTCTCTGGGCGGCAAGCTTCGTCTACGCTCCCTCCGGCACAATGCTCGTCTTTGCCTTCGTCTTCACGGGACTATTTCTTGCCTCCATTCTCCACGCGGGGATTGTGCCCGGATATCTTCTCGACCTGAAGCGGTCGTCCTCGGCCCGTTTAGCGAGAACCGTTGCAATCGCTCTGGTGGTTATCGGCGCTCTAGCTATCGGCTGGGTCGGATACGGCAAGACGGTTGCCGCGTACCACTTCAATAAAGCGGTGAAGCTCTCGAACGTGGACGGTACTCCGCTTGCGAAGATTGAAGAATCTCTGAACAAGGCGATTAAAGTTTCTCCGGAAGACATTTATTTCGTAGCGCTGTCGAGGCTGAACTTCAGCCGCGCCCAGATGGCGGCGAACTCCGCCACAGGCACTCCGGAAGAGAACAAAGCCGTCTTCGACGAATCTGTGAAGCGCAGCATCGAGGCCGCCCGTCTCGCGGTGAGTCAGAATCCGGGAGGCTTCGAGAATTGGGCGGCGCTCGGCGGTATTTATAGCGCTCTCGTGCCCAAGCCGATTATGCTTGAGGGGGCTTACGAAAGCGCTCTCTATGCTTACAACGAAGCGGCCAGAAGGAATCCTTCGAATCCCGAACTGCCGCTGCTCTTTGCCCGTCTGGAACTCAATAAGGGCGACATAGACAAAGCCCGTTCATACATCAGAAATTCGATAGCCCTGAAGGAAGATTACGCGGACGCTTATATTATGCTCGCTCAGCTTGAAGAGATGTCGGGCAACACCACTGCCGCCATCGCTTCTGCGGAAAAGCTCGCGATTCTTCTGCCGGACAACGCGGGTATCCACTTCGAACTGGGACTGCTCAAGTATTCTTCCGGTAATTATGACGGCGCCGCGTCCTCCTTCAACAAGGCGCTCGCGCTCTCCAAGGATTACGCCAATGCCAAGTATTATCTGGGCTTGTCGCTTGCTCATCTCGGCCGCTTCGCCGAGGCGCAAAGCACACTCGAAGAACTCCTGCCAGGGAATTCCGACAATGTCGACCTTATCGCCGCGGTTGAAGCGGTGAAGAAAAACAAGATTCCTCCTGAGCCCAAACAGACCACCGCTTCTCAAAACCAGTAACCGATGGTCAAGAAGTTTTTAGTTTTCTACCGGGGACTTCTGGACAAAGAAGTCGCGCATATCAACCAGGCGGCGCTCTTGCTTGGCCTTTTCGCCTTTCTTTCTCTGGTGCTGGCTTTTCTGCGCGACAGGTTTCTGGCGCATGTCTTCGGAGCGGGAACCGAACTTGACATCTATTACGCGGCTTTCCGCATACCGGATTTCATTTTCGTGACCGTGGCTTCGGTAGTTTCGCTCTCGGTGCTTGTGCCCTTCATCATCGAGAAAGAAGGGCAGAGCCGGAAGTCTCTGCGGGAATTCATCGACAGTATTTTCTCCTTCTTCTGCATCTTGATTGTCACCGTGTCCGTCGCGGCATACTTCCTTATGCCTACTGTGGCGGGCATCCTCTTTAAAGGAATGAAGCCGGAGGCGCTTGAGAAGCTCATCTCTCTATCGCGCCTCATGCTTCTCTCGCCCATACTTCTCGGATTCTCGAATCTCTTCGGCTCGCTTACGCAGGCTTTCAACCGTTTCGCCATCTACGCGCTCGCGCCCCTTCTCTACAACCTCGGCATTATTCTCGGTATTGTCTTCCTGGGAGGGGAGATGGGTTCGTACGGTGTCGCCATAGGCGTTGTCCTCGGAGCGCTTCTGCACGCTCTAATCCAGGTTCCGTTTCTGATAAAGTCCGGTCTCCTGCCTCGCTTCCGGCTGAACTTCGGCCGGCAGGCGCACTCGATGATTCTCAATGTTATGAAGATTTCCGTGCCGCGCACGCTCACTCTCGCCATGAGCGCCATCACCCTGCTTTTTCTCACATCCTTCGCTTCGCTTATGGGCGACGGGTCGATATCGGTCCTAACCTTCGCCGTGAATCTCCAGTCGGTGCCGCTCTCTCTCATCGGCGTTTCTTATTCTCTGGCCGCTTTCCCGACCTTGTCGCGCCGCTTCCGCGAGAATGACATGCAAGCGTTTGTGGAGCAGATGGCTACGACCACCCGCTTCATCATTTTCTGGTCCTTGCCTTTATCGGCGCTTCTTATAGTGTTCCGCGCTCAGGTGGTGCGCGTGGTCCTGGGTTCCGGCCTCTTCGACTGGAACGATACCAGGCTTACGGCCGCCGCCCTTGCTCTTTTTGTCGCTTCGTCGCTTTTCCAATGCCTTATGCTTCTCTTCATGCGTGGATTCTACTCGGCGGGGGAGACGAAGAAGCCATTCATCATCACTCTCTTCTCGACCTTGGCTCTCTTCGCCTCCGCCTACGGACTGGTGAAGCTCTTCTATGCTTCGGAAATTTTCCAATATTTCGTGGGAGTGCTTCTCAAGGTCGAGGACTTGCCGAGCATCTCGGTTCTGATGCTTCCTCTGGCCTTCACTCTCGGTACCGGGCTCAACGCGCTTCTCTTGTGGCTTGCCTTCGAACGCGGGTTCCCGGGATTCTCGAAGAGGGTGGTGAGGACTTTGTTTGAAACATTTTCCGTGTCGGTAATCATAGGGTACGCGGCGTACGTCTTTCTCGGTCTTCTGGAGCCGCTCTTCAACAACGAGACGCTCATCGGCCTCTTCTTCCAGGGCCTCTCTGCCGGACTTCTCGCCATGGCGGCCGGAGTGTTCGTCTTCGTCGGTCTGAAGAACAGAGAAATCGCCGATATCTGGAGTGTTGTCCGCGGCAGATTCTGGAAGGCGAAAGTAATTGCAACGGACCCAGAAATTGTATGAATAATATCCGCAATTTCAGCATCATCGCGCATATAGACCACGGCAAATCCACTCTGGCGGACAGGATGCTTGAAATTACCGGTACTATCGAGAAATACCGGATGAAGGACCAGGTACTCGACTCCATGGAACTTGAGCGCGAACGCGGGATTACGATTAAAATGCAGCCCGTCAGAATGAAGTATAAAAATTTTATTCTCAACCTTATCGACACACCAGGCCACATAGATTTTTCTTATGAAGTTTCCCGGGCGCTCTCGGCCGTGGAGGGTTCGATTCTCCTTGTCGACGCGACACAGGGAGTGCAAGCCCAGACACTCACGACCTTGGAGCAAGCCGCCGCAGCCGGACTTGCTATTATTCCGGTGATTTCGAAAATTGATTCGCCGCTCGCCAGGATTGAGGAGGCGGAAGAAGAGATAGAGAAGCTTCTGAATGTGAAGAGAAGTGAAATTCTCCGCGTTTCCGGCAAAACAGGGGAAGGCGTTGAGGAATTGTTGGAAGAAATTATCAAAAGAGTGCCCCCGCCCCGCTTGGCTGCACAACAGCTAAGTGATTTCCAGTCGCTGGTTTTTGATTTCAAATATTCAAGCCATAAAGGGGTAATCGTTTTTGTTCGGGTTTTCTCCGGCCGGGTTGGCAAGGGCGACAACCTCCGGTTCAAGGTCGCTGGCAAGAAGTTCAAGGCTCTTGAAGTCGGGACTTTTTTGCCTGAAGAGACTCCGGGGGAGTCTCTTCAGACCGGAGAAATTGGTTATATTGTGACCGGAATTAAAGAACCGGGTATTGCCTCCGTCGGAGACACTATCGCCGGGGGCGATAGTGTCGAGTCAGCCTTGCCCGGGTACGAATCCCCAAGGCCGGTCGTCTGGGCCTCCGTTTATCCGGAGAATCAGGACAATCTCAACGCTCTCCGATTATCGCTCGGCAAGCTGCGCTTGACTGATGCCGCATTCTCCTTTGAGGAAGAATCATCCGGAGTTCTGGGCAGGGGATTCCGTTGCGGATTCCTGGGCATGCTTCATCTCGAAATCATCACCGAGCGATTGCGCCGGGAATTCGGCTTGCCGCTGGTTATCACTCTGCCCTCCATCACTTACCGGGTTATATACAAGAACGGCAAGGAAGAAATGATTTATACGCCGTCTTTTTTCCCGGAGGAACATTTGTTAGACGTAATCTGGGAGCCGTGGATAATCGGGACGATAATCATGCCTCCGGATTATCTCGGCGAAGTAATCAAGCTTCTGCATGAATTTGAAGGAGAGAATCTTGGGTTTGGGACCCAAGGTTCTCAATCTACGCGCACCATGTTCCAGTTTCAAATGCCTCTGCGCGAACTCATGCGGGGATTCTTCGACCGGCTCAAATCAGCGACCTCCGGTTTCGGTTCAATATCATACGTTCTTGCCGGAGAAAGGAAGGCGGACGTGGCGCGCCTCGACATACTGGTGGCTGACGAAGCGGTGCCCGCTTTTGCCAAAGTGATTTCCAGAAAGCAAGTGGAAGCTGAAGCAGAAAAAGTCGTGGATCGACTTTTTCAAATATTGCCGCGGCAGATGTTTACCCTGAAAATTCAGGCCCGTGCGCTCGGACGCATCATTTCTTCCCGTACGCTCTCAGGGATGAAAAAGGATGTGACCCAGCACATGTACGGAGGTGACATCACCAGGAAAATGAAGCTCCGCGAGAAGCAAAAGAAAGGCAAGAAGAAAATGAAAGAGCGGGGCAGAGTGAATATTCCGCAGGATGTTTTTCTCAAGATGCTCAAGCAGGATTAGCGTCAGAGCGGGAAGTAAAGGAGGACCATGCTGACAGCTAGGAGAATTACCAGGATTTTCCAGGCGGTTTGGATTTTATTTCTGTGTCTTCTGTCGAATAGCATTGGCGATATGATAACATACCGTTATAAATGAAGGAACTGCGGCAAAGACAAAGGGTGAAGGAGCTTTTATACTCGTGGCCGGCGCTGGTACTGGCCGCTATTCTCGCCTTTTTCCTCGTCAAAGGCGCCGCCGGGCTTATGTTCAAGGAGCGGGAGAGTGCCCGACTTCTGGCCAACCTCGAATCCGAAGCCAAGGAGTCCGAAGCCAGGGAAGTGAAGCTCCGTGAGGGGATTGCCAGGCTTCAGACCGAGACAGGCATCGTGGAGGCAATCAGGGAGAAGTTCAGCGTTACGAGAGAAGGGGAGCACCTGGCTATCATAGTGGATGAACGGGCGGGGACCTCCACTTCCGCCGGTGAGAATGGGTCTTGGTACAAACGATTTCTCGATGCTATAATGTCGTTCTATGAAAAATAAAAAAGTTGAAATTTACTCGACTCCGACATGCCACTTCTGCCATATGGCCAAGGAATTTTTCCAATCGCACGGCGTGGAATACGCCGACTATAATGTGGCCGCTGATACGGAGAAGCGCAGGGAAATGATGGAGAAAAGCGGCCAGCTGGGTGTGCCCGTTATTATTATCGACGGCAAGGACCTTGTCATCGGTTTCAATGAGCCGGTGATAACGAAAGTTCTCGGTCTGTAAGTGTGCCCAGAGTCAGATTTGCACTGACGACCCTTCCCTCTTCAGGGGAATGCTCTACTAACTGAGCTATCTGGGCATTGAATCGAACAATTCTCTTACGCTGTTGTAATTCCTCAAGACGTCATCGAAATACGGCTGTAGGAAAATGTATCCTAGCACGAACGGCAGGATAACGATAACCAATTTTATGAATCCATAAATAGTCTGCCTCCTGGCCCTCGCCTGGATAGAACGAAGCATTTCATTATTCTCCTGCGCGAGCTTTACGGAACGTTCGAGAAGGTGCCTTTCTTCCGGATTCATTGGGGAAAATTATATCAAAATATGCTATATTTTCAACGCTCGCGAAACCGCCTGCCTGGCCGGTAGGCATGGCTCTCATAGCTCAATGGATAGAGCAAGTCCGTCCTAAGGACGAGATGTAGGTTCGATTCCTACTGAGAGCACCACTTGTTAGCGATAGTTATCGCTAACTGCCTCTGACTTTGAGCTTGGCCTGGCGGTTCTTGTCGACCTTGGGCAGGCGCAGTATGAGCATGCCGTATTTCTCGGAGGCTTCGGCTTCGTCCACATCTATCTCCTCCGGCAGACTGATAGTTCGGGAGAAAGCGCCCCAATAAAGCTCGCGATGGAGGTAATCCTGCTCCGTTACCGTCCTTTCCTCCCCGCGCTCGCCGCGGATAGTGACGGAATCGCGGGTGATTGCGACATCGAGGTCATCCGGCTTCACTCCGGCCACCATGGTCTTGATGACAATCTCGGACGGCGTGTTATATACGTCGACTGTGAGCTGTGCTTCCTCCGGTTCGTCGAAGATAGAAGGCTTGCCGCCTGAGCGCGAGACGGACACAGATTCCTCCATCTCCTCCTCGTCCTCGAGCCGCACCGCGCCGGTCAATCTTTCAAAGAAGCTTCGTTTGTTTTTCATGTGCTATTTAAAGTTTCCTAAACATTATAACTCATTATCTATTGGGTGCAATCCTTTTTGCTTTCTCGAAGGCCCAAATCAGGCCGATCGCTCCTATCCAGACGGAAACGAAGGCAAAAGCGGTGCCATTGCCGCCCATTTTGAGAATCAGGATATTGAAGGCGACGTGGAAAATGATGGCCATGAGGAGCGCTTTGCGCAGTTTCGCCGCTTGCACCTTTTTCGGCTTATAAAACGAGAAAGAGAGAGTTGCTCCGATGATGCCGGACGAGACTATGTGGAGCAAGCTCGCGCCGATGAAGCGCAGATTGCCGGTGATAAAGCCTGTGGTAAAATCTTCCCCCACCAAGGGCCCCAGTATGAAGAGCGTGTTCTCGAGAGCCACGAAACCGAGCGCCGCCGTGAGCATATAAATCAGCGGGTCGACGGGTTCATTGTCCTCTTTCGAACGCAGGCCTCCGAGCCAGGCCGCGCCGTACTTGAAAATTTCTTCGAGGATCGCCCAGAGGATGATAGCCGGCACGGTTGTGCCGGGGAGTAGCATCTCGACTCCTTTCTGGAACGGCAGGACGAAGACTACCGCGAGCATACCGAAAAGAAACGTGCGCGCGATGAGACCTCTCGGTTCGGGATTCTTCCTGTCCTCATGGAGCCAGAAGTCGAGCCAGAGCAGAGCCGGCACAATGCCGCCGAGAAACGCGTAAAAAATTGTTTCAGGATTCATAGGGCCAATTTTCCACCATTAATAAACTCTTTTTGCTTTTCAATTCCCCCCAAATCTCCTCGGTAATGAAAGGCATGAAGGGATGGAGCAATTTCAAAGAATTTTCAAGAATATAATAAAGCGTCGCTCCGTAATCCTCCTTGCCTTTGCTTTCTTCAAGAATCTCATCGGCGAAGCGGTGCCAGACATAGTGGTATATCTTCTCCGCCGCGATATAGAAGCGGTAATTGTCCATATCGGCGGTAATGTCCTTGGCCAGCGCCTCGAATTCCTCGACCAGTTCTTTCCTCAACTCGCCGGAGTTTTCTTTCGACAACACAAACCGGGCAATATTCCAGATCTTATTGGCGAAGTTTTTGTAAGCTTTGAGTTTGTCATTACTTAGCTTGCTATCAGAACCTGGACCTACTCCAACAATTAAGGCCATTCTTAAAGCATCTGTGCCATACTGATTGCCGATAGATACCGGGTCGACATTATCCCCCAGAGATTTACTTAACTTCTGACCTTTCTCATTTCTAACTAACCCATGCAGATAGACTGTTTTAAATGGAATCTCTCCCAGTAAGAATTGTGACATGAGTATCATTCGCGCCACCCAGAAGAAGAGGATGTCATATCCTGTTTCAAGTAGGTCTGTTGGGTGATAAGTATCCATATCTTTCGTCTGTTCTGGCCACCCCAAGGCAGAAAAGGTCCATAACCCAGAGGAGAACCAAGTATCAAGCGTATCTGGGTCTATGATACCGCTCGGAGGTATTTCCTTATCTGTTATGAAGGGAACAGTTTCTATCTGGTGAACCCCTGCGTAATTGAATATCCCGTTGCTTCTAACCCATTCCCACGACAGGTTGCCCTTGTCTACTAGTGTTTTAATAGCGTAAGCCTTTAATTGACTTGTGGTAGGCGTTCCGACATAATCCGTGTCAAGTATGAGTCTGTCCAGATCTTGTTCTGTTAGATTTACCTTAGTAGCGAAATCTGTTTTTTTGAAAATGACCACTGCTTCTCTATTAACATCCAGAGCAAGGTCACAATATATAGGTACCCTATGTCCATACCAGATTTGACGTGAAATATTCCAATCATGTAGATTGTTAATCCAGTTGAAGTATTCGTTCTCAAATCTTTCTGGAAGAATTTCTATATACTCACTTGCAACCGACTCATACATCAATTCTTTCAGTGATTTACCCCCTCTTGTTTGTATAGGTTTATTTACATCAACGAACCATTGTGTTTTTGGCAGAGGCTCAATAATTCCGCCTGTGCGTTCTGCAGTTGCAATATTTTGCTTAACATCCTCTTCTTTAATGAGAAGATTTTGTTCTTTAATCCAATTTATAATTTTCTCTCGAGCGGAAGACACTTTCTCACCGTAGAACATTGAGGTTCGGCGGCTAATCTGGGCATACTCGTTTATTACTTGAATCGAAGGTAGACCATGCCTCTTGGCGATTTCTGCGTCAATTTGGCTATGAGCCGGGGTTACTCCTAATGCTCCTGTACCAAATTCTGGGTCAACTGATTCATCAGCGACAATTTTTATGTTCAAATCAGCTCCGGCAAAATTAACTTTATAAGTTTTTCCGACATAATCCCCGTAGCGCTCGTCAGAAGGGTGTACAGCTACAGCTGTATCTCCAAGTTTTGTTTCTGGGCGTGTAGTGGAAATAGCAATAGGGAAGTCTGCTGAATATTTAAAGGTATAAAGTTTTCCTGGACGTTCCTCATAAACAATCTCGTCGTCTGAAATAGTTGTTTGGCCCTTCGGGTCCCAGTTGATAATACGATTTCCTCGATATATCAGACCAGCGTCATACATTGCCTTAAAGGCTGTTCTGACGGCTAAATTGCGCTTCTCATCGAAAGTAAATGCTTCTCGACTCCAATCGAGAGATGCTCCCATTTTCTGTATCTGGCTCTTGAGTTCACCGCGATTCTCTTCCACGAATTTTTCTACCTTAGCGACAAAAGCTTCTCTACCAATATCGTGGCGACTCTTACCCTCTTCTTTATAAAGAATTTTTTCTACCTTCGAATTTGTGGCAATTGCGGCATGGTCAGTTCCCGGAAGCCAAAGTGTCTTATACCCAATCATTCTTTTAAATCTCACAGCGATGTCTTGTATAACAAGCATCAGGCTTCCTCCCACGTGTAAAGTGCCAGTAGCATTTGGAGGAGGAAGGACTACAGAGAAAGGCTCCTTGTGCCTCTTGGGCAAATTGTCCGGATTGAAAAAGCCCGACTCTTCCCAGAGTTTATAAATTCTTGACTCAGTTTCTTGCGGGTTATACGGCTTAAGGAATTTCTCGTCCATGCGTCTTCTTATGATAACATGGCCGCGTTCCGAAAATATGGCTATGATAAAGGACAAAACATAAAGGACACTCAAAATAATAATGTCCTTTAAAAAAATCAAAAAACTTGACTTTAACTTTTTTATAAGTAGTTTGTCTTATACAGAATCTCCGGTAATTACATGAAAGGCCTATATAGCAAAAAATTGTTTATACGCACGGGCGCTTTGTATCTCGCGTTTACGGTTTTTCTCGCCGGCGTGCCTTTGAACGAAGTTTTTGCCGCTCCAACTGTGGATATCAAGGCCGCTGGTCCTGATGCAGTTTATCAAGGTGAGTCTCTTACCATAAACGATGGTGAATCTTACACATATTCGTTGACCTCTGCTGGTGCCACTGTTTGCGCGGTGACATCTCCATTCCCATCTGGTTCTATCGTTGACGGAGTAAGTACTCCCGTACTGCCTGGAGAATCTTACTACTATCCAACAGTAGGCAATCCAGTAACCATTACCGTAGAGTGTAACGATCTGGGCACTAGCACTACCACAGATTCAGTAGTGATTCAGCTTGCGAGCACTCCGCCCCCTCCTCCTCCACCGCCACCTTCGCCGGTTACAGTTTCCGCGGATATCAAAGCCAATGGCTCGGATGGTCCGGTAACAATCACGGACGGCGATTCATACATATACACATGGTCTTCGACCAACGCGACAGTTTGCGCGATTACATCTCCATTTCCCTCCGGTTCTACTCTCAATGGCACGAGTACACCTGTCTTGGCCGGAGAAACGCTTTACTACCCGACTTTGGGCAATCCGGTGACAATCACCTTCACCTGCAACAATAACGGCATGGCCACAGCGACGGATTCAGTAATTATCAATCTAGCTTCAACCCCTCCTCCTCCACCGCCACCTTCGCCGCCATTTTGTCCTTTACCATCGATAACAAGTTCGCTTTCTTCCAGTGTGACCGTTAATCAGCCATTTTCTTATACCATTACGGCCACTTCTACAGGAGCGACTTCTACTACCACTAACTTCAGCATTAGCGGCACCTTACCCGCGGGCCTTAGCTTCAGCACCTCTACCGCGACTATTTCCGGCACACCCACGGAGACAGGTACTTTCAATCTATCCATGACCGCAGCCACCGATTGTGGTTCTGACACCGATACTCTGGTCATTACCGTTAATCCTGCCGGTGGCGGAGGTGGTGGCGGTGGAGGCAGTGGTGGCGGTGGATCTAGCCGAACACCGGGAGGCGGTTCCAGCCGTCCGCCGAGCGGGGAAGTACTCGGAGCAACAACGTCCGATTTTTGTCCATTCCTTACAGGCTACATGAGGATTGGTTATGTCAACGACCCGGCTAATGTCGCGCGCCTCCAAGTTTTTCTCAATATCTATGAGGGCAGTAACCTTGCTGTGACAGGTGTCTTTGACGAAGCGACCTTCCAAGCCGTGGAGGCTTTCCAACTCAAATATAAGGATGACATTTTGACTCCCTGGGGCATAAATCAGCCTACCGGCTATGTTTACATAAGGACATTGGGAAAGATTAACCAAATACTCTGCGGCACGGGCATTCAGGCGGTAACACCCGCGAAAGTTATAAAGGACATCAAGCCGCAAGTGCTTGGCAAAGAAGCCGGAGGCTACAAAGAAGGCGCAGGAACAAGTACTCTTTCCTCGGTGCCTATCATAGGCAGCGCAGGAAGCCCGCCTTCTAAAGGACAAAAATTCGATGATGGTGGCGGAGGTTATGTGGAAAACATAGCAGCAGCCTTATTTACCTGGCCAAGTGGCGGAAGGGAGATAATGAAGTCTCTTTATGAGCTCTTACTTATACTAATTGTCCTTTATATCCTGGGCAGTGTCCTTGAAAGTGTCCTTTATAAAGACAAATTGGAGGAGGGGAAAAATGTCCCTGAGAATATTTCCAAGAAATTCTATGCCAAGTGGTGGACCATAGCGGCCGGACTTCTGGTGTCGCTGGGCGGCGCTTACTACCTTAAGGAGTGGCAGCTTCTAATGCCCCTTCTCGTAGCATTGCTTGTCGTTATCGCCTGGATATTGACAAGACCTGCCAAGACCAAAGAGATGGAGAAAGAGACGGTCAAAGAAACAAAGACGCAGACCATAATGGTTACTGAGAAGGGCGAGAAGAAATAGAAAGGTTACCGCTGGCTTTGATATCCTGGCTGCTTTTAAGTATTGAAGGGTTCTTGGAGGCTTCGATATAGGCGGCGATGCCTATCATGACCGCATTATCCGTGGTAAATGATCTCTCTGGCAGTCGCAGGATAAGACCGGGAAACCCCGCGGCAAGTTCGGCGATTTTCTCTCCCAGAAGCTTGTTGGCAGACACTCCGCCCGCCACTATCAAAGTTTTTATATCTTCATCTGTGGTTTCAAGTGCTTTGCGTGTTTTCTCCACAAGCACTTCTATGGCTGCGTCCTCGAAAGCGCGGGCGATGTCTTCTTTAAGCTCTTCGCTTAATTCTCCCAAATCCCTAATTTTGTAAAGTACCGCCGTTTTGAGCCCGGAATAAGAGAAATTCAGGTCGCCGGAATTTATCATGGGGCGCGGAAACTTGAAATTTGTTTCTTGCTTCTTGTTTCTTGAAATATCGGCTAGGGTCGAGATTTTCGGTCCACCCGGATAGTGGAGGCCAAGCATCCTGGCCACTTTGTCGAAGGCCTCTCCCACGGCATCATCAAGCGTTCTGCCCAGAATCTCATAATCATCGAAATCTCTGACCAAAACCAACTCTGTGTGCCCTCCGGACACAAGCAGGGCCAGGGCCGGCAGTTCTACCTTCCCGCCGCCAAACAAAACAGACCATATATGCCCTTTCATATGGTCAACTCCGATGACGGGTTTTTGCCATTTCTTGCTCAGCTCTTCCGCAAAAACAATACCCGCCCAGAGCGCCGGTTCGAGCCCGGGACCAGCCGTCACGGCGATAAAATCGACCCCCTCCATCTCCCCCTTGGCAGGGGAAGTGATGCCAGCTTCTTTGAGGGTTTGCCCTAAAAGCACCGGCAGATTCTTCTGGTGTTCGCGCTTGGCGAGGGCGGGGAAGACACCGCCGTATTGTTCGTGGAGTGGCACTTGGGAAAGCAGGGTGTTACCAAGAATCTTTATATCTGGTTTTGAGAGGGGGCCAGTGATATCAAGCAAGGCCACAGCCGTCTCATCACAAGAAGTTTCTATGGAAAGAATTTTCATATTGGCGGAAGCGGTGAGATTCGATTTTCTTACGGAAAATTACGGAGAAGCATAACATGCTTCTCTTCGAATCTCCCCTAGCGGAAGCGGTGAGATTCGAACTCACGATACCTTGCGGTATGCCGGTTTTCGAAACCGGTGCTTTAAACCACTCAGCCACGCTTCCAGGCCCTAAACTCTAGCATTTTTAGGTAAAAATGTTAATATTTGAGCCGTTCAAAGGCCCTATCGTCTATCGGTTAGGACACAAGCTTTTCAAGCTTGGAAGCAGGGTTCGACTCCCTGTAGGGTCACCTGACGAGTCTTTGGAGCAATGTATTGGGTTTTTACCAATCCTCGCCACAATAAAAACAGAGTTTTAACATGTGGAATTTGAGACGCTCAGTTTTTAGTGTTTCTACAGAGACTTCAAACTCTACCTAATGATATTTTAAACTAATGGACAAGGCCGAATACAAAGACAGATTTGACAAACTCTACAGTAATCTTCTTGGAGCATGCGCAACATTTTATGTCTGGAAGGGATTACAAGAAAAAAGTTATGAGACAACTTATAGTCGAGCAATATATTTCTGGTCAGCAACCTTACTTGCATTGCAGAACGAGTGGCTTCTAAGTCTAGCAAAGTGTTTTGAGGAATCTAGTTTTAGTAAAAACAACAAGGTAATCTCTGTTTATGCGCTGATAAAGCATCATCCTGATTTTGCACGTGCCAAGAAATTGGATGATTTTCTAAATAAACATAAAAAAGTAATTGGGCCGATTTCTAGGTTACGAGATAATCAATTAGCCCACCTTAATGCAAAGCACTTAAAGAATCCAGCAAAACTGCTCAAAAAATTTCCTATTGATTACGGGGAAGTTGAAGATTTGTTGAATGATTTTCCTAATCTAATTTCGCTCTTAAATCCAGAACCTGGAATTGGGTATGGATTAGACAATTACATAAAAGTTCCTGTATATGAAGCGAAACATGTCATGACTCAAATCCAATACTTTAACCAGCTAGAAAAGGAACATTTAGATAGGTTTGTTACAGGAGAAATTGATGACCCTAATTTCCCTCCAATTAAAAATAATACAAGACACTTACCTAGCTAGATATTTCTTGAGCACAAGCATATTCTCCTTAAAAGGCTCCTCAAAAGCGACATATAGGAATACAGCCCTAACAAGGGAGGTAATCAAAGGTATAGATACGATAGAGACGACAACCGCAATTAGCACATCCCACCAAGTTCCATAATATTCTTTTCTCTCTAAGACGATCTCATAATTTTTAGAGAATGAGTGTATTTTTGTCTCAGCCTGATACTTAGCGTAAGCAGTATAGAACTCATCTGAAGTCAGTGTGGGGTTAGAACATGCAAATCTTGCCATAGCCCTACCGCTGTCATCGTCAATGTCCGTGTTTGAGTAATTTAGCTCAGCTCCAGTAAAATTCCCTCTAAGAGTGCCGTCTGCGCACTTTAACCTGTAGCCACTGCTGTAAGTATTTAGCTCAGGAATGGAGGCTATGATGGAAGCCACTCCTATCCCTATTGAGATAATGACGAATAGGCAGAAGACCACTTGGACCAGCCTATACCACCATCTGTCTTGTTTCTTCATATATCTAACATACACTTAATTTTTAATTTTTCCATTACAGGTTATTCAGCCTCGTTTTTTCAAAGTTGGCCATTATATTGCCTAGCTGGGAAAAGAACAGCACAAGGAGTTTTGAATCTGGTATTGTTAGGGTCACATGCTATTTGATTTACAACTTAATAGTTAGTAATCTAGGGTCAGAAGCGCCACCGGCGCAAGCCGATTTCTCAAATCTGACTCATTTCGAAAAAGGAGAAATAGAAATATGGATACCAAGCAGTCCTGTACCGACCTCTTGTGTTCCGAACTGGCGATTCTCAAACTGCTTGCTAGCGTGGGAGGATACGTGGTCAGCCAGGACGGCTACTGGCGCGTAGCCTACTCGCTTCAGTCGGCGCTTGCAGAGAGTGAGAGCGGGCGGATACGGTGCCCAGAAACCATCCCCAATCTCATCAGACACGGCTTTCTGCGGACGACTCGGGAGAACTCCAAGGTTTGGGAGATCAACGATACGGGCCGCTTGGCCGCAGCCAAACAGCTCTCCGCACCCTGATACAATCGCGGTTTCTAAACGCCCCGTCGCTCGCGAGCGACGGGGCTTTCTTATTCGTAATTCGTATATTAATATGTATTCGCTTAAGCGCGGTTAGCTCAGTTGGTAGAGCATCCCCTTGACGTGGGGAGGGTCAGAGGTTCGAGTCCTCTATCGCGCACAGTAATCAAAACTCGGCCGTAACGTCTTCTTTACCAGACATTTACAGGTCTTTATCCGCGTGATAAAGTCCTGTGCGGAAGTTCATCAGAAGGAGGATGTGTGAAGAATATCTTTGTGTTCGTGATAGTGGTCCTCGCCGCCGCTTCAAGCGCCGCAGCCCAGGCACTGCCCTTCACCAAAGGCATGGTGACCAAGGAATCGTATGCGAAAGCGCTGGAGCTGAACGATCGCAAGGTGCTCAATGTCGATTGCCGCCAGATACTCACGGCCTTCAACCAGGCCTTCAGCGAGAGGCTGCAGTACCATTTCGAGGACTGTAAGTCGCTTGCCGGCTACTTCCGACGGCTCGACGAAAAACCACTGCCACAGCAGAAGATGCATTTTGGCAGAATCCTGCCGAACGGCAACGTAGACCTTGAGGGTTTCAGCCGGGAGGCGCTCTTGGGGGAGATGGGACTCTTCGACAACCAATCCGGCATCTACCCTGTCTCGCTCATGTGCGGCAATCTCACTCCCGACAAATTGCCGGCGCCGACCTACACCACTCTGACGACAGAAGAAGAGAAACCGGCAGCACAGCCGTCCTCACCGCCGCCGACACCTGTGCCCGCGCCTTCTATTGCAGCAGCAGCGGCTCAGCAGGCAGCGGCGGCTTCAGCGTCGCCGACCATCTTCAAGCCGCAGCCGTCCTCAAGAAGCCGCAGCTGGTATGACCCGAGAGGTAAGAAGGGGGTACTATTCTGGGGTGCCGTCGGGACCGGAATTGTGGTCGCAGCTTGCAACGTCCCCGAACCGCGCTGCTTCACAAGCATGATGACGGTCACCCAGACCGTCATCATGCAGTAACCAAAAAGAGGCGTTTCGACCCATGTCGGAACGCCTCTACTCATTTGAATTATTTCGCGTGGAGGTGGAGGTAAATATCCTCAAGCGCCTTCACCGCGTCGCCCGCGGCAATGTTGTTCTGATGATAGAGTCCGTCGGTCGAATCGCCGGCCGCCCAGACGCCCGCCGCGGAAGTTAATTGAGTTTTCGGGTCCACAACAATCTGTCCGATTTTATTCATATCCACGAGCCCTTCGGCGAAGTAAGTCGTCGGCACGAGGCCGATTTCGACGAAAATACCAGAGACTTTGAGTTCATGTTCTCCATCGGCATTTTGATATATCAAGGTATTCACAAACTTATCGCCTCTGATTTCTTTCGGCGCGGCATCCATGACGGACTTCATCTTTGGATGGGAGAGCACTTTCTCGACTGTGGACGGGTCGGCCTTGAAAGCGTTTGAACGGTTGAGGAGCGTTACGGAATTAGCGTAATTTAAAAGTTGAGCGGCCGTTTCGAAGGCGGCATTGCCGCCGCCTATGACCGCCACATCCTGTCCGGCGAAAACGGGGCCGTCACAGGAAGCGCAATAGGAAATACCCTTGTTCTCGAATTCCTTCGCTCCCGGTATATCGAGCTTTCTCCTAGTCGAGCCGGTGGCTACCAGAACCGTTTTGGCTGAATATGCTTTGCCTTTTTCCGTCTCAATCTGGAAATTGCCGGAAGCTCCAGAAATTTTCTTCACCTTATTGCCCAAATCGATTTCGACGAATTCTCCCGCATAGTGCCGCAAATGCTCCTCGAGCATTTTGCCGAATTCCACGCCGGGGATGGACTTCCAGCCAATCCAGTTCTCAATGCCTTGGGACTCCGTTGACTGCCCGCCGAAAGACTCGGTGATTAAAATTGTTTTGAGACGCTTTCGGGCCGCGTAAACGCCGGCGGCTACGCCGGCGGGACCTCCGCCTATGATTGCGAGATCAAACATTCTTCTATTCTACTTTAATTTGCTTCTTCGGAGAAATGCCGGCACGGCGCTCCAATCATCGTCTTCATCATCCTTGGCCGCTGGAGCGGGGGCCGGAATGGGTTTCTTGATATCAGTTTCTTTGGCAGGAGATTTCTCGAGGGAGTTGAAGATGCGTCCCTTGCCGCGCTCTTCATCCTGGCCGAAAGTTTGGAAGAGGTTCGCAGAAGCTTTCTTGCCTATGTTCGACTCGGGGAAATTCGAGGCAATGACGGTAATCTTCAGTTCGCCCTTCTTCAGGCGCTCGTCACGCACGGTGCCGAAGATAATCTTGGCATTCGGGTCCACGGACTCGGTGATGACCTTGGCGGCATCTTGAATTTCGAACATGGTGAGGTCGTCTCCTCCGGCGATGGAGAAGAGCACTCCCTTGGCTCCGTTGATAGAGATTTCGAGCAGGGGCGAGGAGATGGCGGCTTTGGCGGCATCCGTAGCTCGATTCTCGCCAGAGGCTGTACCGATGCCCATGAGGGCGGCGCCGGCGTTCTCCATGACGGAACGGATGTCGGCGAAGTCTATATTGATAATGCCCGGAGTGGTGATGAGGTCCGAGATGCCCTCGACCGCTTCCTTCAAAATGTTGTCGCAGATGGCGAAGGCGTTCTTGGCGGTAATATTTTTCTCAACAGTCTGGAGCAGTCGGTCGTTAGGGATGACTATAAGGGCGTCCACCGCTTGGCGCAGCTCCTCAATGCCTTGTTCGGCGAATTTCATCCTCTGCTGGCCTTCGAAGAAGAAGGGTTTGGTGACGACGGCCACAGTGAGGCAGCCGTTTTCCTTGGCAGTGTGGGCAATGATGGGAGCCGCGCCCGTGCCGGTGCCTCCGCCCATGCCGCAGGCGATGAATATCATATCCGCTCCTTTGATAGATTCCTGGACTTCTTCTTTAGTTTCCTCAATGGCGCGCTTGCCGAGCTCCGGATTCATGCCGGTGCCGAGGCCCTTTGTGAGGTTCTTGCCGATGTGAATTTTCTTCTTGGCTAGGGAATTGTGGAGGTCCTGGACATCGGTATTAACCGCGATAAATTCAACCCCTTTGACCTTGGAGTTAATCATGTGGTTTACCGTATTTTTGCCCGAGCCGCCGACGCCGATGACCTTGATTCTCGCGAACGATTCTACTTCTGGTTTGATTTGTGGCATGCGCTTTTCTTTATGATTGGGCCTATCTTACCCAAACGGTTTGCAAAAGGGAAGCAATAGACAAAAATCCGTAAATGTGTCGCCAAAAATTCAATAACATTGAATTTTTAGGGCAGAATCTGGGAAATCAGGCGAGAGATTTTCTGCCAGAGACCTCGTCCGCCCAATGGCAGGAGGCGGCCCTTGCTCCCGCCGCCAAAGCCGTTTCTCTCGCCGGAATTGAAGCCGAGCAGAGAGAGCCCGCAGGCGGTGGCCCAAATATTGTCTCGCATGCGATTCTTCTCGCTTGTGCCGAAGTGGATTTCCGCGACGCGCGCGGGGAGGCCCAGGAATTCTTCCGCAAATATTCTGGCTCCCCCAAGCGAGGCCGTACCGCCGGTGAGGATGATACCCGCCGGCAGGAGCGCGTCTCGGCCAATTTTCTTCAAATGATTTTCGATGAGCTCGAAGCAGTCGCCGAGACGGGCGGAAACTGTTTCCTCAAGCTTCTTTTTGGAATAAGCGGCGCGGGCGAGGCCGCCGAGCTTTATATTCTCGGCATCTTCGAGGGAGAGCTTGAGCCCCAGAGCGATGTCATTGGTAATGTCGTTCCCGCCGACGGGGAAGACCTCGAGGGAAACAGGATTCCCGTTCTCGAAGACGATAACCGACATAGTTTCGGCCCCGATGTCGGCCAGGAGACAGCCGACGCGGCGTTCTTTCTTCGACACTGTGACGAAACTTGCCGCCACCGGTGACGCCACCGCGTCCACCACCTCAAGCCCCGCCGTCTCGACGGCCTTGATAAGCTCCGCCAAGTGATGTTCGAGCCCGGTGATGAAAAGCGCTTTGGTCTCAAGCTTCTGCGCCTTGAGCCCCAGGGCCTCGCCCCAGACGGCATGGCCGTCAATCTTGTGTTCGATAGGCACGGTATTGATAATCCGCTTGTTCAAAATTGCCGAAGCGGGGATGGCCGCTTCAGCCGTCTCGAGCGCGGCGGCAAGGTCCCGCTCCGTAATCTCCATGTCGGCGCGGGAAATGGCCGTCGAGCCCTCGCTCTTAATGCTCCCGAGCCCTATGCCGCCGAAGGAAATGTAGGCGCGCCGAGCCTTCACGCCGGCGGTCTTCTCCGCGCGGCTTACCGCGAGCCGGATGCTCTCGGCCGCTTCACTCGCGTTTATTATGTAGCCCCGCTCGAGCCCTTTCGACTCGGCAGAGCCCGCCCCGATAATCTTCGGCGAGAAGCGGCCCTGCTCGTAAACACCCTCGGCAATGATTGCTTTGACTTGAGAGGTGCCTATGTCTATGCCGACTGTGATTTGACGAGCCACTTTTTTAGAAGTTGTTTCTCAACTTTCTCCATCTTACTGCCATGTCGCATTCCTTTCAAATGGAGGCAGCCGTGGATGAAGAGGTGAGCAGGCGAAAATTCACCGATTTTCGACAGATTTATGAAAATTTCCCCCGAATTTTTCGAGAGAGGAAAGCTCAGAACGTTTGTTGGCTTGTCCTTGCCACGATAAATCCGGTTCAGTTTTCTGGAAAGGGCATTGCCACAGAAAACAAGAGAAAGTTCGTATTTTTTTCCCAAAATCTCATCCTTTATTTTTTTGAACTTCGGATTCAAATTTATTTCCTGCGCTTTGAGAATTTCGAAACCTCGGCCAGCTTGCCCTGCTTCACAAGTTCGGCGGTAACTTCTTTCTTCTTCAAATATTCGAGCGTCTTGGCGCGACGCACGTTCTCGGACTTCTTGCGCTCGGAGTAGCGCTTGGAGCGGACGCGCGGGAGGATGCCCGCGGCTTGGACCTTCTTGGTAAAGCGGCGAAGCACGCCGAGATTGTTCTCGTTCGCTCCTCGCTCCACCTCTATATTGACCATTGCTTGCATAGGCGGACAATTTAACACAACAGCGTAAATTTGTCTATAAACTTATCTTCTTGAGATACTGCGGAAGGATGGAAATGGGGATGGTGTCCTGGGCGCGGGTTTGGATATTCCTGATAGTGGCGGTGCCGTCGAGGGCTTCCTTGTGGCCGATGATTATGAGATACGAGACGCGCAGAGCCTCGGCGCTCGAGAGCTGGGCGGCCAGCTTGTCCTTGCCGAGGAAATGGTGTACGGGTATATGGTTCTCGCGCAAATTCTCGATGAGCGTGAGGGTCTTCATCTTGGCTTCGCGTCCAAGCTGGACGAGGTAGAACTTTGGCTTCGGCAGTTGTTTGTAAATTCTTCTGGCGGCGTCCTTCACTCCGGAGAAAATGGATACTCCGGCCATGGGAATCTCCTTCTTCAGTCCGAGTTTCCTGGTGAGGCGCGAGTAGCGGTAGCCCGTGGCGAGGACGTGCTCCGCTTCGTTCTCGATGCTCTTCACGGCGAAGATGGCGTGCGAGCAATGATTCCTCTCTCCCACGAGCGAGGGCTCGAGGCGGAAGTCGACCCCGAGAGACTCGAGGTATTCGAGCACTTCTTTGAAGTGTATCCTGCTCGCGGAGGAAAGGTAGGAGAGCGAAGATGGCGCGGCTCCTCGGAGTTGTATGATTTCCTCCTCCTCGCGGCGGAAAATATTCCACGGGTCCTGCCGCAAACTTTCCTTGAGTTCAGGGTTGAGCGAGCCGCCGAATTTCCTCACGTAGCTCGCGAGCTCGCGTTCGTAAAGGGCGATGGAATCCTTGTCGCCGATGGAATTGATGTCCACGCGCAGATTCTTGTGCCCTTCTTCCGAGAGGATTGAGAGCGCAGCGCGGATGAGGGCCGCCTCGGCAATGCCCGTCGAAGCGCCGATGAAGTGGAGAGAATAGCCCTGCCTGCCGGCAGGCAGGCGGCCAGCTTTCCTTTTGTAAACCAGCGCCAGGGGATGGGACAGGGAGGCGAAGTTGTTGTCCACGTAGCTTCGTATAAGGGCCGCCTTCTCCGCCGCGTCGAAGTAGGGATGTTCGCCGCAATGCTTCACGGCTTCCAGGTCCGCTTCGGAGATTCGCGGAGCCGCTACCGGCATGAAGCCGAAGTAACTCGCGGTCAAGAGGGGTTTGTCGAATTCGTTTAAGCTCCAGACCGGTTTTGCCGCTTCTTTAAGCATGTTAGTTTGGAAAATCGTGATCGCCAGGAAACAAAGCCGGCGACAGGAAGCGCACGACCGGCCGGCCGACGATATTCTCCTCCGGCAGTGCTCCCCAGATGCGGGAATCAGAGCTTGCCGCGCGGTTGTCTCCCATGACGAAGTATTCCTTGTCACCAAGAGTCTTGCGCAAGTTCTCGTCTTTTGGAAATTTTACGTAGGGTTCCTCGAGTTTGAATCCCTCCGGATTTTCCTTATTGATTATAGTCACTTGCCCGCGGTTTATTGCCACAGTTTCCCCCGGCAGGCCGATGATGCGCTTGATGTAATACTTATCGGGATTGGGAGGCGCCTCGAAGACGACAACTTCGCCGCGCTCAGGCGCCTTGAAGCGGTAGGAGACCTCGTCGATGATGAGATAGTTGCCGTTGCCGAAGGTGGGATACATGGAGAGGCCGTCCACGATGAAGGGCTGTGCCACATAAAGCCGGAAGGGGATGACGATGACGACAGCGAGGATAATGAGCTTCACAAGTTCTCTCCAAAATTCGGAACGAGGAGATTTTTGTTCATCCATTTGCAGAGATTGTAATGCTTAAGTTTATTTGACACAATAGCGACATGTATATCGCCGTTGGTTTAGGCAATCCGGGAGACGAGTATGCGAAATCTCGGCACAATACTGGCAGGATGGCAGCGGATTTTCTTAGCGGAAAATTATCAGGAGTTAAGACCTTAACTCCCGATACCTTCATGAACCTCTCCGGCAAGTTCGTCGGGAAGCACGTGAAGTCGAAAAAAGCCGCGCAGAAGCTAATCGTGCTCTACGACGACCTCGATTTGCCTCTCGGAACGATGAAAATTTCTTATGACCGCGGTTCCGGCGGACATCGCGGGCTTGAGAGCATTATCCGTGCTCTCAAGACGAAAGAATTTATCAGAATCCGCATTGGCACTTCGCCCTCGACCCCTTCCGGCAAGTTGAAGAAGCCCTTGGGCGAGAAAAACGTAGAAAAACATATTCTGAGCGAATTTAAAAAACCGGAAATGGAAATTTTGAAAAAAGTTTTCAAGAAGGTCGCCGCCGCGGTCGAGACAATCGCCGCTTCCGGCCTCCAGTCCGCCATGACGGAGTTTAATAAATAGGATGCAAATAGAAGTAGAAGCCAAGTTTCCTGATACTGACCCGGATTCATTAAGAGAGAAATTGAAAAGTCTTGGTGCGACTTTAGAATATCCGGAAGTGCTGATGCGCAGGAAAGTTTTCGATTATGAAGACAGAAGGCTCGAGAAAATCGGTGGCTGGATAAGAGTGAGAGATGAGGGGAATAAAATTACTCTCACTTACAAACAACTCAACGACAGAACTCTACACGGAACGAAAGAAGTGGAAGTTATCGTGGACGACTTCGATAAAACGTGCGAACTTCTTCTTGCGATAGGGCTGAAACTAAGATCGTATCAGGAAACCAGGAGAGAGAAGTGGAAACTGAACGGAGTGGAAATCACGATAGACACCTGGCCCTGGATACCAACGTTTGTCGAAGTGGAAGCCACCGACGAGGCGTCTGTGAGAAAGGCGGTTGAACTTCTCGGCTTCGACTGGAGCCAGGCTAGGCACGGAAGCGTCGAGAATATCTATCAAATGCACTACGACTTCTCCGACGAGGAAATAGACCATTGGGAATCAATCACCTTTATCCCGGAGCCGGAATGGCTCTTGGCGAAGAAGAAATAACAAAAACGCCCCACTCGGGGCGTTTTTGTTAGAGAGAAGTTTAATTTATTTCTTCTCGACGAACGAGAGGGCCATCTTCTGTTCCTTGGGGTCGAAGAGGGTGATTTTGAAGGAATACACTTTGCCCATCTCGAGTTTCTCGCGGAGCTTTTCCTCCGAACCGCCGAATTCCGAGACATGGATGAGGCCGGCCACACCTTCCTCGATAGAGGCGAGCGCGCCGTGCTTGTTGTACTTGATGATAACGCCCTCGACCACGTCGTCCTTCTTGTAGGCCTTGGCGGCGTCCTTCCACGGATTCTCCTTGAGCGCCTTGATGGAGAGGGAAATCTTGTCGTCCTTAATCTCGATAACTTTCACCCGCACCTTCTCGCCGATTTTGAACATGGTCTTCGGGTTTTCTACCAGGCCCCAGTCAATTTCGGAAATATGCACCAGTCCTTCGAGGCCGTCCTCAATCTTGACGAAGACGCCGAAGTCGACAAGCCCCGTCACTTCGCCCGTGAGCTCGTCGCCCAGAGCGTACTTCGAGACGATATTCTCCTTGTCCTTCGTTTCCGGAGATTTCTCGGAGAAGATGAGTTTGCCTTCCTTGGGATTGACGCCGATGATGGTGACACTAAGTTTTTCGCCAACGAGTTTTCGGAGCTCATCGAGAATCTTGTCTTTGTCGCCATCGGAGATGCGGGGATAATGCTCGGGTTTGAGCTGGGATGCCGGCAGGAAGCCCGTGATGCCCTGCCAGTTGATGATGAGCCCGCCCTTGTTGGCGTCCGTGATAGGGAGTTCGAAGACCCGTTTCTCGCGGATGGCGTCCTCGGCTTCGTTCCAGATGATGGCCTGGCGCGCTTCCTTGAGAGAAATTTCTATGTAACCTTCTTTGCCGCCGATGCCCACGACCTTGCCGGCAACGATGTCGCCCACGTTAATCTTCTTGATAATGTCGCGGGCGTTCATGAACTCGCGGCCGAAGATAATGCCCGTGCCGAAAGGCGGCAGGTCCACGTAGACCGCTCCCTTGTCTATAGAAATCACCGGTCCCTCAACGAGGTCATCGACCGCCGGGGGCGTCGGAATTGATTCTAGAAATGCATCCACCCCTTCCGTAGGTTTCCCCTTTGCAGGGGCAACCTTTTCTATTTCTTTCTTTTCTTCCTCCGCCCTGCCAAGGGGGAGGCTGGTGGGGGTCTCTTCAATCTTTTTCTTGCGTCCGAATAATGCCATTTGAGAATGCCGCAATCGGCTCGTGAGCTTGCTGAATGGTTGCCATAGCTCCCGAGATTAACAATTGCGGGTTCTAATAAAGAACCGTATTAAGGTAACACAAAGCGAGGAAATGTAAAAGGGCCGCGACATTGTCGTCGCGGCCCAGAATGTTCTCCCAGGATCCGCCTGGTGCGGCGTTGTTAGACCATCACGACCACGTACTCGCCCTGGTCGCTGGCGTTCTCCGTCTGGGCCCACTTGAAGGTTCCCAACGGAATCTCCGTGTCGCCGTTGACGCCGGTGACTCGGTAGCCCTTGGTGCCTTCATCGTCGATCATCACGTGGTCGTATGGACCGTAGCGATGGAACGACGCGGCCGGAGGAGGTGGCACAGGCGCCGGGCCCTCGACGATGGGACGCGGTCCCATGGGTCGCGGACGAGCCTGCGGTTGTGGCTGGACATCTCGGCTTCGTCCCGTCAGGTTCTCGTAGAGTTCCCGACCCAAGACAAACGCGAGAGCGAGCAGCATGGCAACGAGCGCCAGCGCAAGCAGGAACAGGAACAGGTTCCAGAGTCCGTGCCAGAGTGAACGAAGCCACCCAGGCATGGTGTACCCGCCGCTGTTCTCGCTCACAATGGGGGCCGCCTCGGTGGTTTTCTCGACGACCGGCGATGTCATGTACGTGATTTGGTGAGCCAACAGGAAGCTGATCCTGTTGCCGCAGCTCGCGAGGTAGCGCGGCTCGCCGCTCGCGTTGCTCGCCCAGACCATCGTGCCCTTGTCGAGCCAGATGACTTCGAACGTGCGCCGTCCCCGGATCTCGTTGACGTACCAACCCTCGGTTTTCAGCGGCTCCTTGTGGAGCTGCAGAATGCGGGCATCGCGCTCGGAGAGTTTTCCACCCAGTGGCGGGAACGCCTCGAGGTTGATGTAGTCCGGCGCCATCCATGTCTGGCTGCCGATGACGACCTTCTCGTAGCCGTAGTACGGCTGTTTGTCGTTGGCCGTCTGCGCGGACACCGGCATTGCGAGCGCCGCCATGGCCAGGATGAGGATGAACAACGCAAACTTCTTCATGATGCAATCTCCTTGAGCCGGGGGAAATGCTTTCGCAGGTCCCAGCTGTCTATGTCTATCTTAGCATATTTCACCTTGTTTGTCAAGCGTGAAAATAAGCCCTATTTTTGGTATAATTTGGGAGTAATGATAATCACTTATCAGGGTAAAACAGCGTTCAAAATCTCCCAGGGAAGCTTGGGTTTGAGCATCAATCCAAAGGCCAAAACGAGCGCCGATGTGACGCTCTTTACCGGCTCGGCCGAAGAGACTTCTGACAAATCAGGCTTCGTAATTACCGGCCCCGGTGAATACGAAATCAAAGATATTTTCATAAAAGGATTTCTCGCCAAGGATGGCACGGGTTTCAAAACTACGTATCTCTCAACGTTTGAAGGTATGAAGCTCTGTTTCCTCGGCTCACTTGAAGCGCCGGAGGAAATTGAAGACGTGGATATCCTCTTCGTGCCGGTCAATTCCGACCCCACCAAGGCCTACAAGCTCGCGGTCTCACTCGAACCATCCGTCATCATTCCAATGGACTACGACGAGAAGTCACTGGAACAGTTCGTGAAAGAGGGTGGAGAAAAGGCGGAACCGATTGACAAGCTGGTGGTGAAGAAGAAAGATTTAGAGGGAAAAGAAAGTGAAATAGTGGTGCTTAAAGAAGAATGAGAAAATATCTCTCCACTTTGCATAAGAGGTCGCCCAAGCACAAGAAACGTTTCGCGCTTCTGGCTTCCGGCGGATTCACCCTGATTATTTTTGCCGTCTGGGTTGCCGTAAACTTCGGCTCGACGGTACTCCCTGGAAATGGCACGGAAGCCGCTGCTAAGAAAGCCGTGGAAGGCCCCAATCCTTTCGGCTCGCTTATGCGCGGACTCGAATCGAGCTTCGAGAGCTTGCGCGACAGTCTCAAATCAGTCGAACTCAAATCCGGCTATGAGAATATGAAGAACAACTCTTTGAATATTTATGGCAGATAAATCTCCCGAAAAACCGGCAGCAAACCCGAGAGTAGTAACACGCGCTATAACCTCCGAGATGAAGGAGAGCTTCATCGACTACGCCATGTCGGTTATCACCGACCGCGCCTTGCCCGACGTGCGCGACGGCTTGAAGCCGGTGCACCGCCGCATCCTCTATGCCATGAATGAGATTGGCCTGAACTCCTCGGCCAAGACCAGGAAGTCAGCCACAGTAGTTGGAGAAGTGCTCGGCAAGTACCATCCGCACGGCGACGTCGCGGTCTATGATTCGATGGTCAAGATGGCGCAGGATTTCTCCATGCGCTATCCGCTTATCGTCGGTCAGGGCAACTTCGGCTCGATAGACGGCGACGGCGCGGCGGCCATGCGCTACACCGAGGCCAAGATGAGCAGAATGGCGGGTGAGATGCTCAAGGATATCGACAAGGAGACAGTCGACTTCAAACCCAACTACGACGGCACGCATAAAGAGCCGGTAGTTCTCCCGACAGTTGTGCCGAATCTTCTCTTGAACGGCACTCTGGGCATCGCCGTCGGCATGGCGACGAATATCCCGCCCCACAATCTAGGTGAAGTGGTCGATGCTGCGTTGCATCTAGCCGATAATCCGGATTCATCGACTGAAGACCTGGTCAAGTTTGTGAAGGGGCCCGACTTCCCGACCGGCGGAATAATTTTCAATGAGAAAGATATTCATCATGCTTACGCCACGGGCCGCGGCGGAGTAGTGGCGAGAGGCGTGGCCGATATCACCGAGAACAAGGCGGGCAATTTCCAAATCGTCATCACCGAAATTCCTTACCGCGTCAACAAGTCTGACCTTATAGAAAAGATTGCCGACCTGCATCGGGAAAAAAAGATTGACGGCATCAAGGCCATGCGCGACGAGTCGGCCAAGGACATTCGCATCGTCATCGACTTGAAGCAGGGAAGTCAGCCGCAGAAAGTTCTGAACGCTCTATACAAGCACACCCAGCTCGAGGATACCTTCCACTTCAACATCGTAGCGCTTGTTGACGGCGTGCCGCAGACCTTGTCACTCAAATCGATGCTTGCCGAATTCCTGAAGCACCGCGAAACGGTGGTCAGGCGCCGCGCCATCTACGACCTTGCTCGCGCGGAAGAGCGCGAGCATATATTACTTGGCCTTTCGAAGGCGCTCGACCATATCGATGAAATCGTGAAGCTCATCAAAGCATCGAAGACCGTCGACGAAGCGCGCGAGAATTTAATCAAACGCTTCAAGTTCTCGGAAATCCAGGCCAACGCCATTCTCGAAATGCGTCTGCAGAAGCTCGCTGGCCTTGAACGCCAGAAGATTGAAGATGAACTGAAAGAAGTGCAGGCATTTATAAAAGAGATGAAGGAATTGCTGGCCTCGCCCAAGAAAATTTTGAAAGTTATAAAGGATGAACTCGCGGCTGTCCGCGAGAAGTACGGCGACGAGCGCAGGACCAAAGTGGTCAGAGGAGGAGTGAAGCAGCTCTCGGTCGAGGACCTCGTGCCCGAGGAGGACAACGCGCTCGTCCTCACTTCCGGCGGTTACATCAAGCGCACCAATCCGGAGGAATACAGGAGGCAGAGAAGGGGAGGTATCGGCGTCGTTGACCTGGACACCAAGGAAGAGGACTTCGTGACGCAGATTCTCTACGCTTCGACGCATGATGACCTCCTCTTCTTCACCGACAAGGGCAAGGCCTATCAGATCAAGATGTATGACCTGCCGGAGGGCAAGCGCGCCACCAAGGGCAAGTCGATTATGAACTTCATTTCCCTCTCGGCGGAGGAGAAAGTCACTTCTATCCTGGCGATGGACAAGGAATCGAAGAATATCGTCGGTTCGCTTCTCCTGGTGACGGAGAATGGCACGGCGAAGAAAGTTTCCGCCAAGTCCTTCACCGACGTGCGCTCCTCGGGCATCATCGCCATGCGGCTCGCGCCCGGCGACAAGCTGGTTTCCGTCGAACAGGTGCAGGCGGGGGACGACGTTTCCATAGTGACGAGAGAGGGCCAGTCGATAAGATTCAAGGAATCGGGACTCCGCGAGATGGGCCGCGCCGCCGGCGGCGTGAGGGGCATCAAACTCGAGAAGGGTGACGCGGTAGTAGGCGCGCATGTTATAAAAAATAATTTGAAGGGCGGGCATCTCCTCGTCATCTCCGGCGCGGGTTACGGCAAGAGGACGAAGCTCTCCGAATACAAAGCGCAAGGCAGGGGCGGCTCGGGCATCCTCACTTCGAAAGTGACGAGTAAAACCGGCAAGGTTATCACTTCGCAGATTGTGGATGAAGAAGAGGAAGTTATCGCCATTTCCAAGAAAAGCCAGGTGGTCAGAGTCGACCTCAATGAGATTCCGGTCCTCGGCCGCCAGACTCAGGGTGTCCGCATTATGAAATTACGGGAAGGGGATAGCATTGCTTCCCTCATCTGTCTATAGTCGTGTTACAATTAGGGCATGAGTAAGTTCCAGATTATTCTCCTTTCTGTATTCGGAGCATTCATACTTCTGGCGGTGCTTATTTTTGCCCTCTATCGCGGCGGAGCCGGCAGCCAGAACGCGACCATTGTGGTCTGGGGAGACATTCCATCCGAAGCCATTACGCCGGTTCTCGACTCCGTCGTGCCGACGATAGACAAAACGCTCGTCATCCGCTATGTCGAGAAAAGTTCCGACAAAATAGATGCGGAATTTACCGAAGCATTGGCTCAAGGCAATGGTCCCGACCTTCTTATCCTTACTCAAGACCGCTTTCTCAAGAATAAATCCAAACTCATCTTCATCCCTTACGACAGTATCGGCAGAAGCGATTTCCAGCAGGCTTTCGCCGAGGAAGGAGAGCTCTTCCTAACTGACCAGGGCGTTTACGGCTTGCCGCTCGCCATAGACCCAGTGATTCTTTATTACAACCGCGACCTCTTGTCCTCGGCGGGAGAAGCGAAGCCGATTTCCTATTGGGACGAGCTTTATCCCATGACTTTGAAACTCACCAAGAAGGACGCCGCGGGCAATCTCACCCAGTCGGCCATTGCTCTCGGCGAAACCAGGAATATTCCGAACTTCAAAGAGATTATGTCACTCCTTCTTATGCAAGCCGGCACGCCCGTGACGCAGATAATCAACGGAAGTCTCCGTTCGGCACTCTCGGAAACCTTCGGTCTGCCTGTCGCTCCGGGCGATTCGGCGCTCGACTTCTATACCCAATTCTCGAATCCCGCCAAGGCCTATTACAGCTGGAATCGCGTCCTGCCCTCGGCCGAAACGCACTTCGCGAGCGGGGACTCGGCGTATTACCTCGGCTTCGCGAGCGAACTCACATCGCTCCGCAAGAAGAATCCAAATCTCAATCTGGGGCTCGCTCCTGTGCCTCAGTCGAGAGTCTCGGGGAAGAAGCTCACTTACGGCCGTCTCTACGTGGTTTCCATAACCCGCGGCGCACGAAGCGCCGCCCCGGCGCTTCGTGCAGTTCTTCTTCTCTCGTCGAAGCCGGTGGCGGAACAGCTGGCCAAGAATCTTGGCCTGCCGCCGGCGAGACGAGATTTGCTCTCGGTGAGGCAGACGGACGCAATACTGCCTGTTTTCTACGAATCAGCGCTTCAGTCCAAGGGCTGGCTCGACCCGGAAAATGTTACTACCCGTAACATTTTCCAAGCTATGATTGATTCGGTAACCAGTGGCCGTGCCAGAACTTCCGAGGCTCTCGGTGCCGCGAGTAGAAGTCTGGGAAACCTTATAAAATAAATTTACTAATATATGCCTGGCTGGAAAGATTTGATAGTCTGCGACGGAGTAGATATTCCTTGTACATACGATAAGCTCGTCGAGTTGGTCAAGGCGCTCATAACCGACATGGTCATCCTCTCGACCTTCCTCGCCGTGGCGGTCTTCGCTTATGCGGGCTTCAAGATGATTATGTCGCGGGGAAGCGAGACAGAATACAAGGCGGCCGTGAAGATGTTCGGCAAAGTCCTTTGGGGCTACCTGTGGATACTCGCGGCGTGGCTTATCGTTTACACTATATCTAGCGTTCTCCTTAATCCCGGTTTCTCGCTCCTGGAGGCGCCACGATAATAAAATGAAAAAAACTTTTCTGATTTCCGCTCTCTCGCTCATGATTCTCTTTTCCTCCGGCGCTATAGTTGTTCATGCTCAATTACCCACCGGGTCTGATTCTAATCCGGCTCCGACTGGAAGCGATAGCAACCCCAGCGGCCCTCTTCTACCGAATCCTTTCAAGGGCGGCACATCACTCTTTGACCTCCTGAAATCGGTTATCCAAGACATTCTCATCCCTATCGGCGCCGTGTTGTCGGTCATCGGCTTCATTTATGCCGGCTTCAAATATGTCATGGCCCGTGGCGATGCCAAAAAGATTGAAGAAGCACATAGGACCCTGCTCTACGTCGCTATTGGGTCGGCGGTGCTTCTCGGCGCCTGGACTCTATCGCAGGTTATACAGAACACCATTAGCAAGCTCATGTAACTTTATGAATACCGACCCCAGGACATTCGGCGATATAGTCCAGATGTTTCTCGACCTGGTGCTACTGCTCGTGCCGCTCGTCGCTTCGCTCGCCCTGCTTGCCTTCTTCTGGGGCCTCGCCAAATTCATATACAATGTGAGCGGGGATGAGAAGGCGGTGGGGGAGGGCAAGAACCTGATGAAGTGGGGTCTCATCGCTCTCTTCGTGATGGTCTCGGTCTGGGGCATCCTGCGCTTCGCCTACGGAGAACTCGGCTTTTCAGGATTTGGGGTTCCCTTCCTGCCCACGAACAAATAACTTATAATTAAAGACATGAAAAAATTGATTAAAATTGTGCCTCTTGCCGCAATACTGTTCCCGGCGGTCGCTTTTGCCGCGTTCCCGAAAACATCCGACCTGATTCTTGAGGGCTCGTCTCTCGTGAGAGCCCTGATTCTCATAATGGCCGGCTTGGCCCTGCTTGCTTTCTTCTGGGGGCTGGTCAAGTTCATCTTCAAAGCAGGAGATGAGAAGGAGACAGCCGCCGGCAAAAGATTGATGCAGTGGGGTCTCATAGCACTCTTTGTCATGGTCTCCGTCTGGGGGATTATCAAATTCGTGGAAATAGAATTATTCGGCAACCTCGACAAGACCAATCCCACCATACCCACCTTCCAATAAAAGCCGTGGATAGTATGGTTGCGGTTTTCGCCTATTGACGTATCATTAAATACGTAAGTAATTAGTAGTAAGTAGCAGTAAAAATGAAAAAAATCGCTTTAACAGCACTGACCTTCGCTCCGGCGGTCGCCTTCGCCCAGAACCTCGGCAATCTTGAGACTCTTCTGCGCTCCATCGGCCGACTGGTAAACATCGCTCTGCCTATCGTAGTGGCGATAGCGCTCCTGGTATTCTTCTGGGGCTTGGTCAAGTTCATCTTCTCCGCCGCAGGCGAGGAAGCTCATAAGGCCGGCCAGCAGCTCATGATTTGGGGTCTCATCGCTCTCTTCGTGATGGTGGCTGTCTGGGGACTCGTCCGCTTCATCGGCAACGCCATTGGCGTCACTCCGGAGGCGACTCCTCAAGCCGTTCCGACCGTTCCGGGACTCTAGGATGACCATCGTTCCGCTCCTCAACAAGATAAACCAGTTTATCCTCAATCCGATTATCGGGCTGGCTTTCGCGGTAGCGTTACTTGTCTTCTTCTGGGGGATATTCCAGTTTATCTCTTCGGAAACAGCTGATGCCAAGCGGGAGGAAGGCAAGGGAAAGATTATCTGGGGGCTCGTGGGCATGTTCATCATGTTCTCGGCTTACGGACTGATACACCTCATACTCGGAACTCTGGGTGTCGATGCCCCTCAGTATCTCAATCGCTGAATTCGGAAATATACGGAAACGAAGAAGGGCGTCGCGTTAACAACGCGACGCCCTTTGTGTTAGGTTTCAGCACGGTGTCTCGGTCGTGCAGCGGTAGACCCGAATCTTCAGTTCCACCTGGTCTATACCGGGCTTGGAAGTGAATACCCGGACTTTCCTAGTGCCGCGCCATTCGACCTGGCTGTCGAGTCTCGATGGTTCGCCGCGGCTGACTGTGGAGCCGTCGGGTTTCTTCTCCCACCAGTCCATCCGATAGTCTTGCGGCATGATGCCTTCGACGGGATGGTCGGGGGTGACGAACTCTGTGTACGTCGTGTCCGGAGAACGGACAGAAACGTATGCTCTCGCCGGCTCGGCGTTTATCCACCACGGCCACTTGCTCCACCCGTACCATCCGGCGCCGATGGCGACAGCCAGAACGAGTAGCCAGACTGCCGCACGAGCAACAGGCTTCCACATCTCTTGCGCCGTGGTACTTCTCGTCGTACTTTTCTTCGGCCGCAGAGCGAGAATCGTCATAACGGCGATGATCGCTAGGCCAATGACGATGCCCAGGAGCATCTTGAGCATCACCGAAAGGGCAATGCCCGTGAACGAGAAAGAGGGAAGCGACGGGAGCGTCGGTCTGGGCAGGTATAGCTGAGGTGATAATTTGTAGACAATTACCAACCCTACCAGTGCCCATGTAGCAATCGCGAGCCATGCTACCCGCTGGTTGAAGGGAAGACCCTTCTTCGGTGTGGGTGTGGTGGTCGACGCAGCTGGTGCTGGGCTCAGAACTGGTCGACGCATAGGCCGCGGTGCTATCAAGTTCACCCGAATCTGAGCCAGAGCCGGCGTTTCTCGTCTTGCTCTCCACTGTTTGATTTTCGCTCTCACCCAAGCGGCGAGCACAAGCCAGATGGCTTCAAGCGCAACTCTCTTTATCTTCATAAAACCTCACAATCTTCAGTCTGTTTCAATTATACTCCTAAATTTATAAAAAGTCAAGGGCCGGACTTGCGTCCGGCCCCCATTGGAACTACTTCTTTCTCTCAGCGTCTACGCTTGTGACGATGTTACCGCCAATGACGTTGGGCTGAGCTACTTTGATTGCCTCGGCCATGGCTATCTGCGCACCGACTGGACTTGAGCCCCAGGCAGCCAGTTCTTCCCGAATGCCTTCCGCTCGGGCCTTCCTTTTATCGCCCTCTCCTTTGCCTTCCTCCTTTTGCGCCAGGGCGGTGAGCTTGGCGATTTCGAGAGCGCGAGTGGCGTCCGTCATCTTCTTGTCGCCGCTAGTGAGGTCGAAAGTGACGAAGCGCGCGTCGATGATTTTCACACCGAACGACTCGCGCAAGCCCTTCGACTCGCCAGATGTCTCGCTCAATCCTTTGAGCTTGGCGATGAGCTGATTCGCGCCGGACGCTTCGTCTTCCCGCAATCCCTGAATGTCTTTCCTCGAGACATATTCCCGGAAAGCGCCCTGGACGGCAGCCGTCGTCTGGGATTCCCAGCCGCCGGCGTAGAAAAAGGCCTTTATCGGGTTCTCAAGCTCGGCGGTGAAGACCACGATGCCGTCGACAGGGAAGTTGCCGATGGTTTCGGCTCCCTCAATCTTTGTCGCCATGTTGTAGCGGAAGAAAATCGAAGGACTGTTTTCGGGCCGTTTCTTGTCCCCGCGGACTTTCGAAACGAGGCTCCAGTCTGTCGACGGGTCCGGTTTCTTCTCCCACTTGCTGTAACGCAGTTCGCGCCACAGAAAATATTTGAAGAATCCGACCTTGGCGACACCTAATTGGCCGAGTATCCCTGTTCTCTCCGGCCGTTTGGTTGGATCCGGCACGAAGATCTGGCTATCGCGATCGTAGCGGTAGCCGATGACCGATTCGATAATCTGATCGAACGGTCCATCAGGATCTCCGCTTACCAGAATGTACATCTCTCCCGCCGGCGGCAGGGCTCTGAACGGGCTCCACCAGACATCGAGTTTCGAGAGCGTGACGATGAGCCACGGAATCCCGAATCTCAACAGCCAGAAGAGAACTCCGACAAGCACGGTAAGTGCTGCCGACCATAAGACAATCCACATGCTGAACCTCCAGTGTCAAAGACGTTTGTCTATCTATATTATATCACGCGGGGATTTGTTGGTCAACACCAGAAACTGGGCCGGAGAAGGGAATGGAAGAGCGCACAGGAGTTTTCTTGATGATATTTACAATCTCGTCGTGGCTGTCGGTGATGGTAAAGAGGTCGAGATGCTCCGGCTCGATGGCCTTTCTCGCGAGCATTTCCTCCCGCATGAAGTCTCTGACCTTGTTCCAATATTCACTTCCCACACAGATGAGAGGGACGTTTTTTATTTTCTTTGTCTGAATCAGCGTGATTAATTCGAAAAATTCGTCGAGAGTGCCGAAGCCGCCCGGATAGAAGATGAAAACTTCCGCCCCGAACGAGAGGCAGACTTTCCGGGCGAAGAAATAATAGAAGCTGATGCTTTTTGTAATATACGGATTGACCGGCTGCTCGTTCGGCAGGCGGATGAGAAGGCCGATAGAGTTGCCCCCGGCCTCGTAAGCTCCGCGGTCGGCCGCTTCCATTATTCCTGGGCCGCCGCCGGAGACGACCGAGTAGCCGAACTCCTTGACCAGGCGGGCGGAAAGTGAGCGCGCGCTCTGGTAGTAGGGGTCGCTCTCTTTCGTCTGGTTGGAGCCGAAGAAGGTAACCGATTTGGGGTAATCCGCAAGAAATTTGAAGCCCTCCGTGAATTCTTTTGCTATTTCTGCTACACGATACTTGGCGAGAGTTGCATCATCCATGCTGCTATCATATCATATAGGTCACATATGAATAAAACAAAATATATAGCAGTCGCCACCGGTCTCGGTCTTATCGGATATTTGTTCTTCTCGGGACCCTTCATGAGCCTTTTTAAAAGCCAGTCGCAAAATCAAAACAATCAAATGCCTCAAACAGGATATGCTTCTCAAGATGTGGTAGCGGGCCAAGGCGCTCTCGCGGAGCCGGGCGACAAGCTCACGGTGCATTACGTTGGAAAGTTTGTGAACGGTCAGATATTCGACAGTTCGCGGGATTCCAATACCCCCTTCACCTTTACTCTGGGCGCGGGCCAAGTCATCCGCGGCTGGGAAGAGGGTATCCAGGGTATGCGCGAGGGCGGCAAGAGACTGCTTGTCATCGCTCCGGACTACGCTTATGGCGGCAAGGGCAGGGGACCAATCCCCGCCAATTCGACTCTAGTCTTCGAGGTTGAACTTTTGAAAGTGGAGAAATAGATAGAAATGCATCACGCGTATTTATTGGTAGGTTCCGCAGAACAAGCGGAGAAATACTTGCGTGAATTTGTCGGCGACCTGACCGGGTCGCCGGACTACTTTGTATTCAAAGATGATGTCTTCGGCATCGGTGACGCGAGGAAGTTGTCTGAGTCCGCGGTGCGGAAAGCATTTACGGACAGAAAAATTTTTCTAATCGCGCCGGTGAAGATTACGCGCGAAGCCCAGAACGCGCTTCTCAAAACTTTTGAAGACCCTGTCGAGAACACTCATTTTTTTCTCGCGGCGCGCGAAGAGGAATTGATAATTCCGACGCTTTGTTCACGCATGCGCGTCGTTCGTTTAAGCTCCGAAGCTAGTGAAGCTAATGAAGCTAGTAAATTTCTGAGGCTTCCAATCAAAGACAGGCTGAATTTCGTCAAAAAATTCGTGGATAAAGAAGAAAACTTGTCCGTATTCCTCGATGAGCTGCTCGCTCTCACCAGGTCCAAGAAAATTTATGATGTGAGGAAATTTTCCGATGACCGTTCCGCTTCAAGCCGCCTCATCCTCGAGCATTTGGCTTTGGTGTTAGATAATATCTAACACCAAAGCCAAATGTTATAATCAATTCATGGCATACAATTTTTCCCAGTTCAAACAGTCTACGGATGCGGCTCTCGAGTGGCTCAAGAGGGAATACGCGGGGCTCAATACCGGCCGGGCGACGCCTGCCATACTCGACTCCGTTCTGGTGGAAGCGTATGGTTCGAAAATGGCGATAAGTCAGCTTGCCACCGTCTCTCTCGAAGACCCGAAGACTCTTCGCGTCGTGCCTTGGGGGGACCAGGGGGTGGGCAAGGACATAGACCGCGCGGTAAGAGAATCGAATCTCGGTCTCTCTGTCGCTCTCGACTCGGCCGGCCTGCGTCTCTCGTTCCCGTCTCTTACCAGCGAACGCAGAGTAGTTTTGCAAAAGCTTGCGAAAGAAAAACTCGAAGAAGCTCGCATCAAGGTGAGAAACGAAAGGCAAAAAGTTCTGAATGTCACAGGTGACTTGAGCGAAGATGAGCAAAAGCGCGTAAAGAACGAGCTTCAAAAACAAGTTGATGACGCGAATCAGAAGCTTGAAGACCTGGCGGAAAGAAAGCAAAAAGAAATCCTCGAATAATGTCAGTAATAATTTTTCTTATAATCCTGAGCGCCTTGATTGTTGTGCATGAACTTGGGCACTTTCTGGCCGCGAGGAAATTCGGAATCAGAGTAGACGAATTCGGCCTGGGTTATCCGCCACTGGCCAAAAAACTTTTCAAATGGAAGGGAGCGGACTTTACCTTAAACTGGCTGCCCTTCGGCGGCTTCGTGAAGATATACGGCGAAAGTCCGACGGAAGAGAATGCGAAATCTCCGGAAAGTTTCCAGTCGAAGAATCGCGGCATACAGGCCGCGGTTCTCGTGGCCGGAGTATTCTTCAACTTCCTCTTCGCCTGGCTTCTCATCTCGCTCGGCTTCATGACCGGGATTCCATCACCAGCCGGTATGGATTTGCCTCTCACGAATCCGCACACCGTCATAACTCTCGTTGTGCCCGGTTCGCCGGCGGCGCTGGCCGGTTTCAAAGTGGGCGATGTGATACGAAGCTTCACTCCGGAGGAAGCGACGAGTTATATCAAGAGCTCGGCCGGCCCGATAAGATTCGATATTCAACGTGGCAAGGAAATTTTGCAAAAAACCGTGACACCCGAAACAGGCATTTTGCCGGGGACAAGGGCGATAGGAATCTCGATGGAGACCATCGGCACGGTGAGACTTCCTCCGCACAAAGCGTTGTGGCAGGGGCTCAAAACAGCCTCCGCGCTTACCTGGCTTACCGGCAAGGCCATAGGAACTCTCATCTCGCAGGCCGTTCTCGGCCGGGCCGACCTTACGGCCGTGACGGGGCCAGTGGGCATCGTCGGCATGGTGGGGGAGATTCGCCAACTAGGGCTCTCTTATCTCGTGACCTTCACCGCCCTTCTCTCAATAAATCTTTCCATCATCAATCTTTTGCCTTTCCCGGCGCTCGACGGCGGACGGCTGGTTTTCGTGGCGATTGAATCGGCGACAAGGAAGAAAATTCCGCCGCGGTTCTTCAACGCCGTGAATGCCATGGGTTTCGCCCTTCTCATTTTCCTCATGATTCTTATTACCGTGAGAGACGTGAGGAATATTTTCTAAATAAAAAACCGTCCTCGAGAAATCGAGGACAGTCCCGGCGCCGCGGCGCGCCTATTTGCGGATGCTGGTGTCGCAGTCCGGACAAGCAGTGAGATTGGCGGGTCTTCACCGACCCTACTCACAGCCTCGGGCGGTCGCAGCCGGCACAGCCGCAGGCCGGGATTCAAAAAACTTATCACGAAAAGTGTGTTTTGTAAAGTATGTTGAATGTTTCAATATAGGCCGATTTTCTCTATAATAGCGGCATGAAGCAGTCTCAGCTGTTTACCAAGACGCGCCGCGAAGCGCCCGCGGACGAAGTCTCCAAGAACGCCATCCTCCTTACCCGTGCCGGGTTTATAAATAAAGAGCTCGCCGGCGTGTATTCTCTCTTGCCTTTGGGATTGAGAGTCGTCGACAAAATCAAAAAAATCGTTTCGGAAGAAATGGAAGCGCTTGGCTCGGTGGAATTTCTCATGTCGACTCTTCAGAACAAAGAGATTTGGGAAAAGACCGGCCGCTGGAGCGATGAGAAGGTGGATGTCTGGTTCAAGTCTACGCTGAAATCCGGCAGCGAGGTGGGCTTCGGCTGGTCGCACGAAGAGCCGATTACCAATCTCATGACTTCGCATATCGCAAGCTATCACGACCTGCCCGTCTATGTGCACCAGTTCCAGAACAAATTGAGAAACGAAGTCAGAGCCAAGGCCGGCATCCTGCGCGGCCGAGAGTTTCTGATGAAGGACATGTATTCTTTTGCTCGAAACGAAGAGGAGCATATGGCTTTTTACAACAAGGCGACTGAAGCGTACCTGAATGTTTTTAGAAAGGTCGGTTTGGGTGACATTACCTACGTCACTTCTGCTTCGGGAGGTTTTTTTACGGATAAATTCAGCCACGAGTTTCAAACTCTCTGCGAAGCCGGTGAAGATACGATTTATATAACTGACGAAAATGGGAAGGTTGCCGTAAACGGAGAAGTGGAGAAAAAAGGTGACCCAAAGAAAGCTGTGGAGGTAGGAAACATCTTCACTTTCGGCACCGAGAAGTGCGAGCAGATGGGACTTTATTTCAACGATGAGAAGGGGAACAAAACCCCGGTCTATCTCGGCTCTTACGGCATAGGCATCACAAGACTTATGGGAGTGCTCGCGGAAGTATTTGGCGACGATAAGGGCCTGGTTTGGCCCGAGGCGGTGGCGCCGTTCAAGGTTCATCTGCTCTCGCTTTCGGAGAACTCGAAGAAACTGGCTGACGAGGCATACGAAAAGCTTCAGGCGGCCGGGGTGGAAGTTCTCTACGACGACCGAGACGCTAGAGCCGGCGAGAAATTTGCCGACGCCGACCTCATCGGCATCCCGACGAGAGTGGTGGTCGGGGAGAAGGCGCTTGCTTCCGGCATGCTTGAAGTCAAATCGCGGGCTTCCGGCGAGACGCGCGAACTTCCATTGAAAGAACTTATAAATGAATTGGCCTAATTTAAAAAACTGGAAAAGGCATCTGTCCCACGATGTTGGCATCGACCTCGGCACGGCCAATACCCTGGTCTACATGCGCGGGCGGGGCATTGTGGTAAATGAGCCATCGGTCGTGGCGGTAAACCAGAAGACCGGCCAGATTGTCGCCATCGGCACGGAAGCAAAAGCCATGTTTGGCCGAACGCCGGAGCACATTGTGGCCGTGAAGCCCTTGGTTGACGGCGTTATTTCCGATTTCGAAACGACGGAAGAGATGGTGGCGTATCTCTTGAGCCGGGCTACCGCGGGTTCAAGAAAGTTATTATCTCCCCGAGTCGTTGTCGGGGTGCCTTCAAATATCACCAATGTCGAAATTCGCGCCGTGCGCGACGCCACCAGGAACGCCGGTGCGGGCGTCGTGCACATCGTCGAGGAGCCGATGGCGGCGGCTATCGGCATGCGGCTTCCAATTCACGAGCCGGCCGGTTCCATGGTCATCGACATCGGCGGCGGCACAACTGACATCGCAGTCATATCGCTTGGCGGAGTGGTGAGGTCGAAGAACCTGCGCATCGCCGGGGACCGCTTCAATTTAGACATCATTTCGTACGTCAGAAACCAGTTCAAGATTCTCATTGGCGATAAGACGGCCGAGGCGGTAAAGACTTCCATTGGCTCTGTCATGCCGACGCACGCGCCGCTTGAGGCGCCGGTCAAGGGCAGAGACCTTGTAACAGGGCTTCCCAAGGAAGTGATTCTTACTGATACCGATATCCGCGAAGCTCTGGCGCAGTCTATCGAGGCGCTCATCGAGGCGGTGCGCGAAGTGCTCGAATCCACTCCGCCGGAAATTCTCGCCGACGTTATGCAGCGCGGACTCCATCTCTCCGGCGGTGGCGCGCTTATCAAAGGTCTGGCGGACCTCATCGAAGAAGAGATTAATATCCCCGTCCATGTGCCGGCCGACCCGCTGACCGCCGTTGCTCGCGGCTGCGGCATCATTCTCGAAGACATCGAAAGGTTCAAGGACGTGCTTGTCGCCAATGAAGATGAATTACCTCCAAAGAAATAGGCCGAGAAGCCCGATTGTGAAGCTCTCACTTGTGCTTCTGGGCCTCTTCGCGGCGGGCACAATCTTATTGTTCTTCCTGTCCGGGCCGGTAATCTCCCTGGTGTCTCCCCTGTGGCGCTCCGAGACTTGGGTCGGAACCCGAGTTTCGGGATTTTTGGAAATTTTCCGGACCAAAAATTCGCTGATTTCCGAGAACGCGCGGCTTAGCGAACGATTGGCTGCTTTAGAGATTGAACTTGCCGCGAAAGCGCCGGGACTGGGAGAGAACGAATCCGTCGCAGCCCTCCTCGGCAGGAGACAGGAGGAGGGCGGCGTGGCGGCATCCGTCTTGGCCCGTCCGCCGCAGATTCCTTACGACACTTTCATCATTGATGCAGGCTCGCGCGATACAGTCGCGGCCGGAGAAAGAGTTTTTATGTCCGAAGGGCCACTTCTCGGCACGATTGCGGACGCCTTCGCTTCTTCGGCGAAGGTAAGACTTTTGTCAACGTCCGGCGAAAAAACAGCGGCGGTGCTTGAGCGCCACGGCATCCCCGTTACTCTTGAGGGCGCGGGTGGAGGCAACTTCCGCGTGACGGTGCCGAGAGAGACAGAAGTGTCGGTAGGGGACAGAATTCTTTCCGCCGATATTGCCGGGCGGCTGGTGGCGGTGGTAGGCGATGTGGCTATGGAACCGACCGACTCTTTCAAGCAAGTTCTCGCCGTGAGTCCGGCAAACATTTTCAACATCCGCTTCGTCTTGATAAGACCATAATGAAGAACCTCCGCGTCATAAGCTCTATCGTACTGATTCTTTCGGTAATCTTCCTGCCGAGTTACATATACCTTCCGGCGCTGGCGCTGGCTATCATTGTCCTGCCGTTTTTCTGGGAAGGAGTGCTTATCGCTTTCCTCATAGATGCCTTGTACGGCCCCGGAGTCAGCTCTCTTGCATCAATTTTCTCAACCTTCGGTTTCTATAGCGCGGTACTCCTTGCCGTCGTTGTGCCTGTGAGGCGTCGCCTTCGCACCTATGCGTAGAAAAGTTATAAAAAATATAAAATATCAGGAAATAAATCCAGAGGACATCTTCCTCGATTCGGCCAACTTGCCTGGATTCGACGAGTACGCGCTCGAAGGCAGGATTGAACGGCCCATGGGCAACACGACCTTCACGGTCGTGAAGATTGTGTTAAGCATCATCATTTTGGTATTGGCCGGCAAACTCTGGATGCTCTCAGGGAAGGATGGCGAAGTGTATGCTCAGATTTCCGACCGTAACCGTCTGGAGGAAACCACCATCTTCGCCAACCGCGGCATTATCCTCGACCGAAACGGCGTTACGCTTGCCGAGAACAGCATCAAGGGGGATGACGCGGACTTCGCCGGGCGCATTTATGCCCCCATGCAGGGCTTGGCGCACGTCGTGGGCTACGTGAAGTATCCGAAGATGGATAGTTCGGGCATTTACTATGACAAAGAGTACCGGCCGCGCGACGGCGTCGAGCGCGCCTATGACGAAATTCTTCGGGGTAAAAACGGCGAGAAGCTTGTGGAAACGGATGTTGAGGGCTCTGTTACTTCCGAAAGCATCGTGGAGAAGCCCGTGGACGGCAAGACATTGACTCTCTCGATTGATGCCGGGGTTACCCAGGCCATGCACGAGGCCATCGCGGCGCTCGCCAGAACTAGCGGCTTCGTCGGCGGAGCCGGAGTGATTATGGACGTCAATACCGGCGAAATTCTCGCACTCACGAGCTATCCGGAATACAACCAGAACGCCATGACCAAAGGGGTTGACCAGCAAACTTTCGATTCTTTGATAAAGGGTGGAGGCAAACCCTTCCTCGACCGCGCGGTTGGCGGTCTCTACACGCCCGGCTCCATCGTGAAGCCGATACTCGCATTGGCGGCTCTGAATGAGAAGATAATTTCTCCCAATAAGGAAATTCTCTCTACAGGTTCCATCACTGTTCCCAATCCTTACGACCCGGACAAGCCCTCCGTCTTCGGCGACTGGAAGGCGCACGGCTGGACGGCCATGAAGGAGGCGATTGCCGTCTCTTCCGACACCTACTTCTACTCGATCGGCGGCGGCTTCGGTGGGCAAAAAGGTCTCGGCATCGGCCTCATCGACAAATATTTCAAAATGTTCATGCTCGAGGAGCCCACCGGCATTGAGCTTCTGGGTGAAGAGACCGGGCTCATACCGACGCCGGAATGGAAGGCGGAGAAATTCGACGGCGACATCTGGCGCTTGGGAGATACCTACATTACCGCAATCGGTCAATACGGCACCCAGCTTACGCCGCTTGAGGCGGTGCGCTTCGTTGCCGCCATAGCGAACAAGGGAAGAGTTCTTAAACCCACGCTTCTCGCGAGTTCGACGCCCGTCGCGGTGAGGACAATCTCTTTCCGCGACGAAGATTGGAAGGTGGTGCGCGAAGGCATGAGGGAGAGCGTGACCTACGGCACTTCCGTAGGTCTCAACGTGCCATATGTTGCGGCGGCGGGCAAGACCGGCACGGCCGAGCTTGGCGCGGGCAAGAAGTACGTGCACTCGTGGTCGGTGGGCTTCTTCCCGTATGACAATCCGCGCTATGCTTGGGCGGTCATTATGGAGAAAGGCCCTTCCACCAATACTATCGGCGCTACCTCCGTCATGCGGCAAGTGCTCGATTGGATGTCCATCTACTCCCCGGAATATTTCCAATAAACAGTTTATGATTGCTTTAAAGACGGTTGGGGAGTATCATTACTGGCCATTATTCATAGCAACAGCTCCATGGAGGCAACTCAGGAATATCTGACCAAAGAGAAGTTCGCGGAATTGGAAAAAGAACTTCAAAATCTCAAGACCGTCAAGCGCAAAGAAGTGGCGGAAGCGCTTGAATATGCCAAGTCTCTCGGCGACCTCTCCGAGAACCACGAATACCAGGAAGCGCGCGACAGCCAGGCCGTGCTCGAGGACAGAATCAGCCGCCTGGAGAAAATTCTCAAGACCGCGGCAATTGTCTCCGTCCAGAACGCGAGTCTCGTGGGCGTGGGCTCGGTCATAACCCTTGAGCGTGAGTCGGATAAAAGCAAGAAAACTTTCACCATCGTGGGCTCGGAGGAAGCCGATGCTTCCAAAGGCATGATATCCACCCGCTCGCCCCTGGGCTCTGCCGCTCTCGGCAAGTCGAAAGGGGACACGTTCTCATTTGAAACTCCCTCTGGTACAATGTCGTATAAGATTACCGACATTAAGTAAATGAGCTCACTAGAGGAAATACGTGCGGCAAGGTTTGAGAAGCTCAAACTTCTGGAGAAGAAGGGTATAAATCCGTATCCGGCTTCGACTGCCCGTACTCACACTTGCGCGGAAGCAAGAAAAGAATTCGAAGCAGAGAAAGAAATGGTTCTGGCCGGCCGCATCATGTCTCTTCGGGCGCAGGGGAAAATTATTTTCTTTGATATCAATGACGGGTCTGGCCGTTTCCAGATATTTCTCAAAAAAGGCGACCCGATTTCGGACGAAAATTTCGAACTCTTCGAACAAGCTTTTGACATCGGGGATTTCGTAGAGGTGAAAGGCACGCTTTTCCTCACCAAACAAGACGAGAAGACCCTCCTCGCCGGGGAGGTAAAAATGCTCTCGAAATCGCTTCTGCCCCTGCCCGAGAAGTGGCACGGTCTCTCCGATGTCGAAGAGCGCTTCCGCAAGCGTTATTTGGATTTGCTCTCGAATCCGGAAGTGAGGCAGATTTTCGAGCTCAAGGAGAAATTCTGGAAATCGGTCAGAGACTTTTTGAAAAAAGAGGGATTCATGGAAGTGGAAACGCCCACACTCGAAGTTACCACCGGCGGCGCCGAGGCCAGGCCCTTCAAAACTCATCATAACGATTTCGATGTCGATGTTTATCTGCGCATTTCCGTAGGCGAGCTATGGCAGAAGCGTCTCATGGCCGGAGGATTCCCGAAAACATTTGAAATCGGCCGCGTTTACCGGAACGAGGGCTCTTCTCCGGAGCACCTCCAGGAATTCACCAATATGGAATTTTACGCCGCTTACATGAATTTCGAGAACGGCAAGGAATTAATCAAGAAACTTTACAGGACCGTCGCCTGGGAGGTCTTCGGCAAATCTACTTTCGAAACCAGGGGGCACAAATTCGACCTCGAAGATGAATGGCAGGACCTGGATTACGTCGAGACGGTGAAGAAAATGACCGGTGTTGATGTAATCAACGACAGCGAAGACAAACTTCGCTCGAAGCTCGAAGAGCTTGGCGTCAAGTACGACGGCGAGAATCGCGAGAGGATGACCGACAGCTTGTGGAAACATTGCCGCAAATCCATTTCCGGCCCGGCGTTTCTCATCAATCATCCGAAGCTCATCGCCCCGCTTTCCAAAGAGCATCCGGACAATCCGAATCTGACTAAGACCTTCCAGGTCATCATTGCCGGGAGCGAGATCGGCCGTGCTCACGCGGAACTCAATGACCCTATGGACCAGGCCAGGAGATTTGTAAAGCAGAAAGAGCTTATCGAGAGGGGAGACGAAGAGGCGATGATGCCCGACGACGAATTCGTCGAGATGCTCGAATACGGCATGCCGCCAACCTTCGGCTTCGGCTTCGGCGAACGCTTCTTCGCCTTCCTCGTCGACAAACCGCTTCGCGAAACCCAGCTTTTCCCTCTGATGCGTCCGAAAACATTAAATATTAACGTTCATAACTAAAAAGCCCAGAACCGAGGCCTTTTAATTTATTTTCTCTCTTTTATTTCCGTTTTGAGTTTCTCTATCAGTTCTTCGATGCCCTGAGCTCCTTCATTGCCCCTGTCGCGGCTTTCGACGGTGACCTTTTTATCATTAAGTTCCTTGTCTCCGATTACTAGGGCGTAGGGAATCTTCTCAGTTTTGAAATTACGGATTTTTTTGCCCAAAGTCTCGTCCGAAACGTCGAGCTCGGCGCGAATGCCGGCCGCTTTCATTTTATCCAAAACACTCGTCGCGTATTCGAAATGCGCTTCACCGATGGGGAGAATTCTCGCCTGCACGGGCGCGAGCCAGAGAGGAAAAGCGCCGGCGTAGTGCTCTATTAAGCCACCAAAGAATCGCTCCATCGACCCTACTAATACTCGGTGGAGCATTACTGGTCTATGGGCCCTGCCATCTGATCCTATATATTCCATCTTAAATCTTTCCGGAAGATTAAAATCAAGTTGCACTGTCGGGCCTTGCCACTTTCGTCCAAGAGAATCAATAAGTTTAAAGTCTAGTTTCGGACCATAGAAAGCCCCTCCTCCGGCATCGATAGTATATTCCTTACCTTCTTTTTCCAATACTTCCTTTAAGAGATTTTCAGCCTTTTCCCACACTTCGCTTGAACCGATGGCTTTCTCTGGCCTGGTTGAAAGTTCGATAGAGTAAGGGTAGCGAAAAGTCTTAAGCATCTCATCAACTAGGGAGAGTAGTTCCTTCACTTCATTTTCTACCTGTTCGGGTGTGCAGAATATGTGAGCATCATCTTGGGTAAAACCGCGTACACGTAAGAGACCTTGGAGCGTGCCACTTAATTCATAGCGGTAAACCGTGCCGAATTCTGCAAAACGTAGCGGGAGGTCGCGATAAGAGTGTACGCGTGATTGGTAAATACAAATATGCCCCGGGCAGTTCATTGGTTTGAGACGGTATTTTTCTCCCTCAATCTCCATTGGGCCATACATGCTGTCAATGTAGTTTTCCAAATGCCCTGATTCCATGAAGAGTTTTTCGCTGGCAATATGAGGTGTATATACCAAGTCATAGCCATGCTTCAAAACTAGTTCTCTTTCGTAATCCTCAATTTCTTTGCGAATGATACCGCCTTTTGGATGCCACAAAATCAAGCCTTGGCCAAGCCGTTCGTCGACGGAGAAAAGATTGAGTTCTGCCCCCAGTTTTCTGTGGTCTCTCTTTTTGGCTTCTTCCTGCTGTTTCTCGTACGCTTCGAGCTCCTCTCCGGTTTCGAAAGCTAAGCCGTAAATCCTGGTAAGCATTTTGTTCTTCTCATCTCCGCGCCAATATGCTCCGGCTAAGTGGGAGAGTTTCCAGGAATCCGGCTCGATTTCCTTCATTTCCTCGACATGCCCACCGCGGCAAAGATCGGTGAATTGGCCGGAAGTGTATAAGGTAAGAGGCTCGCCCTTGGAGACAATCTCGTCGATAAGTTCAAGTTTGTAAGGGTTGTCTTTGAAAAATTCCTTGACTTCTTTCTCCGTCACATCCTTTTTCTCGAAGCCCCTCCATCCGTTCGAGAGCTTCTTCATTTTCTTCTCGATTTCCTTGAGGTCAGTGTCAGAAATGGGAGAAGGGAAGTCGAAATCGTAATAGAAGCCGTTGTCTATAGCCGGACCGATAGTATTTTTGGCATCAGGATAAAGCTCAAGAACCGCCGCCGCCAAGAGGTGAGCGAGAGAATGGCGTTTTTCTTCGATTTTGCTCATTGCTACATCCTACAAGGCCTTAATCTTTTCGGCAATGAAGGAGGTATCGCCTTTGCGCTTGCTTACGCGGCCCTTGAGGGCGATGCAGGTTTGCGGTTCGACGAACTGGCGGAATTCGGAGAGGACGCGCGGGAAGATGGCCACTTCGACCGTGCCCGAGAAGTCGGAGAGCTTCATAAAGACCATGCGTTCGTTGTTCTTGGTCAATACGTCTCTCGCTTCCTCGACCATGCCGCCGATGACCGCCACGGCGCCGTCCGGCATGCCGGCGAGCTTCGATATGCTCATGTCCTTGCTCAAGAGCTTGTCACGGTGCTCCTCGAGCGGATGGCCGGAGATATAGAGGCCGAGAAGGTCCTTCTCCCACGCGAGCTTTTCTCTCTGCGTCACTTCGGGGAACTTGGCCAATCTCAGAGCCGGCGTCGCTTCGGCGGAGAAGAGCGAACCCTGATTATCGTCGCTATTCGCTCTCTCTTTGTGATAGGCGAGCAGCGTTTCTAGGTTGCCGAGCAATTCTCCTCTTTCTCCAAATTCATCTAGCGCGCCGGCCTTGATAAGCGATTCAAGCGATTTCTTATTCAAATTTTTATCCTTCACCCGGTCGAGGAAATCCGGCAGCGATTTGAATTTGCCGTTCGCTTTACGTTCGGCTGTAATGGACGAAGAAATGCCCTGGCCGAAGTTCTTGATGGTGACCAGGCCGAAGCGGATTTTGTGCTTGCCGTCATCGCCTTTGATAACGCTGAATTGCGAGAAACTTTCGTTGATGGAAGGCGGCAAGACATCGATGCCCATACGCTTGCACTCGGCGACCATTATGCCCACGGTGTCCACGTCGCCGGATTCGGCTGTAAGAACCGCTGACATATAAATGGCCGGGTAATTGGCCTTGAGATAAGCCGTCACATACGCAATGTGGCCGTAACTTGCCGCGTGCGCCTTGTTGAAGCCGTATCCCTGGAAGGGGACGAAAAGCTGCCAGAGCGCTTCGGCTTTCTCTTCTGTCATGCCGCCGTTCTTGATACAGCCCTCGACGAACATGACGTGCTGCTTCTTCATCTCCTCGGGAATTTTCTTGCCCACCGCTTTCCTGAATTTGTCCACTTCGCCCCAAGTGTATCCGGCCACTTCAATCGCGGTCATAAGAAGGTCGTCCTGGTAGACGAGCACTCCGTAAGTCGTGTCGAGGAAGCCTTTCATCTTCGGATGGAGATATGTGACGGGTTTCTTGCCGTGCTTTCTCGCAATATATTCCTGGATGTTATCCATCGGTCCCGGACGATAGAGGGCCACCATGACGTTGATGTCGTGGATATTGGTCGGCTTCAAATCCATAAGCGCTTTGGTCATGCCGGAGCCATTGAGCTGGAAAGTTCCCTCCGTCTCGCCTCGCGCGAGCATCTGGAAGGTTTTCTTGTCGTCAGTCGGGATATCTTCTATATGAATAATTTTTCCATCAATCTTCTCTATGCGGGCGAAGGTGTCGGAGATGATAGCCAGGTTTCTAATGCCCAGGAAATCGAACTTGAGCAGGCCGGCTTCTTCAATCGAATACATATCGTACTGGGTGATAATTTTCTGCTCGCCCTTGGTGTCGTACTGAAGCGCGGTGTAGTCGATGAGCGACGTAGGGGCAATGACGACGCCTGCGGCATGGACCGAGATGTGTCTGGCGTTGCCCTCAATCGACTTAGCCATATCCATGACGCTCTTCGCCTCACCGTTTTCTTCATAGAGCTTCCTTAGGTCCGGGTTCTCTTTCATGGCCCGGTCGATGGTCATAGGGAATCCCTGCGCGCCAAGCGGTATGAGCTTGGCTATCTGGTCACCCAGAGCGTAAGGCAGACCCATAGCTCTTGTGACGTCTCTCACGGCGCCGCGGGCCATCATGGTGCCGAAGGTGCCGATTTGAGCCACGTGGTCCACGCCGTAAATACCCTTCGCGTATTCGATGAGTTCGTCGCGCCTGTTGTCAGCGATGTCGAGGTCGATATCCGGCGGCGATGGTCTGTCGGGGTTTAGGAAGCGTTCGAAAGGCAGGGCGAATTTTATCGGGTCGACCGTGGTGATACCTGCGAGATACGTGACCATGGAGCCGGCCGCCGAACCCCTGGTATTGGTGAGGATGCCGTGCTCATGCGCGTAGCGCAGAAGGTCGGCGGTGACCAGGAAGTACGGCGTGTAGCCCTTCTTCCTGATGACGCCGAGTTCGTATTCTATACGCTCGAGAATTTCCGGAGTTTCCTTGATCTCCCGCTCCTTAAGCCCTTTATAGACGAGGTCCTTAAGCTCTTCATCGTAAGTTTTTCCTCCCTCCGCGATGTAAGTGGGGAAGACCCATCTACCAAGCTCGAGGTGGAGATTGCAGCGCAGGGCGATTTCGGCTGTCTTCTTCAACGCTTCCGGATTCTTCTTGTAATCCTTCTTCGCTTCTTCTCCGGTGCGGAAGTGGAGGTCTTCGTTTTCTTCGAAACTGCCGCGATTTATAAATTCCTGGATAGACTTTACCGTCTCGAAGGCCGGCCGGTTTTCCGGTTCGAGATAATAGACATCGTATATGGCCAGTTCGCTTTCGAGGAAGAAATTCTTGCCGAATATTTCTTTGTAGTACTTTTCTTCTTTGGCTATAGCGATAAGCCCCTCGTTATATTTCTCCAAAAGTTCTTTGTCTATGCGCGGCTTATAATAGAAACCTTCGAGATAAGAAGCGGTGACGAGCTTCAGAAGATTTTTGTAACCGGTCTCATTCTCGGCCAGGAGGACCAGCCGGCTCCGCTGGTTGTCCACCCGAGCCTCCTTGTCGTGACGAGTGCGGATAGCGACGTAGAAATCGACGCCGATAATCGGTTTGATGCCGTTCTCTTTGCATTCTTTATAGAACTCGATGGCGCCATAGAGATTGCCCGAGTCGGTGAGGGCGAGCGTCTCCATGCCGCACCTCTTTGCCTTCTTGACGAGGTCGGGAATCTTCGGCAAAGCCTCAAGGAGGGAATAGTGGGAGTGGACGCGAAGGTGGACGAACTTCGACATGGGCATAGTATAATACAGACATCTGATGAGTCATATCGTAGGCATCGATGAAGCGGGCAGAGGGCCACTTGCTGGTCCGGTCGCTGTTGGGGCGGTGCGGATGCCGGACAAATTCGACAAAAGATTTTTCAAAGGCATAAAGGATTCCAAACAACTCTCGCCGGAGGAGCGCGAGTTTTGGTTTGCCCTGGCGGAGGAAGGCAGAAGAAATAACGAACTTGACTTCCGCGTCTCTCTCGTATCGGAGAAGGTGATAGACAGGCACGGCATCGCCTACGCCATACGCCTCGGCATCAAGCGCGTCTTGAAAGGATTGGAAATTGTCGGAAGCGATTCCCAAATATTTCTCGATGGCGGGATTAAGGCGCCGGTCGAATTCAAGCACCAACTGACGGTTATAAGAGGGGATGAGAAGATTCCCGTAATTTCCCTCGCCTCAATTTGCGCCAAAGTAGTAAGGGATAGAAAAATGATTAATTTTTCTAAGAAATATCCCGAGTACGACTTCGACCAGCATAAGGGCTATGGCACGAGGATGCACCGGCTGGCAATACAGAAATACGGCTTAACGGAGCTGCATAGAAGGAGTTTTACCCGCAGGTTGACAGAGGCAAAGTAAGGTAGTATAATCAAGAGCAGAGAGGTGTTATATGATACCCGAGCGAAGAAGGTACTTCGCGGCGGGCATCATAGCTCGCCGCACCAAGAAAGGTTATCGTTTCCTGGTTCAAGTGTCCGAGGAAACGAAAGGCCCTACGGCGGGTAAGAAACAGTTGAAATTTCCCGGGGGGATGGATTCTCTGAAAGACAACGGCAATCCAGAGAAGACTCTCCGATCCGAGATTGAAGAGGAGACAGGTTATCGCATCAAAGATGAAGCGAGTCCTATCCTGCTTTTCTCGGATAAGACAGGAGACATCGACAGATACTTCTATCTGATACATAAGGTGGATTGTGTTGGAGCCCGACGGAAGAAGCTCGTAAGAGATGGTAGCACAATCCTTTACCCGCCGGTGTGGACCGACCTGGAATACATTCGCGGTCGTCTGCACCCGACTCACCTGCCTGCTCTTCGTTGCTTGCCGACTGGAGGCCTCGCGTCTTAGAACGTCGAGGCCTTTCCTTTTACAGAATTTATGCTAAATTAAGGCCATGGTAGTCCGAATGAGACATACGCGGTCGCAGACAAACAGCAGGCGTTCGCATCATAAGCTCACGAATCCCGCCCTGGCCAAGGACGGGCAGGGCAACGCATATTTGCGCCACAGAGTGTCTCCCGCTACCGGCGATTATCGCGGCAGGAAAGTTATAGACCACAGCGCCCGTCTAGAGAAGAGGGCGAAGAAGGCCGCCGCGTCGCACGAGCACAGCCACGCTCATTAATTTCCATTAACAGCTCTTTTGCTCTTTATGTCCCAAAGGCACCTATCAAGGTCCGTCGTTTTACAAACATTATTCGAATGGGATTTCGAACGCCGCAAAATCGAGGAAATCCGTTCCATTTTTGAGAAAAACATACAGGAATTCGCTCCGGGGTCGAACGACCGGCCCTTCATGGAGCGGCTTTTGAATCTTGTTCTAGACAAGAGAAATATTATCGACGATCTCATAACAAAGGCCGCTCCAGACTGGCCGCTTGAGAGAATAGCGCCGGTGGACAGGAATATTCTCAGGATCGGGCTGGCGGAACTCCTTTTCGCTGACCGGAAAGAAGTTCCGCCCAAGGTCGCCATTAACGAGGCGATAGAGCTCGCCAAACAGTTCGGTGGCGAGACCTCCGGCCGGTTCGTCAACGGCGTGCTCGGCGCCGTGTACAAGGAGATGGGCGAGCCGGGCAAGAACGACCAGCCCAAACCGAGGAAAAAATACGGCAATGTGCCCCTGGACCAGCTGCCGGTAATAAATATGGCCGGGGCAGTGGTCTTCGCCAAACAGGATAAAGATATTTACATGGCCTGCGTGCATGACGTCTTCGGCCATTGGACTTTGCCGAAAGGAAAAATTGGCGACAATCCCTCGATAGCTAACGAAACAACAGAGGAGGGGCTGATTCGCGAAGTGCAGGAAGAGATCGGCGTTCCGGTAAAAGTCGTTGAAAAGCTGGGGGAAAATTCTTACTCAACCTTCCACCCGGAGCAGGGCAAGATTGTGAAGCATGTCACCTATTTTTTGGCGGAAGGACCCTTCACCGAACTCACCCTCGAGAAGAAGGAGGAGAAGGGCGGGCTCGATGACGTGAGATGGTTCAAGTTGGCGGACATCCTTGACCTGAACTTTTATGATGATATTCTGCCTATCGTTACCAAGGCCATAACTAAGCTGGCCGAAAGCAAATAATGGACTTTACCAAATTCGAAGAAACGGCGGGGGTGGCTTTCAAGAACAAAGCGCTTCTCAAACAGGCCTTCACCCACCGCTCATACATCAACGAAAACAAGGCCTCCGGCCTTGAACATAACGAGCGTCTGGAATTCCTGGGCGACGCGGTGCTTGAACTTGTCATTACCGACCACCTCTTCAATACCATGAAGGAGGCAAGTGAAGGCGAGATGACCTCGCTCCGCTCGGCCCTGGTAAACGCCGACACCTGCGCGCAGGTGGCGCAGGCTCTCGGCGTAAATGAATATCTTCTGCTCTCCAAAGGGGAACAGAAAGACGATACCGGCCGCGCCAGGGCTTATATTCTCGCCAACACTCTCGAGGCGCTTATCGGCGCGCTCTACGTAGACCAGGGCTATGAGGCGGCCAAGGACTTTATCATGAAGCACATTACGCCGATTCTCGAAGTCATCGTGCGGGACGGCAAGTGGATTGACGCCAAATCTCTTTTCCAGGAGAAGGCACAGGAGCATCTCGGCGCGACTCCGGCGTATAAAACTATTCGCGAATCAGGGCCAGACCATGACAAGCACTTCACTGTCGAAGTATCCGTCGGCCGGGAGGTGATGGGCGAAGGGGAAGGCAAGTCGAAACAGGACGCCGAGCAGGCAGCGGCCAAAAACGCCCTCGAAGCCAAGGGGTGGAAATAGGTCTGCTATAATATCGGGGATGTATCTGAAATCGATTGAATTATCGGGCTTTAAGTCCTTCGCCAAGAAGAGCCATTTTTTGTTTAATACGCCGATTTCCTCCATTGTCGGTCCCAACGGCTCCGGCAAATCGAACGTCGCCGAGGCCTTCCGCTTCGTCTTGGGCGAGCAGTCTATCAAGAGTATGCGAGGCAAGAAGGGCGAGGACCTCATCTGGAACGGTTCGGGCGACTCGCCGCGCGCCAACCGGGCTTCCGTCAAGGTCGTTTTCGACAACTTGCGGAAAATGTTCGATATCGATTTCCCCGAAGTTTCCATAGAGCGGGTGGTGCACCGCGACGGGACGAACGAATATCTGGTGAACGGGAGTCAGGTGCGGCTCAAAGACGTCATCGAGCTTCTGGCCTCCGCCCACATCGGCAGCTCAGGCCACCACATCATTTCCCAGGGCGAGGCGGATAAGGTGGTTTCCGCCAATCCGAGAGACCGCAAGGCCATGGTCGAGGACGCCCTGGGGCTGAAAATCTACCAGTACAAGCGCGCCGAGAGCGAGAGGAAGCTTGAGAAGACTTTCGAGAATATCGTTCAGGTCGAAGCTCTGAGGAAAGAGATTGCCCCCCACCTGAAGTTCCTGGAGAAGCAGGTCGAGAAGCTCGCCAAGACGGAGAGCTTGCGAGAAGATTTGATAAAGATTTCCCAGGAATATTTCAAACGCGAGGATTTCCACATTGCCGGGGCGAAGGCCGTACTCAAGGAAGAGAGAGGGCCGATAGACCGGGCGCTCGAGAAACTCTCCAAGGAATCGGCGGAGGCCAAGAAAGTCATCGAATTCGAATCGGGCTTGAGCGAAGCCAAGAAGAAGAGAGACGACCTCACCCGGGAACTCGGCAAACTCGATGGCCTGATTCTCGCCGAAGAAAGGGTAATCGAGACCGAGAAGAGGCTCTCCGCTTCCGACGAGCTCAAGACCGTGAGACTCAGAGAAATAGAGGAACTGTACCGGGAAATAAGTCTGTTTTCCGAAATCAGGCAGATTATCGAAAGACTTGGAAGCTTCATAAGCGAGAGGAAGCACCGCACGGATTCGAACCTCATTGCCGAGTCGGAAGCGAGAATTGCCGATTTTAAGAAAAAGAAGGTCGAACTCGAATCCGCGCTAAAAGCGGCCGCGGAAAAGGAGGAGAGCATCAATGAGGCGGAGAAAGCGGTTTTCAGGATAATGTCGGAAGAAAAAGATTTAATCTCGAGATTAAATCTTTTAAAATCCAGGGAAGAGAGAATCGGCCTCGAAGAAGCCGAGTTCAAGCGGACGCTTGAAGAAGTGGGGCATCTTGCCGGGACGGAGGCACTCCGATTCAAAGATTTCGCTCTGAGCGAAGAAGAGATGAAATCCGAACCTCGGGTAAAACAGGAGGAGCGCAAGAGGGTGCTGGAGAAGAACAAACTCCGCCTCGAGGATTCGAGTATGGCCGGCGGCGAAGAACTGAAGAAGGAGCATGCGGAAACTTCCGAGCGCGACGCATTTCTTGCCCGCGAGCTTCTCGACCTCGAGAAATCGGCGGAATCGCTCAAGGGTCTCATCAAGGATCTTGAAGAAAGACTGGCGACTGAGTTTGAAACCGGCGTCGAGAAAATCAATAAAGAATTCGACAAACTTTTCAATAAAATGTTCGGCGGCGGAGAAGCGCGTCTCGTTCTGGTGAAAGAATCCAAGAAGTCTCCCGCGTCTGAGTTGGATGACGAAACTTTTGAGCCTAGCGAAGCCGATGAAGCCGATGAGGGCCTTGAGATAAAAGTCAGTCTGCCGAAGAAGAAAATCCGCTCGCTCATGATGCTCTCAGGCGGAGAGAGGGCGCTTACTTCCATCGCCTTAATATTCGCCATTTCCCAGGTCAATCCGCCGCCTTTCATCATCCTCGACGAGACGGACGCGGCGCTCGACGAAGCCAATTCAAAGAAATATGGCGATTTGGTTGAGATGCTTTCCGAGAAATCCCAGCTGATTTTGATAACCCACAACCGCGAGACGATGTCCCGCGCGGGCGTCATTTACGGCGTTACCATGGCCGGCAACGGCGTTTCAAAACTTCTTTCAATCTCCTTCGATGAAGCGGTGGAAGTAGCGAAATAAATACAAAAGCCGCCGGCGCGAGTGCGCCGGCGGTCCACTGAATCGAGATTTGCTCAGGAGTTCTGTTCAGGTGCAGGTACCTTAATGATTCCTGCATTGTCGAGTGTTTCGTTGAGCGCCAGCTGAAGCATTCGGGCCGCGTCCAGCGAAAGCTTGAGAACGGTTACCCGCATTCTCTTCTGTCGATACGCGCCTGCTAGCGGACGGATGATGCGCTCCTGGCCCATGTTTTCCAGTGTGATTCGTCGGCTGAAAATCAAGTCCACGAATCCTCCAGGAAGATTCTCTGGGTTTGTCGTAGGAGGACCTGCCTGAGCAGCGACAGATATGCCGCGCCCTTTTTGCTTGGAGTAGCACCTTGTCCGCTCTGTCTTCTTTGTCACTTGGTACATGTCTCTGCTCCCAGAAATAACCTCAAATTTCTGTTAGAACAATACCCTTAAACAAACATGAAGTCAAGAGTCTTTCTCTCCGTATCGGCGGTGATGAGTTTTACCCGGACCTGGTCGCCCAGAGAATATTTCTTACCGGTATTCTGGCCGATTATGGCGTAGAGTTTCTCGTTTAATTCATAAAAGTCGTCTTTCATATCGCGGAGCTTGACCATGCCCTCGGATTTGGTATTGACCTCTTCGACATAAATGCCCCATTCGGAAACGCCTGAGACGATAGCGTCGAATTCCTCGCCCACATGCTCATGCATGTACTCGACTTGCTTATACTTGATAGACGCTCGTTCGGCCTCGGCCGCTTCCATCTCGCGTTCGGAGGCGTCATCTGAGAGCCGTTGATATTTGATAATCTCGTCCTGTTCTATCTGGCCCTTCTCTATGAATCGCTGGAGCAGGCGGTGGACCATGAGGTCCGGATAGCGGCGGATGGGGGAGGTGAAGTGGGTGTAATACTCGAAGGCGAGGCCGAAATGGCCGATGTTGCTGGTTGAGTAGATGGCCTTGCTCATGGAGCGGATGGCGGCCGTCTTTATAAGCATTTCCGTTGGGCTTCCTTCGACCGACTTCAGCATGCGGGTAATGTCTTCGGCCGTGGTCTCGCCGTCTTTGTTCTTGAGCTCGAAGCCGAGCGCCTTGACGAAGGTGGCTAAGTTCACGATTTTCTCCCGGTCCGGCGCGTCGTGGATTCTATAGACGAATGCCGCCCTGTCGTTGCCTTTGTAGGCGGCATGCATATGCGTCGCCACTTCGCGATTGGCGAGAAGCATGAAGTCTTCCACCAGCTTGTGCGTGTCCTTGCGCGCCTTCTTGTAGATTCTCACCGGGAAACCATTATCGTCGAGTTCGAATCTCACCTCCTCAGTTTCGAATTCGATGGCGCCTTTTCTGAACTTCTCTTCGCGGAGTTTGTAGGCGAGGTCGTTTAAAGCTTGGAGCTCTTCGTAATGAAGTCCCTTTTTATTATCCAAAATTTCCTGCGCTTCTTCGTAAGTAAATCTCTTATCGGACTCGATAAGCGTCTTGCCGAACCAGCGGTTCTTAACTTTGGCGTTCTTATCAAGCACGAAAACGGCAGAAAAGGCGTATTTGGGCTCTTTCGGATTGAGAGAACAAAGGTCGTTTGAAAGGATTTCCGGCAGCATCGGAATGGTGCGGTCCACGAGATAAATGGAAGTGCCGCGCTTCCTCGCTTCTTTGTCGAGCTCGGTTCTCTCCCGCACGAAGTGGGATACGTCGGCGATGTGGATGCCGATTTCATAGTCGCCATCGGGAAGTTTTTTGAAAGAAATGGCATCGTCGAAATCCTTGGCGTCGGCCGGATCAATGGTGAAGGTGAGAGTGTCGCGGAAATCTTTGCGGTCTTTGAGCTTGTCTTCCTTTTCAAACTTCTGCTTCCACGCCTCGGCCTCCTTCTCGACTTCGGGAGGGAAGTCCACTTCGAAACCGCTTTCAAGCACGATGCCAATCATCTCTGTATTGTGTTCGCCGGCAACTCCGATGACGCGGATTACTTCGCCCACGGGACTCTTCGAGGGGTCCTGCCATTCGGCAATCCTTGCCTGGACTTTGTCGCCCTGCTTGGCATTCAAAGCTTGGCCCGCCGGGATGAAGATATCCCGGTACATCCTCTTGTCGTCCGGCACGACGAAAGAGCCGGTATTGTCCTTCTCGAAAATGCCGACGAATTCCATCTTGTGTCGCTCGACGATTTCCACCACCTTGGCCTGCTTCCTGCCCTTAAGCTCAGAGCCTGTAACCTCAATCTTCACCATATCGCGGTTAAGCGCGGTAAAGAGGTTCTCCGGCTGGACTTCAAAGTCGTCCGCTTCGGGGTCTTCGGGCGGCGTGAAATAGCCGACCCCTTTGCCGGTGACTCTTATTATTCCTTCTAGAATTTTATCTTTCATGAATTTCTAATATAGCAGATATAGATGGACTTGTGCCCGGGGTGGGCATCGAACCCACATCTCTTGCGAGACACGATTTTAAGTCGTGCGCGTATACCGATTCCGCCACCCGGGCCCGGAGGCGTAGGGGGGAATTGAACCCCCGCATCGCGGTTTTGCAGACCGCTGCGTTACCACTTCGCCACTACGCCAGCAAATTGGATTTTACCACAATTGATTAATCATTGCTTTTTTGAAATACTGTATTGCTGTAAGCGCCCTTAGCTCAGCTGGTAGAGCAGGTCCCTCTTAAGGACAAGGTCGAAGGTTCGATCCCTTCAGGGCGCACAAGTGCGGGGCACTTGTGCGACGCGCAGGCTGCGTAGGCAGCCGAGCGGGGGTCGCGAGGCCGGCCTGCTGGCCGGAACTTGTGATCACAAGCTCCTCACTACGGGCGGGTGGCGAAATGGCAGACGCGCCAGCTTTAGGAGCTGGTACCGCAAGGTGTGGAGGTTCAAGTCCTCTCCCGCCCACATTTGATTAAATTGCATCGCTGAAGTAGGGTATTTAAAGATGTATTCAAGAAGAGGTGTGAAATGAAGATTGGATTGAAGAAGGTTGGGCGTTCAGTGGAAATCCTGCATCATTTCACCTGTCGTCATTGCGATAAATGGTGGACAGTCGGAGATGCCCCCAAGGGAAAAAAGAAGTGGTTTTGCCCCTGGTGCGGCAAGAAAAACTTCTATAGCAAAACCGGTTAAGAGGGTCATCCTGAGATTTCTCGGGGCGACCCTCTTTATTAAATAAGGAGTTAAAGTAATATATTAAAACCGCGAGATTAGTTTAGTGGCAGAACTTCTGCTTCCCAAGCAGGTGGCGCCGGTCCGATTCCGGCATCTCGCACTAGCTTAATTTGTCCAACCTTTGACGGTTCCGTTCTCCGTAGTCAATTTTGAAATTAACGTGCGGGATAACGCCGAGCCGGGACTCGTCGCGGATGTAGCGGTGAAATTCCGGAGTCTTCCTTTCCAGAAACTTCAGAGCCGTGTCCTCCTCTTCCTCCGGCAGTGTGGTGAAAAATATTTTCGCTTCTTTGCCCGTCTGGCTTAGCTCAACTCGCGTGATGGTGAGGAGAGAGGATTTCGATGCTTCATCTCGCACAAACTCAGCAGCTAATCTATGTAATATTTCTTCAGTTCTATTGTGTTTTACTTCTCTCATCCTACTTCGTAACCAAGGTTACCGCTTCAAGCACGTCGCCCGGCGCTATCTCAAGCTTCGATTCTATAAGTCCGCCGAACTCCGTTCCCTCAAGCACTTCCGAAGTCTTGATTTTGGCTTGCTGGAGTTCGCGCACATGACCCTTGCCGACCTCAGTCTCGCGGCGGATGATTCGCACGGATGTGCCGGCGCCAATCCTGCCTTCAAGCACTCGCGCGCCCAGAACCTGCTTGTCCTTGTCGGCGCTGAAAAGCTTCAAAACCTTGGCTTTGCCCGTTATTTCCTCAACCTCGATTCTCGGCTCCTTTTCTTCCAGAAGAATTTTCAATTTATCGGTAAGTTCATAAATAATATCGAAGAGGGCAATAGTGACTCCAGAGCGCTCCGCAAGCGCGGCCGCGGCCGAATCGGCCTTGGTATGGAAGCCGAGTATGAGCGTACCGGGAGTTGAGACAGCCGACTTCACATCGTGTTCGCTCACACTGCCTACTCCTGAGAGAATCACCTTGGGCACGATTCTCTCTCGCGAGAGTTTGGTAATCTGCGACTCGACCGCTTCAAGGCTTCCGGCCGTGTCGGCCTTGATAATTATTGGAAGCGCTATTACTCCTTCGATAATTTCTGCATTTCGGATTTCGGATTTCGTGCTCTGAGCTTCCGCCGCGTAGGCAAGTGCCTCTTCTTTCTTCAAAAATGTTTTGAACTCGCGGCCGGAAAGGGGAAGCGTTTCCCAGCCGATAATTTGAACGGGAGAAGAGAATGAGAGTTCCTCGACTTGCTCGCCTTCGGCATCAAGCAAATAGCGCAATGGCGCGAATGTTCCGGCGGATGCGGCAAACATGCCCTTGCGCACGGTGCCGTTTTTGATAACAGCGACGGAGCTTATGCCGCGCTTGGGGTCGAGCTTGCTTTCGATAATGACGCCCTCGCCCGCCGCTTCCGGGTCAGCCTTGAGCCCGAGCACATCGGCCTGGAGGAGAATCATGTCGAGAAGCTCGTCCACGCCGTTACCGGTCTTGGCCGAGAGCGGCACGCAGGAGATGTCGCCGCCGTAGCCCTCGACGTAAATGCCGTTTTCCGCCAAGTTTTGCTTGGTGCGGTCGAGGTCGGCATTGGGCTTATCCATTTTGCTCACCGCGACGATGTATGGGATGGCCGCTTCCTGAATATGTTTGTAAACTTCGAGCGTTTGCGGCTTAACTCCGTCTTCTCCGGAGACGACAAGCACCGCGATATCGGTAGCGTTGGCGCCTTTTGTGCGTACGCCGGCAAAGGCTTCGTGGCCGGGCGTGTCGAGGAAGGTGATTTTCCTCCCGTCGGCGCGCATGACCTCGTAAGCGCTGATATGCTGAGTGATACCGCCGGCTTCTTTCTCGACGATATTCGATTTCCTGATGAAATCAAGAAGCGTCGACTTGCCGTGGTCGATGTGGCCGAAAATGCCTACTACCGGAGGGCGTGGCTGCATTGCTTTGCTAGATTAGCATAAAATCACTATGATTACCGCATGGAATGGCTGAAGAATATATTCGGGCAAAAGAACAAGAGAATCTACCTCGACTACGCGGCGGCGACGCCGGTTTTGCCGGAAGTTCGCAAGGAAATGGAGAAATATTTTTCCAAAGACTTTTATAATCCCAACGCCATTTACGAAGAAGGGGAGAAGGTCAGAAAAGAGGTGGAAGAATATAGAGCAAAAATAGCGAAGCTCATTGGTTCCGCCAGTAAAGATATTATCTTTACTGGCGGCGGCACTGAAGCAAACGTAATGGCAATCCGCGGAGTAAAACCGGGGCGGATTGTGTTTGACGGAGAGGTGCATCCTTCTGTACAAGAGGCTGCCAAAAATATGGCTGGTCAGGAAGTTGTTCTCGTATCAAGTGTCACTACAGACAACAAGCTAGGGCGCGCAATTCGCGAGAAGAAGAGAAAAACCGGCAAAGAATATCCGCTTCTCCATATCGACGCTTCACAAACCGCGGCTTACTACAACGTAGGGCTTGAGGCGCTGGCCTGCGACCTGCTGACTCTCGATTCCGCCAAGCTCTATGGGCCGAAAGGCTGCGGCGCACTAGTAGTGCGCCGCAGCGCCCAGATAAGTCTGCCGCCGCCCGGCACTCCTGCCGTGCCTCTCATCGCCGGATTCGCGAAAGCTCTGGAAATCGCGGTCCGGGATAGGGAAGCGGAGTATAAACGTCTTGATTCTTTGAGCGCATGGTTTGCCGGAGAGATTCTGCGCTCATTGCCCCGGGCGGAAGCGGTTCTGATTTCTCCGAATATAATCAATGTTTCCATTCCCGGCGTTCTGCCGGAACTCCCGGTGCTCGCGCTTGACCGCAAGGGAATCCTCGTTTCCGCCGGACCCGCCTGCAACTCTCAGAAACCGGAGCCATCCGAGACCCCGGTGCGCCTCTCTCTCGGCAGATTCACGAGCGAAAATGAGGTGAAAAAGGCGGCAAAAATATTTTGCGAAACGGTTCGAAATTTGCTAAAATAGCGTTCTGAAAGGCAAAAAATGCAGCAATTCAACCAGTTTACAACCAAGGCGAAGGAAGTGATACGCAAGGCCCATGAGCTTGCCATTGAGCGCGGCCAGAATCACGTCAACCCGATACATCTCCTGGCGGCGCTCTTGCTTCAGGAAGAGTCTATCGTCATCTCGATTCTCGAGAAAATGGACGTGGACACTATTCTTCTCACCGACACGGTGCTCGATGCCATAGAAACTCCGGAGACGGGACAGACTATCTCGCCTTCGTACCAGATTTATCTCACGCCGGAACTTGCGCAGGCCATCGAGACTTCAAGTAAGGTGGCGAACTCCCTGGGAGACGAATTCGTTTCGACCGAGCACCTCTTCATCGCGGTGTTCGACGTGCCGGGCGAAGCGCACGACATGCTTCTCAAAATGAGGATAGACCGCCAGACGGTGCTTCGCGTGCTCGATGAACTCAAGAAAACGAAAAGCGAAGAACCCAAGGAAACCAAGAAATTCAAATCGCTTGTGAAGTACACCCGCTCGCTCACCACGCTCGCGAAGCAGAACAAGCTCGACCCGGTTATCGGACGCGACGAGGAAATATCCCGCATCATCCAGATTCTCTCCCGCCGCACCAAGAACAATCCGATTCTCATCGGCGAAGCCGGCGTAGGCAAGACAGCTATTGCCGAAGGCCTTGCCACGCGCATCGCCTCCGGCAACGTGCCGGAATCCTTGCGCGACAAGGAACTCGTTTCTCTCGACCTAGGTCTCCTTATCGCCGGTACTAAATATCGCGGCGAGTTCGAAGAGCGTTTGAAAAATATCATCAAGGACATCGAGCGTTCCGAAGGCAAGGTCATACTTTTTATTGACGAGATTCATACTATCGTCGGCGCCGGCGCGGCCGAGGGCTCGATGGACGCCTCGAACATGCTGAAGCCACCGCTTGCCAGAGGCGATCTGCGCGCCATCGGCGCGACCACGCTTCGCGAATATCAGAAGCATATCGAGAAGGACCCGGCTCTTACCCGCCGCTTCCAGCCCGTTTACGTCCAGGAGCCCTCTATTGAGGATGCTATGACGATTTTGAGAGGCCTCAAAGAGCGCTACGAGCTCTACCACGGCGTGCGCATTACCGATGACGCTATTCAGGCCGCGGTTTCCTTAAGCGCCCGCTATATAACCGATCGGTTCCTGCCGGACAAGGCGGTGGACCTTATCGACGAAGCCGCCTCGCATTTGAAAATCTCGCTTGAGAACATGCCGCCGGTGTTGCAGGATGCGCAGTCGAAAACGATGAAGCTTGAGATAGAGAAAGAGGCACTCAAGAAAGAAGAGAAGAAACCGAAGGTCAAAGCTCGTCTCAAGGATATCGACAAGGAAATTGCCGACCTTAAAGAGAAGACAAGCGAAATCGAGCTCAAATGGAAGAACGAGAAACAGACGGTGGGCGAGATTAAGGAGGTCAAGAAGAATCTCGAAGCGACGAGGGTCGAGGCTGATGCCGCCGAAGCGCGCGCCGACCTTTCCCTTGCCGCCGAACTTCGCTACGGCAAAATTCCTTCGCTTGAGAAAGAACTTGAGGTGAAGGCCAAGCGGCTCAAGAAGCTCCAGAGTTCGAGAAGGATTCTTAAAGAAGAAATCACGGCCGCGGATATCGCCTCGATAGTTTCGCGCTGGACGGGCATACCGGTCGCGAGGATGCTCGAAGAAGAAGCACAGAAGCTCTCGCGCATGGAGGAGTTCTTGAAGAAGCGCATTATCGGCCAGGATGAGCCGGTGAAGAAAATCGCCGACACGGTGAAGAGAAGCCGCGCCGGCATCTCGGACCCCAACCGGCCTATCGGCTCCTTCATCTTCCTTGGTCCCACCGGTGTTGGTAAAACAGAACTCACCAAGGCGCTCGCCGAATTTATGTTCGACGATGAGAAAGCGCTTATCCGCGTGGATATGTCTGAACTCATGGAGAAGCACGCCGTCTCGAAGCTTATCGGCGCGCCTCCCGGCTATGTCGGCTTCGAAGAAGGTTCGAACTTCGCTGAGTCGGTGCGCCACAGGCCTTACTCCGTCATCCTCTTCGACGAGATAGAGAAGGCGCATCCGGAAGTCTTCAACATCCTGCTCCAGATTCTCGACAACGGCCGGCTTACCGACGCCAAAGGGAGAGTCATCAATTTCAAAAACACGGTCATCATCATGACCAGTAACATTGGCGCGCAATATATCGACAAGATGCAGTCGATTGGCTTCTCGCGGGGTGATGAAGCCAATTACAATGAAGTAAAGGAGAAGGTGCTCTCGACTTTGAAAGAGCATTTCCGCCCCGAATTCCTGAACCGCCTCGACGACATCATCGTCTTCGACGTTCTCTCAAGGGAAGCCGTGAGGGAAATCGTGAGAATTCAGATAGACATCATTGAGAAGCGCCTGGCGGAGAAAGAAATAAAACTTTCTGTCGCCGATACGGTGCTCGACCTCCTTGCCAAAGAAGGTTACAACCCGCAATACGGCGCACGGCCATTGAAGCGCTTGATACAGGAGAAAATCCTTAACCCAGTCGCCTCCATGATGATAGGGAACAAGGTGCTCTCGGGCGGCACAATCTCCGTCGATGTGGTGCACGGCGGACTCACTTTCGACGTCAAGAAGAACGCGCGCTCGGGGCGCGTCTCAAGTGTCTCTCCGCGCAAATCTACTTCGGTGAAATAATTGGTGCGCCGGGCAGGATTCGGTCAGGAGTTCCGGCCCGCTGACCGGCCTCACGACCCTGCCTCGCCACCAAGTGGCTCCGGCGTTCGAATCCTGCAAAACAAAACAAAAACGCTCTGCACAAGGCAGAGGTTTTAGTTTTGTGCGCCGGGCAGGATTCGAACCTGCGTAGGCCTAAGGCCGCCAGATTTACAGTCTAGTGCGATTGACCACTCCGCCACCGACGCAATAAAGCCATTTTAATTGAAAACAGTCTAACTTGCAAAAATCGGAATCTAAGGTAATCTAGTCTACCTATATGGCAGGCAGACAACAGCATCTCATAAAGCTCGTTTCCGTAGGGGACAAGACAGGCCTCGGCAAGGGCCACACTTATTATTCGACCAAGAACAGAAAATCGGTCGAGAGGAAACTCGAATTCAGTAAGTACAATCCTATCGCTCGCAAGCACACGGTCTATAAGGAAAAGAAGGCATAGGTTACAGTCTCTTTGTCTGTGACTGGGTTTTTACAGTGCTATTGACAAAATAGCACAAAGTATGCTATACTCTATATTAGAATGTTCCACCTTATCACAAGGAGTATTATCCGATGGCCAAGAAACTGGAACTGGAGAGGATGAGGGCCAAGCTCACAGCCGTGCGGGAAGCGCGTCTCATGCGCTTGGGTTGGATTGTTGACCTGGAACAACGGTTGCCGTCCTACCAGACGGACGTGGTCGCACTCGTGCACCACGTTCTCCAGCTCATCGAGGATCCCACCGGCGGGTGCGACTGCGTCCAGCATATGGACGTTCCCTTGGTGCCTGAACTGCACGCCGCTCATCGGGATCAGAACGCTCGGGTGCGGAGACTGCTCCAACAGCACGGGCTGATGCCTATGCTCGAATACCGACTTACCTTCGGGTTAGCCGAACCGCCCGAATCACAGTTCGGCAGACTGTGGGTTCGGAAACTCGGATTCACGCCCGAATTCTGCAGGGCCGTACTCAACGGCTTCTGTGGTCCCAAACCGACCTGGTGCTGAACCAACGCCGCGACCCCATAAGGTCGCGGCGAAACTATTTATATAAATTGTGGGATAAGTTGGTTGCGGGCGATCGAGGAATCGAACCTCGGACATCGGTTTTGGAGACCGAAGTTATGCCACTTAACTAATCGCCCTTCAAAGCCACTTTAGCATATTTTTCTACCTTCCTAAATTCATCCGACCTGAACCATTTAATGCTTTTATTCCTCTTGAACCAGGTCATCTGCCGCCTGGCGTATTGGCGGATGGCGGTGTAAAGCTTCTCAATAAACTCTTCCTTGCTCAATTTCTTTTGTAGATACAGCGAGGCGAATCTGTATTCGAGGCCCAATTCATAAGCTCGTTTAGGCGATAATTTCTTCGTTTCCCGCAAGATTCCCGGAATCCTCTTCAGTAATCTCTGATAAATTCTTTTGTCCAAATTCTTCGGTTTGAGCCCAATGTAAACAAATTTAGCCTGCAGCTTAGAGCTTGTAGCTTGCGGCGGGACTTTACCCAAAGCGTTTACAATCTCCAAAGCTCGAACTAACCGCACCTTATTGTGTCTATCGATAGTCTCGGCTCTCTTCGCATCTTTTTTCTTAAGCATTGCGAAAAGTTTCTCTGCACTCAATTTCTCTAATCTCTTTCTCAGAGCCTTGTTCGGGGGCACTTCGGGGAGTGTAAATTTGCCAGCCAGAGTATCAATATAAAATCCGGTGCCGCCGACGACAATGGGGTAATCTATTTTCGCCAGTTTTTTCTCCGCCAGCTTTTTGTAATCAGAGACGCTGAATTGTCTTCTCGGGTTCGCGACGTCGAGAAGGTGGTGGGGAACACTTCCCATCTCTTTCTTCATAATCTTTCCTGTGCCGATATTCAATCCCTTATAGACCTGCCGCGAGTCGGCAGAGATGATTTCTCCCCCGAATTTCTTGGCCAGCCGCACCGCCAAATCGCTTTTTCCGGATGCGGTCGGGCCGACAATAACCAAAACTTTCTTCATTGTGCCGGGGGAGAGAATCGAACTCTCATGGATTACTCCGCACGATTTTGAGTCGTGTGCGTCTACCAATTCCGCCACCCCGGCTTATCTGAAATGCTTTTTCACAAATTCTTTACCTTCTCCGGACTTAAACCACTTCTCCCTTTTCCTCGCACCTATTCTATCTGGAAAGTCTTCGGTATGTAATAGCTTGAAGGGCTTATATGGTTTTGTTGTCCGATTCCACCCAGCATTATGCTCTCCTAACCTGCGCAAGACATTATCAGAAATGCCTACATAAATGTAATTTCTATTTAAGCTTTTTAGTACATAAACAGAATACATTTTTTCCGCCACCCTGCCTGCCGGCAGGCAGGCCCGGCATTTCGGCATTAGAATAACATAAAAATATTCGGTATAATAATCACATGTCACGTTTCTATAACGACGCAGTTTTCTGGATTGAGGTCGATAAAATCAAGCCCAATCCCTTCCAGCCCCGCCGCGATTTCGACGAAGCGCAATTGAAGTCTCTGGCCGACTCCATCCGCCAATACGGCGTGCTCCAGGCGCTTGTCGTGACGCGTAAAGAGGTCGAGAAGCCGGAGGGCGGTCTTGCCACCGAGTACGAGCTCGTGGCCGGCGAAAGGCGGTTGAGAGCTGCTCGCCTGGCGGGCTTGGTGCAGGTGCCGGCTCTTATTAGAACCGGGGAAGAGTCCGACCTCATGAAGCTCGAACTCGCCATTATCGAGAACATCCAGCGCGAGGACCTCTCGCCCGTGGACCGGGCGCGCGCTTTCAAAAGACTGGTGGAGGAATTCAAATTCACCCACCTTGACGTCGGCAAGAAGGTGGGCAAGAGCCGCGAATATGTTTCGAATACCATGCGCATCCTCATGCTCCCGGAGCATATTCTCTCTGCGCTCTCGGAAGGGAAGATTACCGAGGGGCACACGAGGCCCTTAATGATGCTCATCGACCGCCCGCAGGAACAGGAAACATTGTTCAAGGAAATTATTTTTAAGAAACTTAACGTCCGCGAAGCCGAGGGCATTGCCAGAAACATCGCGGTGGAGAAAGCGAGGAAGCTTATCGACCACGAACTTATAGAAATCGAGGACCAGTTCAAAGAAAGGCTCGGCACGCGTGTGAGAATAGAGAAGAGAACCGTCGGATCCGGGGGATCCGACGGCGGCCGGGGAACTATAGACTTCTTCAACAAAGACGACTTGAGGCATCTCTTGGAGAGAATCGCGGAGGAAGAGGAGAAGGTGGAAGAAAAAATTGCCGAGAACGCGCCGCCCCTGACGGATGAGGAGAAAGTAATGGCCGGCGAAAGCGATGATGACGAATCGCTCTATTCCGTCTCCAATTTCAGCATTTGACTTTTGATACCACTTGTGATATGCTTTAAATAGAGTTCAGATAGTTCAGAATCAGACAGGGGGTCCGATGGAGACTACGGCAAACGCAGGGGTGCAAACCCCATCGTCGGCGCTGAGAGATGCCGGGCTCGTCCTCGAGCCAGGCGAGGGAGTGCCTCACTCCTACTGGGAAGAGCAGGAGGAGGACGTGCTGGTCTTCCACGATGAAGAAGGCCGGCGCTGGACTCTGTTCCGCGAAGACCTTACAGAGGCCATCGCGGGGCGTCTCCAGGAGCTCGTATTCCGCTACGACTTCACGCACATCAACAACACGTGAAGTTCGCCGGGCGAAAGGGAGCGATAGCATCGCTCCCTTTTCTATTTGATTTTATCTAACTTATGCGGATTATGATTTGGGCAAGATTTGTCCGAGCAGCGCTCTGGAATTGTCTTGGTACCTTCCATCATCAATGCGCCGCAGATTTTGCAAATGTTTCCGGTCGGTTTCGCCTTGATGGCATATTTACAATCCGGGTAATTCGAACATGAATAGAAAACACCGTATCGCCCGCGGCGCTCGGTCATAAATCCGGCTTTGCACACCGGGCACTCGATGCCGGTTGAGTTCTGCTTCTCCTGCTCCTCGTCTTTCTTCACATAGCGGCACTTGGGGAAGCGGGAGCAGGCGGTAAACATACCGAACTTTCCTTCTCGCGTCACCAGGTTGCCCTCGCCGCACTTGGGGCACTTCTCGCCGGTGTCTTTCGGCCCCTCCAACTCCTTGCCTTCCATGGTTCTCGCGCCGGTGCAGTCTGGGAACTTCTCGCAGGAGTAGAATTTGCCGCTCTTGCCGAGTTTTATAATCATTTCTCCGCCGCAGACGGGGCACTTCATGTCCGCGGGCGCAGCGCCTAAGTTCGTAATCTTCTCGATTTTCTCCTTGGCCTTCACTTCCTTCGTAAACGGGACATAGAAGTCCTTCAGAGTTTTCAGATATGTGCGGTCGCCGTTGGCAATCTCGTCGAGCTCATCCTCCATCTCGGCGGTGAAGGAGTCGCTGATGTATGAAGCGAAGTGATTCTCGAGGAAAGTGCTCACCACTTCGCCCGTGTCGGTGGGGAAGAGCGCCTTGTTCAATTTATTCACATAGCCTCTGTCCTCAAGCGTTTTTATAATCGAAGCGTAAGTAGAAGGTCGGCCAATGCCTCGTTTCTCAAGCTCCTTGATGAGTCCCGCTTCCGAGTATCGCGGCGGCGGAGTGGTCTCCTTCTCTTCCGAACGCATGCCGGAGAGTTTGAGGTTCTCATCTTGAGCAAATTTCGGCAGAACCACATCTTCGGAGGCCGATGCGGGGTCTGCCTTGAGCCAGCCGGGGAAAAGAATTCTAGAGCCATTGAGCCAGAAGTCCGGGATACTTCTGCCATCAATGTTTGCCACGACTTTTGTGCGCATGACTTCCGCCGGTTTCATCTGGCTTGCGACCGTGCGCGACCAGATGAGGCTATAGAGCTTGTGCTGGTCGTCGGTCGAACCGGCCCTTTCGACCGAGACGTGAGTGGGGCGGATGGCCTCATGCGCTTCCTGAGCGTTCTTCGATTTCTTGGCAAAGGCGTGAGACTCGAAGTATTCCGCGCCGTACTTTTTCTCCACCACGTCCTTAATCTGCGCCTTGGCCTGTTGCGAGAGATTGGTCGAATCGGTGCGCATGTAAGTAATGTAACCGGCTTCATAAAGCTTCTGGGCCACCGACATAGCGCGCGAAGGCGACCAGCCGAGCCGCGAGCTCGCATATTGTTGGAGAGTCGAGGTGATGAAGGGGGCGCGAGGCGCGCGGGCGACCTTCGTCTCCTTGATATCCGTCACTTGCCAGTCGCCCTTCTTGCCTTCGGCAAGAATTTTTTCCACGTCCTCAATCTTCCTTGGTTCTATAGAACATTCGAAGTCCAAATTATTTAAATTGGCCCAGATTTTCCAGAATTTCTCCGGTACGAAGGCGCGAATTTCTCGCTCTCGCTCCATGATGATGCGCAGAGCGGGAGATTGCACGCGGCCAGCCGAGAGGCCATAACGGACCTTCTTCCAGATGAGGCCGGATAGGTCATAACCCACCAGGCGGTCTAATACTCTGCGGGCCTCTTGGGCCTCGCGCAGATGCTCGTCTATGGCCCTGGGATGCTCTAGGGCTTCTTCGACAGCTTCCTTGGTGATTTCGTGGAAAACAATTCGTTTAGGATTATGGAGCTTCACCGCTTCGGCCACGTGCCAGGCGATAGCCTCGCCCTCGCGGTCGGGGTCGGTGGCAAGAATCACTTCGTCGGCTTTCTTGGCCAGGGATTTTATTTCGGAAATCACTTTCTCCTTGCCTTTGACCACTTCGTAGCGCGGCACGAAGCCCGCCTCGATGTCGATGGCGGCTTTATTACTCTTCGGCAAATCGCGGATGTGTCCCACGCTCGCGACGACGCGGAAATCCTTGCCCAAGTATTTCTCTATTGTTTTCGCCTTACTCGGCGACTCTACGATTAACAGGCGCATTGAATATAACAAATAGCACGCATGAATTTTTAAAGCAAATTTGAAGTATTAAAAAGTTTTGCGGACTTCGCCCAATTCTTCCGCTATGAGGCCCTTGATTTCAAGAAGCGAGAGGACGGCGCTGGCCGTGCCGGTGTCGAGCTTAGATTTGCGGATAAGTTCATCGCGCGGAGCGGGCCTTTCGAGCAGTTTTATGAAAATTTTCTCCTCTCCCGTAAGGCCTTTCACATCGGCCAGTGTCGGGTGTTCGTCGTGTCTCGGCAGGCCGAGAAGTTCAAGGATGTCATTGTGGTCCCGCACCAATGCTGCGCCGAGGCGTATGAGCATATGCGGCCCGTCGGAAGTCGAAGAGTAGGCCTGTCCCGGCACGGCGCCGACATCGCGGTTGTATTCGGTGGCGAGACGCGAAGTGATGAGTGTGCCGGAGCGTTTGTCGGCCTCGATGACGAGTGTCGCGTGGCACATGCCTGCCATTATTCTGTTCCTACGCGGGAAGGCCCACACACCCGCGGGCATGAGGTCATCGTATTCCGAAAGGAGACCGCCGCCCGAAGCCACTATTTCGTCCGCGAGTCCGGCGTGCGAGCGGGGGTGTATCACCTTTCTATCTATGCCCGAGCCGGGCAAGGCAATAGTTTGAAGGCCCGCGCGCATGGCGGCGCGATGGGCGATGGAATCGATGCCGAGAGCAAGGCCCGAAACGATAGTGACAGGCGCGCCGGCAAGTCCCGCGACGAGCATCTCGCACATTTCGCGGCCGTAGGTAGAATATTTCCTCGAACCGACTATGGCCAGGAGCTTGTTGCCTGGCGTAGGAAGATTGCCTTCGAGCCGCAGCTGCTTTGGCGGCTCGGGAATTTCTTTCAATAGCTCCGGATATTCCTCAGGTTTGAGAGCGCGAATCATGTGGTATATTTATTGTATCTTATGTTGGACATAAAATTTATCAGGGAGAATAAGGACGCCGTGCAAAAAGCGGCGAAGTCGAAGCGCCTGGACTTCGACGTGGAGAAGCTTATTGAAGTTGACAACAAACGCCGAAAGATTCTCGGCCACGTGGAGGAGAAGCGCGCTGAGCAGAACGTCGCGAGCAATCAGATTGTGAAGTCAACGACGGAAGAGCGCGAAGCAATCCTCGAGAAGATGAAGATTCTCAAAGCCGGCCTCGAACAGGACGAGATGGAATTGAAAGAGGTGATGAAGGAGTGGCAGGCTCTAATGCTCCAAGCGCCGAACATTCCTGACGCCTCGGTGCCGGAGGGCGAGAGCGACGCTGACAACAAAGAGGTGAAGAAGTGGGGCGAAGTGCCGAAGTTTGATTTCGAGCCCAAGAATCACATCGACATCATGGCGGAGCTCGGCATGGCGGACTTCGAGCGCGGGGCGAGAGTGGCGGGCTTCCGCGGCTATTTCCTCACCGCCTCGGGCGCCATGCTAACCTTCGCCATCTGGAAATACGCTCTCGACTTCTTCCTCTCGCGCGGTTTCGAGCTCATGCTCGTGCCTTCGCTTGTAAGGAAGGAGACGCTTCTCGGCACCGGCTACCTGCCTCAGGGCGAAGAAGATTTGTACAAGACGCAGGACGGAGAATATCTCGCCGGCACGGGAGAAGTGGCGACCATGTCTTACCACGCGGGAGAAACTTTGCCGAAAGAAAAACTACCGAGGAAGATTCTCGCTTTCTCGCCCTGCTTTCGCCGCGAGGCCGGCAGTTATTCAAAAGACGTGAAGGGACTTATACGCGTGCACGAGTTTTTCAAATTCGAGCAAGTGATTCTCTGCGAAGCTTCTCACGAAGAATCCGTTAAATATCATGAGGAGTTGAACAGGAATATAGAAGAATTTATCGAGTCGCTCAAAATTCCATACAGGACAGTCGCGAACTGCGGCGGCGACCTGGGGCTGGGCCAGGTCAAGAAGTATGATGTCGAACTCTGGGTCCCGCTTGAGAATACTTACAGGGAAATCGGTTCGGCCTCATACTTCCACGATTTCCAGACCAGGCGCCTCAATATTCGCTACAAAGACGCGGAGGGCAAGACGCAATACGCGCACTCCCTCAACTCGACCGCCATCCCGACACCGAGAATCCTCGTCTCTCTTGTAGAGAATTTCCAAACTGCCGACGGCTCGGTCAAGATTCCCGAGGTCCTTATCCCTTATATGAACGGATTGGCCGAAATCAAGAAAGTTTGATATGGCTAGAATTGTTTCGACAGGGAAGACAATCTCCTTGGTGGAATACCACAATAAGCGGGTGCGCGAGAAGAGGAAAAAGCTTATATGGATATTCTCCGGCATACTGGTTTTACTCATTGCGCTGGTGCTCGTCTCGCGCCTAAGCTCTTTCCAGATTGCGAAAGTAAAGGTCGAAGGGGCGAAGGTGATTACAAATGATGAAGTGGAGAGAAACGTTCTCGTGACGCTCGCAGGCTCGTATTTCTGGCTCGTGCCGAAAGGGAATGCCGCTTTCTATCCGCGAGAAGAAGTGCGAGCAAGTTTGATGAAAGAGTTTCCCCGCTTCTCTTCCGTCGGGTTGAATGTCGAAGGAGAGAATACTCTCCGTGTTCTCGTAACCGAACGGGAACCCTATGCCTTGTATTGCCCGCCAGCCGAAGAGAAGTGTTTCTTCTTGGACAAAGAAGGTTTTGTCTTCGACGAGGCGCCCGATTTCTCCGGTGTCGTTTATTTCATTTATGAGACGGAAGTTCCTGCGGAAGAATTTAAGAATCTCTCGGCTTTCATTGAGAATCTTTCCAAACTCGGTTTCGAACCCATACGCTTCGAAGATTATGGCCTCACGATGAAAAACGGCTCGCATATGTTTCTGCCAGAAAAAAGCGACTTAGGGAAGCTTTTTTCCAGTCTAGAATTGTTTTTAAGGAGTCCGGCGGTAGAGAAAGATAAGTTGAGCGAGATTGATTTACGCACAGAAAACAAAATATTTTGGAAAACTTTTGGCAACAACTAAATAAGCCGATTTTCGCTCTGGCGCCCATGGCGGATGTGACGGACACCGCCTTCCGGCAAATTATCGCGAAGTGCGGCAAGCCCGATGTGATGTTCACGGAATTCGTCTCAGCCGACGGTCTGGCTCTGGCACCGGAGAAGGGCAGACAGAAACTTCTACTGAATCTCAAATATTCGGAAGAAGAACGGCCGATTGTGGCGCAGTTTTTCACTTCTTCGCCTGAGAATATGCGTAAGGCCGCCGAGCTCGCGACGGAACTCAAGTTCGACGGCGTAGATATAAACATGGGTTGTCCGGACAAATCCATTGAGAAGCAAGGTGCCGGCGCCGCGCTTATGAAGAATCCGAAACTCGCGCGGGAAGTGCTGCGGGCGGCAAAAGAAGGCGCAGGAAGTCTCCCTGTTTCTGTCAAAACTCGCATAGGGTTCAACAAGCCGGAACTCGAAACATGGCTCGTGGAGATTCTCAGGGAAGAACCAGCTGCGGTAACGATTCATGCCAGGACGAGGAAAGAGATGTCTAAGATTCCGGCTCAGTGGGATTATGTGAGGCGAGCCGTGGAGATAAGAAACGAACTGAAAGGCAAAACGCTGATTATCGGCAACGGCGACGTAAAAGATTTGGCCGAAGCCAGAAGAAGGGTGGAGGAGACCGGCTGCGACGGGGTCATGTTGGGGCGGGCTATATTCGGCAATCCGTGGTTGTTTGCCGGCAAGCAGCCGGTAGTCAGCGAGAGGTTGAAAGTTCTTATAGAACACATAAAACTTTTTGACGAGATTTTGGGTGGTACGAAAAATTTCGCCGTGATGAAAAAACATTTCAAATCCTACCTTCACGGTATTGACGGCGCGGGTGAACTGAGGGCAAGTATTATGGATACAGAGAATGCTGAGCAGGCCGCCAGTCTTATAGAAAGGTTCCTTGACAAGTAACGTCCTTTTATGATAGGAAATGGCCAGATTAGGCCAAATATTGTCCTTTACGGTATCAGAAGGAGTGAGTCATGTTCAAGAAAGTTTCGTTCGCGGTGCTCTGCGCCATTCTCATCGTCTCGGCGGCGTGTGACAAGAAGATCAATGTCACCCAGTCGGTGACGGGACCCAGTCCCACGTCTTCGCCGCCGGTGTTCAGTCTGGACTCCGTCACAGTGACGGCAAACTTCGTGGATATCACGCTCAACGCGTGTCCGGCGGATGTGACTGTGAGCGCCACCGTCCACGGCACCAACGTGACCCAGGACGTAACCTGGCGTCGCGAAGGTGACGACCCGGTTTCGTTCGACACGAGCGGCGTGGTTGCCAGGATTAAAATCAACCATGCCGGACGCTACAAGGTCATCGCGACCGCCAACCAGAACGGGGTAACCCGCTCCGGCGAAGTCGTCGTGACTGCCACGGGCAGTTGCGCGAGCGGCGGACCGCCGCCCGCGCCTCCGTCGCCGGGACCTGGTCCCACGCCGGCACCCGCTCCTACACCAGCCCCCACTCCCACACCAACACCGGCGCGTCCAATCGTGACACTTGCGGCAAACCCGTCGAGCATCACGGTCGGGGAGAGTTCACTTCTCACCTGGACAATCAGGAATGAGGTAACATTTTGTTCCTGGATTCGGGGAAAGAGTGGAATCGCTCCACTCACATCCGGTTCACTGTCGGTTTCTCCGACAGTGAACACCACCTACACATACAAGTGTGTAGGACCAGGAGGCGAAGGTGAAGACAGCGCCACAGTGACGGTGACAGCACCAGCGCCTCCAGCACCGGTGCCGACATGCGTGCTCTCAGCGAGCCCGATGTCGATTGCGCAAGGCGGGAGCTCCACTCTCACGTGGAGTTCCTCGAACGCCACGGCGGTCACGGCTTCCGGCGGCTGGTCTGGCAATCTCGCATTGTCGGGCTCCAGGTCGGTGGTTCTCGCGCAGACGACGGTCTTCACCATCGTTTGTACGGGTCCCGGCGGCTCAAGCACGGCGAGCGTGACCATAACGGTCACGGCACCGGTATCAGTCTGCGCGGGTGCCAATGCGTCGCTTCCCGACCTCACGGCGAAGGGGCAGACCAGGGGCTTCGCCATCAATGCTTCCTCTGGCTGTCATTGGGCCCTGCGGTCCAACAACACTCATGTGGTAAGCACCAATCCGGCGGAAGGGTACGGTCCCTCTGCAGGCACGGTTACATCACTGAATTCCGGTACAGCCACGATCCAGTTCATCGTCAATCCGGGACCCGGGGAGACGGTGCTGAGCTCGAGGACGTACATCATTCCCTAATCCGGCCTCGGGGCCGGAACAACATACCGCCAGCACGCATGCGTGCTGGCGGTAAATTCGTTATACTGCTTGCATGAAAAAAGGGGAGAAACCGGCCCAGGTGCTTTATCGCAAGTATCGTCCTCAAGCGTTTAAAGAAGTTATCGGCCAGGAGCACGTGGTCAAGGTTCTCGAGGGTGCCATAAAGCTAGGTAATGTCTCGCACGCCTACATCTTCTCCGGCTCGCGCGGTACGGGCAAGACCTCTGTTGCCAGAATATTGGCGAGAGAAATTGGCACTTCGGCAAACGACTTGGTCGAGATGGACGCGGCCTCTAACCGCGGCATAGATGACGTGAGAGAAATTCGGGATTCCGTCAACACTCTGCCATTCGAGAGCAAATACAAGGTCTATATCATCGACGAAGTGCATATGCTTACCCGCGATGCTTGGAACGCCTTCCTCAAGACTCTGGAGGAGCCGCCGGCGCATGTCGTCTTCATCATGGCGACAACCGAGATTGAGAAAGTGCCGGAGACGGTAGTCTCGCGCTGTCAGACCTTCACCTTCCGCCGGCCGAATCAGGCGACGCTGAAGGACTTTGCTCTAAAGATTGCCAGGCAGGAGGGTGCAACTCTCGAGCCCGCCGCGGCAGAGCTCGTGGCTCTCTTAGGGGACGGCTCTTTCCGCGACGCTCACGGCATATTGGAAAAAGTTTTATCTTCCACTAAAGATAAAAAGATAACCCGTGCGGAAGTGGAAGTGGTGACGGGCGCACCGAAGGCGGAGCTGGTGCGAGATATTCTGGAAGCGATTGTCGAGAAAAATCTGGAGAAAGGGATGAAGGCGGTGGGGGAGGCAAGCAGAGCAAACAATGAAATGAAATTGTTTGCAAAATTGATTCTCGAGCGTTTGCGCTTCCTCTTCCTCATCCGCCTCAAAGCCGGGATGGATAGTTATATAGAAAATCAGATTGCCGAAGATGATTATAAATTCTTGAAGGACCTGGCCGTCAAAGCCGGTCCAGACCTTACCGCTGAAACGCTTTTGAAATTTGTTGTCGCCTACGAGGATTCCGGCCGCACCTCTATCCCGGAACTCGCCCTCGAACTTGCTCTGGCGGGGACGATAAAAAATTAGTTGCTGGCTGCGGGAGAACGATTCGAACGTTCATACTCGCCTCCAAAGGGCGATGTCCTACCATTAGACGATCCCGCAATTCGCCTTAAATTTAGCAGAAAACAGCGTTTATTTCCACACAATCTTGACTTTTGTACATAGGTGTGCTAAGATTAAGGGTAGAGGTGCTACATGTCCAAGTATTCCAGGTCGGGTGGCAAGTACACAGGCAACCACACGACTCTCATCCCCCTGGCCTGCATCGTCTGCGACATCGCGGGCGCGATTCCCGAAGTAACCAAGATCACGCCCGGATTCATCAGCTCGGGCAAGGGATCCGGCCGCTCCAACCAGAGAGTCAAATTCACGGACGAGAGCTCGCACTGCATTCTCCTGTCGGTGAAGGACAACGGCGCGCATCAGGAAGTCCGTGTGTACGTGACGGACATCCAGGAAGCGAGGACCACCATCGCTCGGCGATTGCGGGACAACGACATCGCCATCAGATTCACACGGGACTAACCGCCCGCGGAAGCCAAACGCTTCCGCGGGCGGCTTTCGTTTCGGTGTATAATTAAGAGATATAAATAATTGAGAATTAGGATATGACATCAAAACAAATTTATGCTTTGGTCGGGGCGGTAGCGTTAATCGCAACTGTCGTCTGGTGGGGGTCTAGCAGAAACACGGCGAAGGATGTTCCAGAAGATAATAATCAAGAGGAAACCAATACTCCTCCCACCACTTCCGTCAATCCGACATTTGTTCCAGAGAAGCCGGTACCAACGGTTCCCACCGCCAAGAGTCTTGCCGGGTCGACCTTCAGACTCGTTACTTACAACGGCACGCCCGTGCCTTCAAACTCCAAATTCACGCTCACCTTCACCGAAGGGAGCCTTACCCTCAAACTCTGCAACACCCTTAGCAGCAACTACTACATAGACAATAATCTTATCAAGGCCGACAACATTGAGCGCACCGCCATGTCCTGCAACACGCCTTCAAACATTATGAAGATAGAATCGGATATTTCCTTCATGCTCGACTCAGGCCTGGCTACAATCTACAGAAGCGGCAGCACGCTTATACTTAGCCACAAGTCAGGTATTGTCATGGCTTTTGAAGGGTTCTAATCTGGTCTAGTGTAGAAGTCCGCACTCCTGCTTTACAAAATTGTAAGCTTGTTTTATAGTGCTGGCAGATTCGTTCACTTTCCTTTGGAGGTTCTAATGAATCGTACATGCGTGACCTGCGAGACTGCAAAGGGCGGTCGTGACTATCAGGAAGACCATTTTGCGATGAAGCTCTTCCCGGCCGGCGCGCCGATGAACTGCCTCATAGCCGTCATGGACGGGCATGGCGGCGACGAGACAGCCAAGTACTGCGAGGAAGAATTCGTGAAAACCTTCCTGGCTTGCTACAGCCAGAATCACGGGTTGCCGGCGAAGTCGAAGATGCGCCAGACCTTCAACAGACTCCACTGTCAGACGCAGAACTTCGATGCCGGCACCACACTCTCTGCCGCCTGGGTGCGGGAGAAGCAGGACGAAGTCGTCGTGGGCATCCTCGGGGACTCGCCGGTCATCGTCGTGGACGGAAGTCTCAAAGTCCACGTCAGTCCAGAGCACAACGTCCGCTCGAATACGAGAGAGCTCGCGGCGGTGCAGAGCCGAGGCGGCAACTGCGACGGCCGGTACGTGCTCAACGAGTACGGTGCCGGTATCCAGCTGACTCGTGCGTTGGGTGACATGACTTTCCGGGGTATTCTCTCCCGCGAACCGGAAGTTTACACGGTGAAGAACCCTCAGTGGGTCATCGTGGCGACGGATGGAGTATTCGACCCAGGACACGCGGATACGGAGATGCTGGCGCAGGAGATTGCAGTCAATCTCCGCGCGGATTCGACGGCTCAGGACATCATGCGATGGGCCACGGGGCGTGTACTGAAGGACAATGCCACGGTTCTTCTCTGGAACCGTGACGCGCGTTAGCATCACAGAGACTGGCCCGGCGGTAATTCCGCCGGGCCATTTTGTAAAACAATCTAAGCATCCTCATCTTCAGGTAATGTGAACTTCTGCTATCATTAAGAAACGTTTTAATCATGAATATCAGGAGAAATATATTCTTGTGGGCCTTGTATGATTTTGCAAACTCGATTGTATTGATTGCATTTCTATTTTATTTTTCCCAATGGCTTGTTGTCGAGCATGGCAAGCCAAGCTGGTGGTTTAACGTTTCTTTGGCTGTATCCTCGGCCCTTTTTATCGCGGGTTCGCCTTTCTTGAGCCGGCAGATAGACCGGACCAAAAACAAGATAAGAGGCCTTCGTCTCTGGACTGGAGTCTCCTTCCTTGGGTTCAGTCTTCTTTCTACACTGGCATTAACCACCTCTGGACTTGAGCTTCTGATTACGATTCTCTATACACTCTCATCTTACGCATATCTGACTTGTTTTCTGTATTTCACGCCGATGCTCAACGACCTTTCTACTGGCTCGAATCGTTCTTACGTGTCAGGAATCGGCCAGGGAGCCAATTCCATCGGACAAGTGGCGGGGGTGCTCGTGGTGCTTCCTTTTGTGAATGGGGTAACACTCTTTGGTGATCCGGGTCGGGTCCAGGCATTTCTGCCGGCAACACTTTTGTTCGGATTCCTGGCTCTGCCGATGCTCTTTCTTTATCGTGAGCCAAAGAATAGTGCTTTTGAGAGAAAGCCAGAGACAGCAGAAAACTTCGTTTCGCTTCTGAAGAACTTGTTTTCGCACAAGCCACTTATGCTTCTTTTCCTGGGATTCTTCTTATTTAGTGACGCCTTACTTACTTTCTCCAATAACTTTGCTCTTTATCTGGAAATTATTCATAGAGTCTCTGATACGGTCAAGTCGATTCTGACAGCTGGCATCTTAGTGCTTGCATCTTTGGGGGCAGTAATTCTCGGAAGGATCGCAGACAAAATCGGTAAGATTAAAATACTCAAAATTATTCTCGTGATTTGGGTTGTTCTCTTTGCCATCATGGCTCTTGTTACCAACTTCAGTCTCCTCGTACCGGTGTTCTTGCTAGCCGGAATTCTTTTTGGACCGGTGTGGGGGATAAGCCGAGCACTGGTGGGAGAGCTGTCGCCTCCAGGCCTTCTGGCTTCCTCCTACGGCTACTACGTGGTGGCAGAGAGGTTTGCCACATTTGTCGGACCATTGGTATGGAGCATCACTATCATTGCCGTAGGAGAGGGGCCGCAAGGATACCAGGCGGCGCTGGTTTCCCTCTCTATATTGTTGCTCATAAGTATTTTTGTCCTCAATCGAGTCAAGGAAGGCGCGGGAGCTGTCTACAAATAACTCTAGTGAAGTGGTAAGATGTTTGCATGGCCAAGGCTGTTTTTGTCACGCGGAAAATTCCGGATAAAGGTATAAAAAAACTTATTGAAAAAGGTTACGAAGTAGATATTAATCCGAACGATTCTATCCCGACTCAGGAAGAACTTTTAGGGTTTCTTAAAAAGAAACCCTATGACGCGGTCCTCTCGCTTCTCACCGACAAGATTGACGCGAAGGTATACGATGCCGCGCCTTCGGTCAAACTCTACGCCAACTACGCCACCGGCTTCGACAATATAGACATTGCCGAGGCGGCAAGACGCGGAATAACGGTCGCGAATGCTCCGGCCGAGCTTACAAGTGAAGCGGTGGCGGAACACACGCTGGCTCTAATGCTTGCTCTGGCCGCCAGAGTGGTCGAGGCGGACGAATTCGTGAGACAAAACAAATACAAGGGCTGGGAGCCACTGCACTTCATCGGCATGGATGTTCTCGGCAAAACTCTCGGCATCGTAGGCGCCGGCCGCATCGGCGGCCGGGTGGGGAAATATGCCAAGGGGCTCGGGATGAAAATTATTTATACCGACGTGGCGAGGAACGATAAGTTCGAAGCCGAGTGCGGCGCATCCTACGTCTCGACTCTCGAAGAGCTTTTAGGCCAGGCCGACATCGTCACGCTCCACGTGCCACTTCTCGACTCAACGAGGCATCTTATGAACGCGGAGTGTTTAAAGAAAATGAAATCCACGGCATTTCTCATTAATACTTCCCGCGGTCCTGTGGTCGATGAAGCGGCGCTCGAAGGAGCGCTCAAGAATGGCATCATTGCCGGCGCCGCGCTTGACGTCTTTGAATTCGAACCCAAAATTTCCGTGGGTTTGGTCAAGCTCCAAAATATAATCTTAACTCCCCACATTGCCTCGGCCAGTATCGAAGCGAGAGAGCAAATGGCCGAACTCGCCGCGGACAACATCATTGATTTCCTGGAAGGCGGACAGCCGAGAAATATCATAAAACCATAATGAGTAAGCTAATTCTCGCCAGGCACCACGAATCGGAATGGAACAAGGAAGGCAAGTGGACCGGCCTGCGCGACAGGCATCTCGACCAATACGGCTTCAAAAAATCCGAGGACATGGGCCTGCTTATCGAGGACATTCCCATCGACTGCGCCTTCGCCTCGATGCTCGTGCGCTCCATCGAGACTCTCTCCTGCATGCTGAATGTCTGCAAACGCTACGAGATACCGACGGAGCACTCCGCAGCCCTTAACGAGCGCGACTACGGCGACTATACCGGCAAGAACAAGTGGGAGATGGAGAAACTTCTAGGCGAGACCGAGTGGCAGAAGCTCCGCCGCGGCTGGAATTGCCCCATGCCGGGAGGCGAGACTTTGAAAATGGTTTACGAGCGGGCGGTACCATATTTCCTCGACAAAATTCTGCCCAAAGTGAAGGAGGGTAAAAATGTCTTGGTGGTAGCGCACGGCAATTCCCTGCGCGCCCTGGTGAAGTATATTGAGAATGTGAGCGATGAGGGGATAGAAGAGATTGAATTTCCTTTCGGCGCGGTCGTCATCTACGAACTGGACGGAGAAGGACACATGTTGAAGAAGGAGGTTCGCGAAACAAAGTCGGAAGTACCGGCATAAAATGTCTCAAAAAAATTCCAAAGCGCAAATCATAGTCACTATAGGACCGGCGTCGGAAGACCTGCCGGTTCTCGAAGAAATGCTTTCGCATCAGATGGATGTGGTGCGTTTCAACTTCGCCTGGTCGGACTTCCGCGAGCGGGAGAAGCAAATGGCCATCATCCGCGAGTTGGAGAAAAAGAGCGGCAAAAAGATTCCTATTATCCAGGACCTGCCGGGACCGCGGAGAACCGGCGTGAATGGCCACAGCTATGACCTGTCCGCCGCGGATGTATTGTCTCTCCAAGACAAGAGCTCAATCGCCTTCGGCGCGGAGCACGGGCTCGACTGGATAGCGCTCTCCTTTGTCGGGTCGGCGGCTGAGGTCGAAGCATGCCGTGAAGAGGTGAAGCGCGTTTCCGGCAAACAGAAAATTATGGCCAAGATTGAACGTCAAGCGGCGCTCGACAATCTTGACGCCATCATCGCATCATCGGACGCAGTTATGGTTGCCAGAGGCGATCTCGGCAACGAAGTGCCGATTGAGAGCATTCCTTTCCTTCAAGCCGAGATTATCAGGAAGTGCAAAACGGCCGGGAAGCCCGTGGTCGTCGCGACCGAAATGCTTCTCTCGATGGTCAAGAACGACCGCCCCACCAGGGCGGAAGTGACGGATGTTGCCAACGCCATAATCCAGGGTTCCGATGCCGTCATGCTCTCGGAAGAAACTTCCATAGGCGCTCACCCGGTCGAGGCGGTGGCTGTGATGGAGAAAATTCTCGCGGAATCAGAACGCCACCTGCCGGCGGGCAACACCCTTAACCCCCTTTGACATGGCAAGGATAAAGGAGCTTCACGCCAGAGAGATTTCCGACTCCAGAGGCAACCCTACGATAGAGGTCAGCTGTCTTCTGGAAAGCGGCACCGAAGCGTCCGCTTCGGTGCCATCGGGTACGAGCACCGGAAGCCACGAAGCACTTGAGCTCAAGGATATTTCCAGGGCGCGACAGAACGTGGAAGGCGAGATTCTCACGCGCCTGCGAGGCAGGGAATTCGACCAGGACGACCTCGACAGGACACTCGCACAGCTCGACGGCACGGAGAACAAGTCGCGGCTGGGAGCTAACGCCATTCTCGGCGTTTCCCTTGCCTTCGCCCGCGCGAGTGCCTTGGATATGAAGCTCGAACTCTACGAATATCTCGGCGGACTCGTCGGTAACGATGTTTGGCGGCTACCCGTGCCTTTCTTCAATCTCATAGAAGGTGGCAGACATGCCGAAAGCGGTCTCGAGATTCAGGAATTTCATATTGTTCCGGAAGGCGTGGAAACTTTTGCCGGGAAAGTCGAGGCGGCGAAGAAAATAGTGTCGCGGCTCAAAGATATTTTGGAGGAAGGGGGTTACCGAGCGAATCTCGGCGAGGAAGGCGGTTTCTCTCCGGAGCTAAGGAGCAACGAAGAAGCGATAAATTTGCTCGAAGAAGCAATCAAGACAGCGCGGTATGACTTCAACGAGATAAAACTCGGCCTCGATGCCGCGGCCACGAGTTTCTACAAAAACGGATTTTATGAATTCAAAATCAAGGGAGAAAAGAAAAAATTGCACCGCGAAGAATTGCTCAAGTGGTACGAAGATTTAGTGAAGGACCACCAGCTGATTTCCATAGAGGATGGATTCGCCGAAGATGATTGGGGCGGTTTCTCGCATCTGATGTTTGAGCTGGGGGAGAAGGTGATGGTCGTGGGTGATGATTTGCTGGCCACGAATGTTAAAAGGATTGAGGAAGCGGCCATGAGGAAGGCAGTGAATGCGGTGCTCATCAAGCCAAACCAAATCGGCACCGTGACCGAAACTCTCAATGCCATAAGGGAGGCAAAGAAATTAGGGTTTAAAGCGTTTGTCTCGCATCGGGCGGGCGAAACATTCGATACCTTCATCGCGGACCTCGCCGTCGGCGCGGGATGCGAATATATAAAAGCCGGTGCGCCTGTCCAGCCAGAGCGCATAGCTAAATACGAGCGGCTTATTGAGATAGAGAAAAAACTGAAATAGGAAGCTTGCACCGGCTCCGTTCTCAGAGTATAAGTGGAATATGGCCAAATTTAATAAAAACGGGACGATTGAAGATTTCCAGGGCTTTATAGAGAGCGTGTTCGGATTGCCCGATGATCGCTTCTACTCGATATGGGACCTTCTTACCCAGCAGCAGCGGTTTACCATGCGAGCGCTCAAAGGCATCAGAAAAGGAGACGCGGATAAAACAAAAATCAATCTCCTGATTTCATTCTCGTGGCTCATGTCTATTGCCAACAGGATGCACATCAATCTTGAAGATGAAATTTGGAAAAGATTTCCGTACATTTGCTCATATTGCGGGAAGCTGCCTTGTGTTTGTAAAGCCGCCAAGACCGATAAGCGCGTAGTGATAAGAACGGAAGATAGTATCCGTCCGCATAGCCTGGCCGATTTCCAAAAAATGTTTGCCGAAATTTATCCTTCTAAACGTCGCACTCATGCCGAAGCGGGAGTCCATCTGGCGGAAGAAATGGGGGAAGTCAGTGAGGCGATACACAATTATCTCGGCCAGCATCAGGAAAAGCAGTTTAGCAGTCTGAAATCGGAACTCTCGGATTTTGCTTCATGCGTCTTCGGTGTAGCCAATTCTCTAAAAATCGATTTAGCCAAAGAGCTTGCGGCAACGTATTCGAATAATTGTCACGCCTGCCATCAACTGCCGTGCAAATGCGTCTTCTCTGAAGTGGTTGCTTTCAAGAGCTAAGCCAGGTCTTTATTGCCCTGGGCAGGGGGAGAATTCGCAGTTCGGGCCGGTGCGGCCGACGTAGGAGCCGTCGGGGCATTGCATGGCATCCATGGTGCAGAAGACCTGCTCTCCGGAATCGAGTCCCGGAGCCGCCGCCTTGTTCTTGGCCAGAAGATAGGCCACGATTGCTAAAGCAATCAGCACGACTATCAGAATAAATGTTTTTCTCATGGATTAATTATACTTAATAAGACGATGATACAATAATGATATGACGGATATAAAACCGAAAATTCGGGAAGTTTTGGAGAAAGGGCATCTCATGAGTCTTGCGACAGTAGATGATGGCGGGGTGTGGGTGGCAGACGTGGTTTATGTCTACGATGATGAGTTTAATATTTATTGGATGTCGGACCCGGATGTCAGGCACTCGAAAGCGATTTTGAAAAATCCGCAAACCGCCGGAAGCATTACCATAAGCAACAAAACCAAAGAGAAAAATCTCGGCATCCAGTTTAGCGGCAAGGCGGAACGGCTAGAAGGCATCCAGTTCCAGCTCCTCATCAAGCATCTTGCCAAGCGCGGCTATCCGGCTCCGGATTTGTCGCAGGCGGCGAAGCTTCTCGACGGAGACATGTGGTACAAGCTCACTCCGGCGAGAATTGATATTACCGACGAAGAGCAGTTTGGATTCGATAAAAGAAACATGGATTTATGAAAAAGGTTTACATAATTCACGGCTGGGGTGGGTCGCCGGAAGAGCCGATGCTCAAGTGGTTGGCGGATGAGCTGAAGAAAGGCGGATTCGAAGTTGTAGCGCCTGCCATGCCGAATACGGACGAGCCGAAGATTGAGACTTGGGTGCCGTTTTTGGAAAACGTGGTTGGCATTCCGGACGAGAACACGTTTTTTGTCGGCCACAGCATCGGCTGTCAGGCAATACTGCGTTTTCTTGAAACTCTGCCCACAGAAACCAGGGTAGGTGGAGTAGTGTATGTTGCCGGCTGGCTTACCTTAAAAGGTCTGGATGACTATGATGAAGAGGACAAACAGGCGGCTCTGCCTTGGCTTGAAACTCCGATCGACCTTGGGAAAGTGCGAAACGTTTCTCCAAAGTCGGTTGCCATCTTCACAAAAGACGACCCGTTCGTAGATGTGGGCAACGCGAAATTCTATGAGGAAAAACTTGGTTCTAAAATCATAATTCTGGAAACAGGCGGGCATTTGAATGATGAATCAAATACAAAACAATTACCCTCGGCTCTAGAAGCTATAAAAGAAATTAGTAATTGCACCACACCAGGGCAGTAAGACACGAGGTCTCTGCATCGTCTCAATAAGCTGTATGGGTCGAGATTATTAGATGACAACACCTAATTAATCAACATATGGCACAAGACGAAAACAAGGGCGGGCGGGGATTTGCGGGCATGGACCCCGATAAACAGCGGGAAATCGCTTCCAAGGGCGGCAAGGCCGCTCATGAGAGCGGCAATGCCAACGAATTCGACTCCGAATCCGGACGCGAAGCCGGTCGCAAGGGCGGCCAGGCGAGCGGCGGTAATCATCGGGAGGAAATGTAGGCAAAACGTTCAATCATTGATGCACAAAACCCCGTCACTCGCGAGTGGCGGGGTTTTGCTGTTGTGCTTGCATCCCGAAGTCGCATCCCTATAATTCAGGAGTAATGAGAATTTCCGGCGCGACAGCAAAAAAAATCGACCAAAAAACTTTGTGGGGCGATTTTTTTGTGCCCTCTCCGGAACGCACCATCGAGTGGCTTGGCGGAGTGAACTTTGATAATCTCAAAACTGTTATCAGCGGTCTGAAAAAACTCGTGCAGAAAAATCCGGCCGAAGAAATCTGTCTTATCGTCAATTCCTACGGCGGACCGACTGGCATTGGCATGAATTTCTACGACATGGTGCGCTCGGTTCTCAAACCGAGGTTGACAACCATCGGTTCGGGCTATGTGGACTCTTCCGGCGTCATCATTTTCCTCGCCGGAGAGAGGAGATATCTGACGAAAAACACCACCCTCCTTTTCCATCTTGCCGGGCGTACATTTGAGGCGGCGAAACGCTTCTCGACCAGAGACATGGAGAACATGCTCAAAGAAGACAAGGTCAAGGACTACCAATACGCTTGCGTAGTCTCCGACGCGACGGAAGGGCGCTTCACCCCCGAGGATATCCTTGACATAATGGCAAAAAATACGGTTCTTACCGCCGAAGAAGCCGTAAATATGGGCCTTGCCCACAGGGTGCTTGTGTAAAGAGCGATTACGGGTATATTTTAGGCAGACAAGTATACTCGTAAGCCGTCAATAGGAGGTCCGCCATGGGGACGACAGCACAAAAGCCGTTTGTCCTCATAGTGGACAACGACAAAGAATGGAACAAGGCGGAAGTCGAACGGTGGCTGGAAAAAGAGGGATGCAAAGCAGTAACTGCGCCCAATTACGGCTCTGCCGTCAGACTAGCTCACAAAATAAAGGGCAGGGTCGGAGTTCTCTTCACGGACGTGATATTGTCCGAGGAGCGGAGTGGCATCGACCTACTGCGATATTTTGACCTCTATCTGCCTAACTTTGTGTGTTATGCGGTAGGGTACGAACACATACTCAAACCCACCCTGAAGCGCGAAGCTATCTGGGCGGGTGCGGAGGCCGTACTCTACAAGCCGGTAAGCTTTGAGGATCTCAGAATTTTCGTGATGAGGCCTCAAGCGATTAAGCGGGCGAGAATGGCCGTCTACGATAACATGACTGGTCTTATGAGCCGGGGAGTGTTCACGGAAGTGGCGACTACCACGTTGCACTCAGCTCGCCGTCACAAGGAACCGCTGTCGCTCCTTTTCATCGATGCCAACGATCTCAAGATGGTTAACGATACGTATGGTCACGAGGCAGGGGACAGGGTGCTTGAAATAATCGCCTCGGCTATCCGCGAACACTCGCGCACCTATGATCACCCGTGCCGTTGGGCCGGAGATGAGTTCGTTATTCTCCTGCAGGGAGCGAATGAGAATGACGCCCATCGGCGAGTCCATGACCTCAAGAAAGCCGTCGAGGAAAAAGTGTTTGATGTGAGGGGCGGAGAGAGCATCAAACTCTCCATCTCCGTTGGGGTAACGGAACTCTTTCCTGAAGACCGCGACATAATCGAGCTGGTGAGTCGCGCGGATGAAGCGATGTACAAGGATAAGGGTTCTAGGGGCAGATGACCTTTCACAGGCCGGCACTCTACGGAGTGTCGGCCTGATTTGATTTCCGAAAGATTTTGTGGTTAAGTACGTTTGTATAAATTATGACAAAAAGAGCCCTAGCCGCATCCATAATCTTACTTATCATCCTAAGTGCCGGGGCCTACTTCGCCATGCGTCAAGGAAATAGTGAAATGGTACGGGTGAATTCGCCTTCGAGAAACGAAAGCATCTCGAGTCCCATTACGGTAACTGGCGAAGCGAGAGGGAACTGGTACTTCGAGGCGAGCTTCCCGATAAAAGTCATTGATGCTGATGGAAAAATTCTGGGCCAGCATTACGCTCAGGCGCAAGGTGACTGGATGACAACAGATTTTGTCCCGTTTACCTCAACAATTACTTTCTCGCCGGGAACCGCCAGTACCGGATTTATAGTGCTTGAGAAAGATAATCCTTCGGGCCTTGCGGAAAACGCGGCCGAAGTTCGCATACCGGTGCGCTTTGCTACGCCCTCCGCTTCAAAAACTCCTATCCAGGATGCCGTGAGAGCCGAGCTTCTGGAACTCGGCCTTACGAAAGTGACACTGGTTGCGGCCTCGCTCAATAACGGCGTGCTCACACTCACTTTCTCCGACCCTGAAAATCAGACGATAGGCGGGTCGGCGCGTGTCACCATGTTCCGAGAGCGGATTGAAGCCGTGGCCAAGCAGTTCGACGGCGTGGCATCTGTTCGTCTAATGCCGGAAGACCTCTTCCAGCCATAAATATTTAAATCATGCAGCCGGAAATCCGCACCATCCTTACAGGTACCCTTCTTATCTTGGTTTTCGGTTTTTTCTCCTATGCCGTCATAAGCCACTCGCTTGAAAGTCCGAACAATGCATTCGCCGGCAGCTGGGCCTGCACAGCCGATGTGCAAATCTGCCCCGACGGTTCTGCCGTGAGCCGGGTGCCTCCTTATTGCCAGTTCGCGCAGTGTAAGAATCAGTAATAGCAAGCGTCTCTCATACGTCGAGGCTCATAATCTCATCGTGTCTGTGTGCTCAATCAATATGCCACTTGCTCTCGCTCTTCTTGCCATCATAAATCTCAACGCCTTGAGCGCCAATCCGGAAGCTCAAGTGACGCCAGCCGTGTCTGAAGCGGCTCCGGAAATGGTGGAGGTTGTAGAGGTGGAACGCACGCAGAAGGGCATGCTCTTGGCTCTTGTGCCCATAACCTTCAACGTAAGGGCAACTGCGGACGCGCGCGGCAATGTGAAGCTCGAGTATCCCTGGTACTCCGCCCTCACCGTGGACAGACGGCAGGAAGTGGAGACTAAGGCGAGAGTCGCCGTGCAGAATGCCATGAAGGGTAGACTTGTCGGCTTGGTTGTGGCAGAAGGAGAAGCGGAAAACCCTTATTTCACGCCCTCTGAAGCGCAAGCTGTGGAAAAAGTGTTGATAAGTGTGCTCGAAGAGACTCCTCTCGTGGTTGATTGAATATTATTAACGCATATAATGTTCCTAGTTCCTACCTCTACCTCTGAAAGACGTGACGACTGAAACACCGGACCGGCCAGATTACTCTAAGAAAAGGTAAACAAGTTCGTAGTTAGCGGTTTCTAACCTTATTAGAAGTAATATTTGGCGTGTTCACACGTCTTCCAAGATGGAAAAAATAAATAGTTTTGTTGCAATTGACCGTGTTGCGGGCGTTTTCGGGGAAGTTTACGAGAAGGAAGCCGACGCTATTTTCCGCTTTTGTCTCCTAAGGACAAGCAACAGGGAAATGGCGCTTGATTTTACCCAGGACACTTTCTTGCGGTTCTGGAATTCTCTCATGCTAGAGAAAGACATCAAGAATCATCGGACTTTCCTCTTTACCATAGCAAGAAATCTTATTATCGACTGGTACCGCAAGAAGAAACCATTCTCCCTCGAAACCATGATGGAGAACGCTGCGGAGGGCCGGTCCAGTTTCGCACTCGCTGCGCTCGACAATGTCGAAACGAACGCCGAGGCGGGGTTCCTCATCAGGAAAATCGGGGAACTACCGGAGCCGTACTCAAATGCCGTCTACCTGCGCTGCGTCGAAGAGCTGAAGCCGCGCGAGATATCGGAGATTCTAGGCGAGTCGGCCAACGTTATCTCAGTTCGCATAAGCCGCGGACTGGAGCAACTGCGAAACATGCTACATATGGAAAATGGAAAACCAAAAACCGCGAATACATGAGTGCATAGATGGCAGATGCCCTCCTGACATAGATTTGGTGAAGGAAATCGGCCTCTCTCCTCTCGAGAAAAGGGCGATTTTCTTTTGCCTGCAGAATGAAATCGAGAAGACCAGAAAAAAGGCTGCAAAAACAGCCGCGCCTTTATTGTTTTTAAAAAGCCCTTAGTTTATTTATAAAACAGAGATTCGACGGCGTCCCACCAGCCGTTCTGGTTCTGGTCGCGAATGGCCGGGTCGGCGTTGAAGCAGCTCTTATTTTCTTCCCCTTTGTTCTTGAAACAGAAGCGCATACCAAGCACTCTCGGTTCGCCCGAGGAAGTGCGGGTGAAGAAGAGCAATATCTGGACCAAGGCGTTGCCCTCGGCGGTCTCGACGGGGTCCGAGACCAGGACGATTTGCCTGTCGTCATAGTAAACGGTTTTGAAGTCGCTGCCGCGCAAATCTTTTGTAAAAGCCGCCACGCTTTGCATGAGATTCTCACACTCGGCGAGAGTTGCCGGATTCTTGCAGGTTTCCGAAACTTGGTGGGAAATGCTTTTTACCCCCTCGAGATTATTCTCGGTCGCGTAAGTCCGGTACTGCTCGAATGTATTCCATGCGGCGACTCCCGCAGGGTCTATGGGAGCGGTGTTCAACTCCAGATTGAGATTATCGATAAGCGGAAGGTTAAGTTTGTTCCCGTAAAAGAAAATTCCGACGGTGGCAAGCGCAGCCGCAATGGCAAAGTATTTTTGCATACATTCAATATAACATGTTAAAATATCCAAACAATGATTTCCTTTGACCGTGTTTCAAAAATTTATCCCGACGAGTCCGTCGCGCTCGATAACGTATCCTTCTCGATAGAGCCGGGAGAATTCGTCTCGATAGTCGGCCCTTCTGGCGCCGGCAAAACTACGCTCCTGAAGCTCTTCCTTGCCGAAGAGAAACCGACCGAGGGAGATATTTTCTTCAACGACACGAATATTCACAAGCTTGGCAAGAAATCTATCAACGATTTCCGGAGGAGAGTGGGCATGGTTTTCCAGGACTTCCGTCTCCTGCCGGGGAAAACAGTCTACGAAAATATCGCCTTCACCATGGAGGCGGCGGGGAGAACCGATGAAGAAATAGAACAGGATGTCCCGCACGTGCTCGACCTGGTTGACCTCTCCTCGAAAATCTGGAACTTCCCCAAAGAGCTCTCCGGCGGCGAGAAGCAGCGCGTGGCCATAGCCAGGGCCTTAGTCAACGAGCCGGATGTCATCATCGCCGACGAGCCGACGGGGAACCTAGACCCGGTTAATACCTACGACGTGGTGCAAATATTAAAAAAAATTAACGACCTCGGCACTATCGTCATCCTGACCACTCACAACAAGGGTATAATAGATTCGCTGGGCAAACGCGTCATCGCCATGGACAAGGGGAGAATCGTCCGCGATGACAAATCGGGCAAGTACTACATATGACCAGAGAGATGCTTACAACGAAACTGAGGAGAGTGATACGGACGGGCTTCTTCAACTTCTCGCGGAACGGAACGGTCTCGCTCGCCTCGGTCCTCGTCATGACGGTGACCCTTATGACTATCGGGCTTATCTCCTTCTCCGGGGCGGTGCTCGAGACCTCGCTCGCGGAATTGCGCGACAAGATAGACGTGAACGTCACCTTCGTGCCAACGGCCTCTGAGGAGGAAATTCTTTCCATAAAGCATTCCCTGGAATCCCTGCCGGAAGTACTTCTCGTCACTTACGTGTCGCGCGAGGAGGCACTGACCGCCTTCAAAGAGAGGCACGCAAGCGACCAAGCCATACTCGCGGCACTCGACGAATTGGGGGAAAATCCCTTGGGCGCCGTCCTCAATGTGAAGGCCCGCGACCCTTCGCAGTACGCCTCGGTGGCGGATTTCCTTGAGGGCGACAACACGCTCTCGCAGGGCGGCCTTACCATTATCGACAAGGTAAATTATTTCCAAAACAAGACGGCCATCGACCGTCTCAGCTCTATCATCAACTCGGCCGATAAGCTCGGCTTCGCCCTGACTATTATCCTCGCGGCCATCTCCATCCTTATCGCCTTCAACACTATCCGTCTCACCATCTATATCGCCAAGGACGAAATCAGCGTCATGCGGCTCGTCGGCGCCTCGACGACCTACATCCAGGGGCCCTTCGTGGTGGTGGGTGTTATCTACGGAGTGATGGCCGGGATTCTCACATTACTTATCTTCCTGCCTCTTACTTACTGGCTCGGAGGGGTAACAGAAAGCTTCTTTACCGGCTTCAACCTCTTCTCTTATTACACCGGCAATTTCCTCCAAATCGCGGGCATTATCATGATTTCCGGCGTGCTGATAGGAGCATTGTCATCAATACTTGCGGTTCGTAAATATCTAAAAGTTTAACCTGCCTGCCGGCAGGCAGGTTTACTGTATCGGATTTTGTCCTCTGATGAGCCTGATGAGAATCATGATAATGGCTACCACAAGCAGGACGTGTATGAAGCCGCCCAGCGTGTAGGAGGTCACGAATCCCAGAAGCCACAAGATGAGAAGAATGACGGCGATGGTGGTAAGCATGATATGTTGTTATTGCTAATCTCTAATTTAGACGTTATTCACAGGGGAAAATTACAGCCGAGCTCGGCTGTGGTATGGTAGAGCTTAGATTCGCGGAGGTGAACAATGACCTTCATGGTCGTCTGTGTCGGTGGCTGCAAGCGGACTATCAGAACCACGAGCCACTGGTGTGAGTCCGGCAAGATGTGCTCTGAGAAAGAGCACCGGGTGGTTTGTGTGCATTGCCGGAGGAGGATTCGCAAGAGCATGGAGATGCAGATTAATGCCTTGCGGGACCCGGCGAAGGAGAAGCTTGTGGCACAATCGCGACACGTTCCGCCACGCAAACTCAGAATCGAAGGAGAGAAATAATCAACTCTTCATACAGCACAACCCGAAAGGGCCGGCTCCGCCGGCCCTTTCTTCATTATTATTAATTTAAATTCTAATCCTTGCGATAATGCTTGCCGATGTAATACGGCCAGATGATGATGCCGAGCACCCCTTTCCAGAAGGAGAGTCTCAAATATCCGATGCTAAAGAGCCAGCCGATAGCCCACAAAGTTCCCAATGCATTTTGTTCCATGTTTCAATTATAACTCTTTTTCAAAATTGAAAAAACACTAATTTTGCTGTATTCTTGGCCCGTATTGCGGGATCATCTAATGGCAGGATGCGACACTCTGAATGTCGTCATCTAGGTTCGAATCCTAGTCCCGCAGCAGGAATAAAAATGATAAAATACCATTATGACAAACAAAAAGCTTTATAGAAGCGATACGGACAAGGTCTTCGCCGGCATTTGCGGAGGGCTGGGGGAATACTTCAACGTCGACCCGGTGCTCTTGCGCCTTTTCTGGCTTCTGGTGGTCATCTTCACCGGCTTTTTCCCGGGTGTGGTCGCTTACATCTTCGCCGCTCTCGTCGTGCCGAAGAAGCCGGCATCCCACCACGCACCGCATGAAGCCGCTTAAGGTCAAAGAAGATATCTCTACTGGCATCGTTCATAAAGTGCCGCCAGATTTTCGTGAGGTTCTGGCTTCCGATGCGAAAGCGCTGGCGGCGTGGGAGGACATTACACCCCTGGCAAGGAATGAGTGGATATGCTGGATTATCTCCGTCAAAAAGCCGGAAACGAGAGCTCACCATATCAATCGAGCTCAAACCGGAACTCAAGGCTGGCAAACGCCGCCCCTGCTGCTGGGCTGGCTACCCGCATTGCTAAGAGGGCATTAAAGCAAGTGTGATATCCTAGGGCTTATGGAAATTCTGGAATTTGGCACCAAAAGGGCGAATGAAGAGCGCCGCGATGGCGGCTGTGCGGTTGTCTTTGACCCTGTGACTCAGAAATACGGAGTCAACAGACACACCAATGGTCTCCTCGGTCTTTTCTCCGGCGGGGTCGATGAAGGAGAGGATATTCAAACCGGAGTGCTTCGAGAGGTTGCTGAGGAAAGCGGCTTGCATGACTTTTTGCATGTCGAAAAGATTGGCGAAGCTCTGACTCATTACTACCACATATTGAAAAAAGTTAATCGTGCCGCTCACGCAACTTGTTTTCTGGCGATACTGAAGAGTAATCATCAGGTACCAATTCACCATGAATCGCACGAGACTTTTACGCTGGATTGGGTAACCTCGGAAGAAATATTTTCCAACTGGGATTCCTTCAATGAAAATCATGACCACGACCACTGGATATACTTTATGAATAAAGCGGTGGCTAGGGCCAAGGAGCTGGGCTATGACAAAACCAGTTCTTAAATGAGAACCTTTCTTGTGTGAAAAGAAACATTGATTTTTTAAGCAGTTTATGGTATCATGCGGGCATGGCTAAGAAAATCTCCACCAAAATCATGCCGGATGAAAGGCCGCTTACCAATGCCGAGTTTCTCGAAAGCTATAACAAAAACATGCCCGAAGGCTACCCTCGCGTCACACTTTCCCAGCTTGAGAGATTCAAAGAAGTGCACGCTTCACTCTTTAAGAATAAGGGCGTCTGGACTCTCGACCATCACCGCAAGCGCATGATCGACTGGCTTCCGCAGAATATTTAAGACGCTTATTATGAAAATTTTTATTCTAGCGATAGCGCTGCTTGCGGTTGCGATTCTCGGCGTATTTTTTGCACGCGGACGAGCGATAATAAATTATCCCTCGTCTGGCACGGACATCGTCGCCTTCGGCGATAGTCTTGTGGAGGGAGTGGGTTCTGCGCAAGCTGGGGGATTCGTAAGAATGCTTTCGGAAGATTTGAATATCCCCATCATCAATCTCGGCGTTTCCGGCAATACGACAGCAGATGCTTTGAAGCGAATTAAAGAACTCGACAGATACAAGCCGAAGGTTGTCATGATTCTTCTCGGCGGGAACGACTACTTGCAGAAAGTGCCTAAGGAAGAAACTTTGGCCAATATGAATAAAATTATTGATGAAGCGCAAAAAAGGGGAGCCGTTGTACTGTTTCTCGGATTGGATAAATCATATGGTTCGCTGGCAAAAGAAACAGGCGCCGCGTATATCCCGGATATTCTTGGCGGCATCTTGGGAAATAAGAATCTGATGTCTGACAGTCTCCACCCGAACGACCTTGGCTACCGGCTTATGGCCGATAGGGTAAAACCCGTTTTGAAAGAGCTTATCGACTAATACGTTTAATACAAACATGGCAAAAGCAATTACAACGCTTATAGTGTTGGCAGTTCTTATCGTCGGCGGCATCTGGCTCTACAACAGGAACGACAATGTCGCCACAGAGGGCGCTCCGACGGATGAGAACTACACCGGCACCGGCGGCCCGGAAGCGGGTTATGATCCTCTTGACCTTGATATGGACGGCGATGTGGACGCAGATGATGCCGCCTACGAAAGCAAGGGATAATTATAAATAAAAAGAAAGAGCCGGCGGAGAATCGCGTTTCCGTGGGCTCTTCTTGCTGGCTCTAAGTTTCTGCGCTCCTGTTAGTCGCCGAGGCTGCCAATTTGGCGACTGTAGAAATGATTCCCACGGAATCCTTCTTCTCGGAAGGAGTGCGGGCTCACGCGCAGAGAGATCTCGGCCTGCTTGATTTCCGGGTGTTTTTCAAGCACATCCCGCAATATCTGCATTGCGGCACCCTCCTGAACAGGCTCGTCGCTCTCGAGAAAGACCATCATCCTCATTTTGTTGCCTCCTTTTAAAAACATAACATCTGTTGCTTAATAAGTCAATGTAACCTTTTATAAAGAGCGGGACATATATAGGGTAGAAGGCGTACAATAGTAGTCTTATGAGACTCGAATGGATGGTCAGGGATTGTATTGACGGGAATAAGCAGTGCTTCCGCCTGCTCTACGACGCCACCAAGGATGGAGTCTTCAGACTCATCCGGGCGAGGGTCGGGAGCCGTGACGAGGCGCTCGATATTCTCCAGGACACCTACCTCGACCTCTGGAGAGCTTTGAGCGGCGGCAAATTCGTTTATCATTCCGATGGTGAATTTCTGGCCTTTCTCTGTGCCATAGCAAGGAGGAAAACCGCGAGATTCTACCGCTTCAGACCGGCCAATGTATCTCTCGAAGACATGGAAGATTTGGCGGCGGAATCCCAGGTTGACGAGGCAGAAACCCTGCACGTCTTAAGCTCGCTCAATAAACTTCCGTCTCTCGACCGGGAAGTTATGCGGCTCCGGTATTTCGAGGGACTTGAGCTCAAGGAGATTGCCCGCCTTCTAAAAACAGGAGAAGATGCGATAAAAACGCGGCATCATCGCGCAATAGCAAAATTGAGAAAATTACTAGGATATGAAAAAGAAAACTGACCAGCTCAAAAGGATTCTAAAGGACCTGAAATTCAGGAACCTTTCGCTATCGGAAAGCGATGCCGTCTGGCAGCGAATCTCTTCGCGCATGGAGCCCCAATCGCTCTTCTCTCTGATTGCATTACAAATTAATCGAAAAAACATGATTCCATTACTGATAGGTGCGCTAATCTTCGCGAGCGCGGGAGGCACAGTTGCCGCCTCCAATAGCGCAGTCCCGGGCGACGTGCTTTTCCCGGTCGACCGCGCCGTAGAAAACTTCCGTCTTGCCATCGCCGGCAACGGCAAAGCCAAGCTTGAAGTGAAGTTCGCCGAGGAACGTCTCGATGAAGTGGATAAACTTATTCTCCGCTCCCGCATAGCGACTGCGGCCACAACAACTGCGACCTCAACCGCTACCTCGACCAGAGCCACCTCAACCTCTCCTTCTAAGGGTAGAGTGGCTGTCGGCGTGAATGTTGCCATAGAATACTTGAACAATGTCGCGGCTGACCTATCCGCTTCGGGCGAAACCGAAGCAGCCGCGGAAATCGGAGCCCTTATTGCCCGTCTTGAAACGATGGTCAATGACCCAGACGTGAAAGTCGCTCTCAAACAGAATGGCGACTTCATGCTCAAGATTAAAGGGGATGTCTCGGCCAGCTCAACCGCCACTTCCTCCGGTAAAATTAAGATAAACACTTCAGGCAACAAAAGCCGAATAGAAGTTAAAGAGGAAGACGGCAAATTCAAACTCGAGATCAAGGACAACGGGGAAGTGAAGATTAAGAGCGAAACAGAAGTTGAAATGGAAGATGGTAATGACGACGACAATCGCGGCAAGAAGAATGATGACGAAGACGACGACGATGATGACGATGATGACGACAATGCTACTACCAGCACCTCAAGCATTCTCCGCTTGAACCTAAGAAGGTAAACTTAAAAACCCTGCAACGAAAAACCGCCGCGTCTAGAGGCGGTTTTTCGTTATAATAGGAGTATGAACTGGTTAATACTTCTCATAGCATCGGTTGTAGGGGCTGGAGCTTATTTCATTTATGAAAAACCGATAGAAATCCAGGAGCCAATAATCGCGAATCTTCCGCAGGAAACGCAAGAAGAAATTTCGATATCAATGCTGCCGGAGAAGGTCGAGCAGGGCGACCCGGTGCTGATTACCATAAATGGCACAACGACTGTCGAATCTTTGAAGTTGAACGGCAAGGCATTGAAAACTTTTATGCACAATGGCAAACTCTCGGCGCTTGTGGGCATCGACCTCCGGAGTTCCTTAGGCTCATTTCCCATGGTATTGACCCTTAAGGACGGCAGAACCGTCTCGGGGAAGTTCGCTGTAGGCGAAAGGTACATTGCCAAAGCGCCTCTGGGCATACCCGAGAAGCTCGGCGGCGATACGCCGGAAGCCGAGAAAGAACTCATTAGCACTCTGGTCGAGGAGGGGAAACTTATAAGTGCTGTGCCGACGGCAAATGAGAAGCTCTGGGAAGGAAAATTCCGTCTGCCTATAAATCCGCCAATCGTCATAACCGACACCTATGGCTACTCGCGCGTGACGGGCAGTTCGAACATAAGCCACAAAGGTACGGATTTTCGCGCCAAGGTAGGTACGCCTGTCTATGCTATGAATTCCGGCAAAGTAGTCTTCGCCCGCTTTTTGAGAAATTACGGCCACACCGTCATCATCGACCACGGATTCGGCCTCCATACTATCTACATGCATCTCTCGGAAATAAGCGTGCCTTTGAATAAAGAGGTCAAGAAGGGCGAGCTCATAGCCAAGTCGGGCGATACAGGTTACGTTCTCGGCCCGCATCTCCACCTCTCGGTCCGCATCGGCGGCATATCCATAGACCCCGAGAAATTCCTGGAAATTTTAGGCGAGTAAGGGGCAACGGCTAAGCCGCTGCCCCCTGTTTCTCTTTATTGCCATTGTCGGCCGGTGGTGCCGCGGGCCTCTGCCCGTGTCTCACGGCACGGAAAGCGTCCAAGTGCTTCTGAGCGGTTGCAACCGCTCGCACCAGGTCGCTCTCGTACTCATTGAGCTGTTCCTCAGTCCAATCGAAGTAGTTGTTTGCCAACGCTGCCTCCTGGAAAAGAATAGAACTTGTTCTGGAATTCTATTGTAAAATACTGGCAATGAAGAAGCAAATGGGGATAAGTACCCTCAAAAGGTTCGATACGCCACAGAAGATTCAAAGTTTCCTTAACCGGCTGCCTTTCAACTTCGAGAAGCACGGTCAGACGCATCGGAGTGTTGCGGAGGCCTTGAAGAGGAAGAAGGCGCATTGCTTTGAGGGGGCGCTCATTGCGGCGGCTGCTTTACAACTCCAAGGTCGGCCGCCGCTTCTCCTCGACCTGAAGACCGTCCGCCCCGACTTCGACCATGTCGTAGCCCTTTTCAAAGAAGGGAAGTATTGGGGAGCCATTTCCAAGACTAACCACAACGTTCTCCGATACCGCGACCCAATTTACAGAGATGTCCGGGAACTTGCCATGTCTTACTTCAACGAATATTTCCTGGCCGACGGCACGAAAACTTTGAGGAAATATTCAAAACCCTTTGATTTATCAAAATACGGGACCGTCTGGATTGATTCCAAAGAAAATCTCGTTTGGCTTGCCCACAAACTCGACAAATCGCCTCACGCAAACATCCTGACGCCCAAACAGGTGAGAAATCTCCGCCCCGCCGACCGGATAGAAGTGAACGCCTCGGGGCTTACGGAGTGGAAACGGAGATAGCTTCCTTGACGCAATCATAATTTATGCGCATGATGGCAGACGGAGGGTTCAATGGCGTACTACTTTGTCGCGCAGATTGTAAGGATTGACGTACCCGACGACCAAGCCGCGGAGGCGGTTGCCAAGGCGCTCGACCGGCATGCGGCGCTCTCAGTTTCTTCGGTCAGCGGTCTCAAGGGCTTCGACCTGGTGAGCACCGAGGTCGTCGACACGGACGGCTCGACTGTCTCCACGAAGTATCACGATTCAGCGATTGAATCGCCGATAGACACGATGATGGAGTCGCTCTGAAGGGGGTCCAATCGTCCAACGGTTCGCAGGGCTTGCCATAGCGGCAAGTCCTTTCGTTTTCTTGCGTGGTATAATTTTTACATGTTGCAGTATCATCACCCGCACTTGCGCAAACGGGCGTCCGGCCGAGCGCTCCATCCTTTCCCGGCGAGCTCTCGATTTATTCGGATTCTCGACAAGGTGGTTTACGCCGCCGGTCTCATCGCAATCTTCTCAATGTTCCCGCAGATTAGGGTTATTTTTGTCGAGAAGGACGCCACAGGCCTTGCGCCCATAACCTGGATTACGCTTGCGGTCCTCAATATCCCCTGGATTATTTACGGCTTCGTCCACAAAGAGAAGCCCATCATTCTTGTTTATATTCTCTGGCTTATCGTCAATACAATCGTTTTTGTTGGCGCAGTTATTTATTGACTAAAGTAAAATGCAAAGGCCCGCCTTGCGGAGGGCCTTTGCGTATTTAATGCTACAGCAATCTTCCAACAGGTCAAACGCCACCTGTGGATAACTGAAATCTGATGTTGTCAGATTTCAGACTCCCAAGATAACCGGAATGACTATCGGCTTCTTGGCTGTTTTTTGGAACAGGAAGCGGGAAACATCTTCGGAGACGGCGTTTTTGGCCAGGTCGAAGTTGATGGGATTTGAACCCATAGTCGAGGACTCAATCGAGCGGCGGATAATGTTTCTCGCCTCGCTTAGAAGCTCCTGCGATTCGCGGAGATAGACGAAGCCGCGCGCGATGATGTCAGGCGACTTCTTGAGCCGGCCGTTTCTGGAATTGACGAGAGCGATGATGACGAAGATGCCGTCGCCCGCGAGCATCTTCCTGTCGCGGATGACCACTTCGCTGATGTCGCCGATATTCAATCCTTCGACCACCATGTCATCCGACGGCGCTTTCTCCGGAAGTTTGATGAACTGCTTGCCGCCATCGCGAATCTCGATGATGGAACCGTTGTCCGGGACGATGATGTTCTCGCGCGGGCAGCCGAGATTGGCCGCGAGCTCCGCGTGCATCTTGAGGCGGAAATGACTGCCGTGGACGGGCATGAAATATTTATAAGGAATTTGCTTGTGCACCCACTCAAGCTCGCCCCGCTTGCCGTGGCCCGAGGTGTGCACGTCGGAGTCGAGGTAGGTGATAATCTTCGCGTCATGGCGGAAGAGATTGTCCTTCAGCTTCTCGACGGCGCGGTCGTTGCCTGGGATGACGGAAGAAGAAAGGATGATGGTATCACTACGCTGCAGCTTCACGTATTTGTGCGTCTTGTTCGCCATTCTCATGAGCGCGGCAAACTCTTCTCCCTGCGCGCCGGTGGCAATCATCATCACCTTGTTGGGCGGAAGCTTCTCGATTTCTTCGACCGGCACGATGTGCGAGACGTCGACGAGATTCAGGTGCTTGATGATGTCGACATTGGTCTTCATGCTCCGGCCCTCGATAACGACCTTCCTGCCGTAGCGCCTGGCGGTGTTCATAAATTCAATAATGCGCTCGACCTGCGAGGCGAAGGTGGCGATAATGACTCTGCCCGGAGCCTGCCCGACGATAGCGTCGATATTCTTCAGGATGGAAGCTTCAGAAGGCGAGAAGCCGGGTTTGTCAATGCCCGTCGAATCCATGGTGAAGAGCAAAACGTTTCTATCCTTAAACATTTTGTACTGCTCAACCTCTTTCTCTGCCGGCACGCCGGCTTCGTTCTCGATGCGCACGTCGCCGGTATTCACGATGTCGCCGTAAGGAGTCTCGATGATGATGCCTGTCGAGTCGGGGATTGAGTGGGTAAGTCCGAAGAAGCGCACCTTGAGAGTAGGTGTTAAGGGGATTGCCTTGTCGCCCGCTTCCACGATGCGGATGTCGAGAGGCGCGAGCTGAGGGAACTCTTCCTGGCGCTTGCGGATGAGCAGCGCTCCGAATTCGCGGGTATAGATGGGCGGATTGCCGAGGCGGGTGATGAGGTAGGGGATGCCGCCGATGTGGTCGAGGTGGCCGTGAGTGATAACGAGGGCGCGGATGCGGTCCTTTCTGTCCTCAAGATATTTGATATTGGGTAGAATGTAGTCGACACCAGGCGTTTCCGGGTCGGTGAACTGGATGCCGGCATCTACCACGATGATGTCATTGCCGTATTCGATGACGGTCATATTCTTGCCGATTTCCTCAACGCCGCCCAAAGGCACGATGCGTATCGCGTCGTTAATTGGCGGAATTATGTCGTGGGGCTTCTTCATGGGAATGGGAGAGTTGCTTCTCCTTCTCATGTTTTTCTGGCGAAGGCTATGAGTGAAAGTAGGGTTCATAATTTCAATTTAGAATTTTCAATTTTCAGTTCAGAAATATTTTCCAGACGCGGTCAGTCTCCATGTACCAGTCTCTTATCCCGAGGAATCTGTCCTGCGGCGCCGCGAGCGGCCCGAGCGTAACCGATTTCAACTCCTTGGGCACTATGTAAAGGAAACTCGGAGTGTATAGGAAGACCGCGGGGAGGTCGGCGGCAATCTCTTCCTGGAAGGCCTTGAGGTCGCGTTCGGCCTCGGTTCGGTCGGAAGCGCTTCGCGCTTCCGACAGGTAGCGGTCGGCCTTGGTATTGGCGTACAAGGCAATGTTTAAACCGGGGTCGTTTCTCTGCGAGGAGTGCCAGAAGGGGTACACGTCGGCGTCGCGGCCAACCACTTCTCCGAAGAGAAGGCCCTCGAACTGGCGCGGACGGATGACGTTTTGGTTAAGGTCGCCGGTCTCATAGACCAGGACATCGACTTTCGCGCCAAGCTTCTCCCACACGCTTTTAAGCTCCTCGGCAACCCGCTTCAATTCGGGGGCGTCGCCGGTAGAGATGGAAAACGACAAGGACATGTTACCAGACTTGTTCTTTTTTTCCAACACCCCGGTTTCAAGGTCGAGAACCCAGCCGGCCGTGGCGAGAATCTGTCTGGCGCGCTCGAATCTTTCCTCGTCGGATTCTCCGTCTTTTCTCCTCGAACTCCAGTCGTAAATGCCGGCTGGAATGGGGCCGTCGATGGGTGTGGCAAATCCTTTGAAAATTTCTTCCGAAATTTTCTCTTTCGGCGCAGCCAGGTCGAGAGCGCGGCGCACGTCAAGGTCGGAAAGCACCTTCGACTTAGTTTGGTTCCAGAAAACGGCAAAAATTCTGGGCAGGGGCGAACGGACGACCTGGAGCCCGCTCTTGTCGAGTTTCTCCAGGTTTTCCGGAGAAACGCCGCTCATCGCACTGACCTCTCCGTTGTTATAAGCCTCTATCAGAGTAGCTTCGGAAGGGTAGAAGCGGAAGGCCAGATTTTTTATATAAGGTTTTTTGTCCGATGAATCGCCGAATGGTTTCAGTTTGTAATAGTCGGGTATGCCACCGCTGTTTCTCTCCACACTTTCGACCTCGAAAGGACCTGAGCCGACCGGCAGGGTATTGAACTGGCTGAAGGAGAATTCATCATTGGTGACATTGTGCCATATATGTTTAGGCAGGATGCCGACGGTAAGATTGTAAATAAAGGGCGCGTAAGGGCGCTTTAGCGTGAACTTCACAGTGCGTTCGTCAGTTTTCTCCACCTCTACGTCGTCCCAGTTGCCCCGGCGCGGACTCTTGATGACAGGGTCGGCGATTTTCATTACAGTGAAGACCACATCGTCGGCGGTAACCTTCGTGCCGTCGTGGAAGCGGGCGTTCTCCTTCAAGACTGCGGTGTAAACTCGCTTGTCGGGTGAGACGGCAATACTTTCGGCCAGGTCGTTTGCCACCTGCCCATCGGGAGTCAGGCGCGCGAGACCCGAGTAGACGAGGGCAGTCAGATTCTTGTCCGCCTCCGAGAGGGCGAGCACCGGATTGATGAAGCGCGGATTGCCGACCAGGCCTTCGGCCAGAGTACCGCCGCGCACCGGTACCTCAACCAAGAAGGCCGCACTCACTTTCCAAAGCAGGAAAATTCCGGACAAGACGAAGACGGCCGTGAAGAAAAAGAAGACGGCCTTCTCCGCCATAGTGAAGGAGTTCATCGTTCTCGTGATTGGTCTCGCCTTCGGTATATTGAAACGCTTCAGAAGAAGCGCCCTTATTTCTTTGTGTCGCATTTAAGTTAACGTCCCAGGATAAGCGAAGCGAAGGCGGAGGCGGCGAAAAGGGCGGCAACAAGAATAGTGCCGCGGAAAAGCGTCTTTTCGAATCCGCGCCGCGTGAAGCGGGTTCCCGAGGCCGAATCAGTGCCGAAGGCGGAGCCGAGGCTTGCCTCGGAGCGCTGGAGCAGGATCATGACGACCAAGAGAATGGATAAGACTACCTGAATGTAGGGAAGAATCTGAACCATTTCGTACCGCACTATGTTACCCCCATTTTGACTTTTTGGCAATTTGGGTATGATTGAGTGCAGACGCGTTTCCAAAATGTTCATAGGAGAGCCATCGTGCAGAGAGTCAACAGTCTCCCGAGAGAGGAGCAGTTGCGATTCTACGACAAATACAAGCGATACCGGCGTTTCGGCCTGTCGCCCAGGCAGGCATTCAGAGCCTCTCTGCGCGCAATCGGCGCAGAGGCCAACCCCGCTGAGGTCAAGCAGAGCGAGCCCGACTCTCTCCGGCGGATTCTGGATTCGTTCAGCATGTAGAAGGGCGGGACGCTAGCGTCCCGCCCTTTCTGTGCTTTAATATATAGAAATGGATAAAGACAAATTAATAACCGAATTGCAAGATGAGATTGTCCGGCTCGAGGACAATCTCATCCACGATAACCTGACGGGGCTCAAGACCCGTGCCTTTCTCGAGCATGAGTTAAGCGTTTATCTCGAGATTATCAAACAATCGAGCAGCGTCGAAACTCAGCGCAGGGAGCGCTTCGGCTTCAAAAATCTTTCACTAATCTTTCTCGATATTGATTTCTTCAAGAAAGTGAACGACGCGCACGGCCACGACATCGGCGACTTGGTGCTGAAGAGGGTCGCGGAATCCGTCGCTTCAAACGTCCGCACCGGCGACACCGTCGCGCGCTGGGGCGGGGAAGAGATGGTCGTTTCGCTTCTTGGCGCGAGCGAGAAGGATGCCGTGCTCAAGGCCGAGGAGATAAGGGCTAAGGTCGAAGAGCTCGGGTTCCCGGAAGCGTCCGGCCTCGAAGTCACAATGAGCGCCGGCGTGGCTTCTTCCGAGAATGGCCTTACCCTCGAGGACTTGGTCAAACGCGCCGATGAGGCCCTTTATAAAGCCAAGGAAACAGGCAGGAACAAGGTAGTCTCTTATTCCGAGTGCGGTATAATGGAACCCGTAACGTCTTAAATAAAACAATGAAAAAAGGATTAATTATCGTTCTAGCAATCGCAGCTGTGCTTCTTATCTGGGTTTTCTCCGGCTACAACGGCCTGGTGAAGTTGAATGAAAATGCTGATGCCCAGTGGGCCAAAGTCGAGACGCAATATCAGAGGCGCTTCGATTTGATTCCGAACTTGGTCAATTCGGTCAAGGCGGTGCTAACTCAGGAACAGACGGTCTTCGGCGAGCTTGCAGAGGCCCGCGCCAATTACGCCGGCGCCTCCACTCCGGACCAGAAGGCCGCCGCCGCGAGCCAGGTGGAAACTTCTTTGGGCCGCCTTATTGCCATCGTCGAGAGTTATCCTCAACTCCAGTCCTCATCCAATGTCCGCGACCTCATGACTCAACTTGAGGGCACGGAGAACAGAGTTTCCGTCGAGCGCACCCGCTTCAACGACGAGATTCGCTCCTACAACACCGCCATCAAGACTTTTCCAACGAATATCCTTGCGCTTCTTACCGGCTTCGGCGAAAGGTCTTACTTTGAGGCTGCTTCCGGCTCAGAGAACGCTCCTCAAGTAAACTTCTAATAATGTTCGGAGTTTTTCTCCTTGCCGCCATAACCCTCGTGCCTTCGGGGCATGTCAATGATTTCGCCGGCATGATTAGCCCGGCGGCGGTTCAAACGCTGGAAGGGAAACTCGTACAATTTGAGAAAGACACCGGAAACGAAATTGCCGTTGTCACTATTCCTTCTCTCGGCTCCGACCAGACGATAGAAACATACGCCGAGGAACTCTTCCGGAAGTGGGGCATCGGCAAGGAGAAGGAGGGTAACGGAGTGTTGCTTCTGATTTCCAGGGACGACCGCGAAATGCGGATAGAAGTGGGTTACGGCCTCGAGCCGGTGATTACCGATATCGAAAGCGGCCATATCATTTCTGACGTTCTTGTGCCGGCATTTCAGGCCGGGAAGTATGACGAAGGTGTCGTGGCCGCCACGCAACGGATTATGGATGACATCGGACGCGGCGGGTCTCCGCCGGAACGCAAACCTCCGTTTCCCTGGCAAGAGATAATCTATATCATCATCATTCTCACTATTATTTTCATAAACATCAGGCGCAAGCGGCAGGGCAAGAGCGTTATCCTCCCGATTTTCTTCGGTGGAGGGCGCGGCGGGAAAGGTGGGGGATTCGGCGGCTTCGGGGGCGGTTCTTCCGGCGGTGGCGGTGCAAGCGGGAGGTGGTAGTACGTCTATATAAGGTAGGGGTTTTGCGAAAATGCCGGATTATGATAATCTATCATTAATAATTAATAATAAAAATATGAAAAAAACCGTTTTTATTATCTCCATCACCCTTATCTTCGGAACCTTCCTCATTTCGGCCAATCGAGCTAATGCGGGTTGGAGCTGGCCGTGGAAAACAAACAACGAGCAGGGTGTAGAACAGGCGAGAGGGCAAAAAGCCGGTTGGTCTGAGAGGTTTTTTAGCTGGAGAAAGAAGAATAATACTTCGGAGTCAATCGTGAAAAAAGTCACAGTAATCAGAGAAAATGGCGGCCGGGTCGATTGGCTGGCAGACAAAGATTTGATTGTCTTTGACGCCCCTCATGACGGCGGATTCAGTGACGTGTTCGTAATGAACGGCAATGGTTCCGGCGAGAGATGCCTGACTTGCAATCATCCCGCGTTGCCGAACAAGCATATGGGTAATCCCGCCTGGCATCCTTCGGGCGAATATGTCGTCTTTCAGGCCGAGAAGAAGGAGCACCCCGACTCTTCCGAGCTGGCAAAACCCGGCCGAGGCACGTATAACGACCTCTGGGTTATCGGCATCAAGGGCGACAAGGTCTGGAAACTGACTGACCTGCCGTCTCCTCCGGCGACCGGCGTTTTGCATCCTCACTTCTCCCATAACGGCAAGAAACTTTTCTGGGCCCAGAGAGAGAAGGGCGGCGGGTTATTCGGAGTCTGGTCCTTAAAAGTTGCCGACTTTGATGTTGTCGGCGGCATACCGAGATTGTCGGACATAAAAACATACCAACCCGGCAAGACACCGAAATTTTACGAAAGTCATGGCTTTACCAAGAACGACAGAGGGATAATATTCTCCGCCAACTCTGAAGACCAGTCGGAAACCGGCTTCGACCAGTATGTTATGGACTTGGCGACCGGCAAGCTTACTAATTTGGTCGGTACTCCCAGAATTTGGGACGAACACGGCCAGCTTTCGAACAGTGGCAGAAAGATTGTTTGGGCTTCCAGCCGCGACCTGACGGTACCGCATCTCGACCTTTGGACAATGAACGACGACGGCTCGGACAAAAAGAGATTGACATACTTTAACGACAAGAGCTGGAAATTCTATCTCGGAGTGAACGGCTCGCCAGCGGACAGTTCGTGGGGTCCGGGCGACAAAAAGATGGTCACCTTCGTAATTACCGACGATAACCTAAGCTTGGGTAAAATCGTTATTCTTGACTTAAAATAAAGTCCGCTATATTTGTGGTATAAATATGTGAATCGGAGGGTTCGCATAGTGGTCGAGTGCGCACGCTTGGAAAGCGTGTATGCCGCAAGGTATCGAGGGTTCGAATCCCTCACCCTCCGCACCCAGCAGGGATTCGAAGGGAAGCACGTCATGCTTCAATTTGTCGTATTGTCAGTTGATTATTTATTGTAGGTATGGCATATTTTAGATTATGAATAAATATAAAAAATTTGCCGCACAGTCAGGCATAGCGGTGGTTCTGGTTCTGATAGTCAGCTATTTTATTCCCGCTCCGCTTTCCGTGGAGGCGGCCGTGACTAGTGCTAATCACAATATTCTTTTAATAATGTTGGACGACCTGGGAGAGATTCCTTTCAATGCCTTGATTGATTCCGGACTGGCTCCAAATATAGCCGCCCTGAAAGCTCGCGGCATGACCTTCAATAATTCTTTCGTCAGTAATGCCAGAGGATGCCCGGATCGCACTACCATGCTCACAGGTCAGTACTACCATAATGGCGGGATGTCCAATGGCAAATGCGGAGTATCGTTGTTCAATGATTCCTCGACTCTGCCGGTCTGGCTTAAGAATAGAGGTTATGTGACCGGGCTCATAGGCCGCTACACCGACGGTTTGGGATATACCGATATCAACAAAGACGGGGTAATCGACGCTGTCGATATCCGCTATGTTCCGCCGGGTTGGAATTGGTGGCAACCCTTGCTGTTTCCTTATACCGCCGGGTATGTTGCCCCAGGCGGCGTTACCGCTTGGTTTGAAAATGCCAATACTTGCGGTTATTTCCTGATGACTAAGGGAGTCGTCAAAGGCTACGACTGCGTCAACCCCGCCAATTATCAAAGCGATGTACTAACCAATGAAGCGGCAAGATATCTCCAAGCGCAAGCAAGCAGGCAAAGTCCTTTCTTCCTAGCACTAACTCCAACAGTGACCCATGTGGAAATTTGGCCAGACAATACGACCATAGACGAATACACAGACGGCTGGAAATGGAAAACGCGTGCGCCGGCAAGATACGCGGGAACTACAGATGGTTTCTCCCTCCCTGCTTCGCCGGCTTTTAACGAGTCTGACTCAACTTTCAGTTCTAAACCGGCCTGGATTAGGGTTAGAGAGTTGCTTACAGGCGAAGATATCACCAACGTAAACACACAGTATCGCTCGGTGCTGGGAGCCTTGCGCGCAATTGATGATATGGTCGGCACTGTAACTGCAACCCTCACATCTTCCGGACAACTCGATAATACGGTGATTATTCTAACCACAGACAATGGTTGGCTGTACGGCGAACATCGCATGACGTCCAAACTGGTTGCCTTCGAGGAATCCGCCCGCGTGCCCCTCATCATGGCCGGACCGGGTATTCTGGCAAGCTCGTCTGACGCATTGGTGTTAAACAATGATTTGGCTCCTACTATTGCGGCCTTGGCCGGCGCGGCAACCGATGGAAAAGAGGATGGAGTTTCCTTGCTGCCGCTTCTGACTAATCCAAACCAGCCCTGGAGAAATAAATTCTTAATAGAAAGCTGGGCGGTAGCAAATGAGTCCACATCAGGGCCGCTTATCGTCCCCACGTTGAATGCCGTCCGTACCCATAATGAAAAACTAGTCCAGTACGGCGCTTCACAAGATTTTGCCCAGGAATTTTATCTTCTGCAATCGGACTCGCGCGAATTGGTTAATGAAGCCAATAATACGGACTTGAGCAGTCTGAAAAATCAGTTAACCAACTATCTGCAGCTTCTTGAGAATTGCGGCAAGGATGTAGGCCAGGTTGCTTGTCAGGAAATCGAATTTTCCCAATAAATCCGTCTATATAGGCAGACGGTTCTTAGTGAATTATTCAAGTACAGAAGGAGAAAGTATGCATATGCACATGTTATGAACAGTTTATGCACCTTTGTCAAGTTGACACCCTGACTACCAGGTATAGGTTGGGGTTACTGTATTGACGGATTAGGGCTTTATTAGTCGAATTAGCCATAAATATAATGAAAAAGTTACTAGTTTTCGGGCTTGTTTTGGGATTTGCGGTAGCTGGGACGGCCCAGGCGTCGACTCTGCACGTAGACCCGAGCGGCATCTGGACAGAAGGTGAAGCTACTTCTACTGCCTACACAACCATTCAGGCGGCAGTGGATGCTGCTGCTCCTGGCGATATGATAAATGTCGCAGTGGGGACATACGCAGAAAGCGTGTTGGTGAATAAGGCGCTAATTCTTAGCGGCGGAAATGGTACTAAGCCGGTTATTTCCGGTCTTGCTCCCGATAACTATATTGTTAAGGTGACAGGTGCATCTGACGTCACTCTCGATAATCTAGAAATTAATGGAGGCGGCATAGCTGCTGGAGACAACACCTTCTCTTACGGAGTTTGGGTAAGTGGTTCAGGAGCAGAAGGTAGTCCTGTCGAAATAAAAAATTCAATTGTCAAAAATGTCTGGAACGCTTCGCCGACAGCCGCGATTGACGTTGATTCTACAAGCTACGCGTTAATAAATAACGTAGATGTCTCTGGTTTCCAGAAACGAGGAATCCGCTTCACTAATTCAAGCGGAAAAGTTTTTGACGGAGATGTTATGGGAGAAAGCGTCGATGGAACTACCAGGGTACAAAATCTGATTAATCTCTGGGGCGGTTCGTCTGTCGAAATCTACAACAACACTCTGCATGATGCCAAGAGTTCGGGTGGAACTCCGACTTGGGATTCTCCGGCTATCTTCATCAGCTCTTATGGAGGCAGTGGAAATTCACAAGCAAATGTTCATGATAACGAGATATACAATGGTGACACGGGCATAGTCGTAACATCAGTATATGCAACGGTAGATGGTTCCTCGGCGACGGTTACAAACAACAACTTCCACGATCTCAACTGGGGAATTAACTTCGAGACGGAAACTGGTAGTGCAGTTGTTCATGAGAACTCGTTTACCACGGTAAACAAGGCGGTAAACGCTGAGGGTGACGGTTCTCCTCTCGCCACTCCTCCGGCAACAAACGCCGAGAATAACTGGTGGGGAACGCATGCATCTTCGACATTCGCCTCTCAAATCTCCGGTCTTGTTGATTTCGACCCATGGTATGTAGATGCGGCTAAGACTTCTCTCTCTGATATACCGCTCACAATTACCTTGAATGGTGACGCGACTACGATGGTTTGGACAGCCAATGGCTTTACTGACCTTGGCGTTACGGCCACAGGCCCCTTGGTTCAAGTCTCCACTTCCGGTTCTGTTAATGATGATGTCGCTGGCACTTATGTGCTTACCTACACAGCTACGGACGTGTTCGAAAACACGGTTTCTACTACTCGCACGGTTGTCGTGCAGGCATCTAGCAACGGCGGAGGCGGCAGGAGTTCCGGAGCTGCTTCGTCTCAGGCATTACAAGCCGTCAATAACGCGGGAGTCACTCTTCCTCCTCCGGCGGCCGGAGTCATAGGACAGGTCCTCGGCGAGACTACGATGAATGTCGCCAACATGACGGTGGCGGAAAGGCAGGCAGCAATCGTTTCCGTAAGGTCTCAGATTGCCGGTCTCATCCAGCAACTCCTGGGTCTTCTCCAGGCTCAGCTTGCGGCAGCTATTGCGGCAGGGAATTAATAATACCCAGCCTGGACAAAAAACCGCCTTCGGGCGGTTTTTTGTTGCGAAAAGGAGTATAGTTACATAGTTATGGCAAAAGCCTTAAAAAGCAATTATGGATTGATCGGCACAGCCGTTTTTTTACTGTACATAATGCTTTACCATCCTCCCTTGGTCTCAGCTTCACTGCCGATTCCGGTCGAGGGTTGCCCAATGGCGCATTGTGACCCATTTATGAGCGACAACAATTTTATGATGCCGCCTCTAGGAAGCAGCATTGGGACTGTTTGGCAAAAAAATTCTATGGGAGGAGAGCAGCAAGGATCCTATTATGGCTTGGGGTGTTCCAGCAATACCGTGGTCGTGGCCTGCACTTATGGATCACTCAGCCGGCCTGGTCTCGGGCAAAATCTGATAGTTTATGACTTCGACGGCAATGCTTTGTGGAATTCAGGTCCTGAAAGCAGCCTTAATAACATAGCTTATACGTCTGCCCCTTTGTTCGACGCGGATGGAAATGTCTATGTTGCCGATAATATCCGTATTGTGAAATATAGCCCCGCCGGGACGGAAATATGGCGAAGTAATTTCCCTTCCCCCTCTGCACCCATTAGTCCTGTTCCTACCGAAAGCGGCTATATAATTTTAGGGACTATAAGCGGTTATATCTACGCTTACGATATGAGCGACGGCAGCCTTCTAGGTTCATTATTGCTTAAGGATAATCCTTCGGACAGTTATTATTACCAGACCAGAAATACTCCAGCGGTTGTTGGCGATAAAATCTATATTTCAAGCCATAGATCGGATGACTATAAACATGGCGCTCTGTTTGCGCTAAGACTCGATCCTTCCAATCAGATTAATCCTCTGCAAATTTCCTGGAAATATGATTTTGCAGGTCCGAGCGGGGCCAGTCCCTTGGTTGTGGCCACACCAACGGAAACAAAGATTTATTTTGACGGCGACAACATCCAGTTGGATGGTTCGGCTTTAGCGTTAATTTACGGGATATCCGACATTGTTGGCGATTATCCGGACACTTCGTCATTGATTTTTCAAAAAAGGGCTTTCGGGAAACCCGGGAGAATAGTTGCATCGTTTGCCCTAGATCCGCGCGGAGGATTCTGGACTTATGTGGGCGTGAGTCCCTGGTTGCAATATAGGGATTCCGCTAGCGGCATAGCCGCTGCAAACAACAATATAAATGTCGACGCGTTGATTAATGATCCCGATTATATTCACTTGCCCATGTCGGCAATGTCTATCGTCGGCACCCCAACCAATCCGATTATGATTGTATCGGCCATAACGACGGTTGCCGGCGGCAACCAGTATGTAATAGCGATTGACCTTGTTTCAAAAACTTTGTTATGGAAAGTTCAGACCAATGGCATAGGAGATACCGAAAATACAGCCGGACAGTTTCCGATTCTTTCAAAAAATGGCGAGCAGCGCGTGATATTTTCAACTAGAAACTTGGGAGCGCGCGCAATTGGCCTGCTTCCCTAGCGGCGAAAGCATTGCCAGGCGGTAGCGTCTATGCTATAGTTGACTTATGTAAGGTTCTCGTTGAGAGGTCACTTGAGATGAGATTGTACCGGCACTTACATAGATTTAGAATAATGCCGGCAGTTAAGTAAATGACAACCAAGTTGTACGTTGGCGGCATTCCTTACACCTCGACTGAAGCTACTCTCGGAGAAGCTTTCTCGAAGGCAGGCAATGTTGTTTCCACCGCTATTATCATCGATCGCATGACGGGCCGCTCCAAAGGATTCGGCTTCGTCGAAATGGCGAGCGAGGATGAAGCCCAGAAGGCCATTGACATGTTCAACGGCCAGGACTTCGAAGGCAGGAAGCTCACCGTCAATGTCGCGCGACCGCTCGAGCCTCGAAACGGCAACGGCATGAACCGCCGACCCATGTAATATCGCTTCGGCGAAATTACTTAGCAAAAACTCCCGCAAGGGAGTTTTTGCTATAATTAAATCAATGAGAAAGATTCGGGACGGGTTATTTCTGGCGCTGGGAATTGTGATAATTGCTTGGTCATTTTACGCATTTCTCCAAAAGCATGTCCCCCTGCTAAGGGGGACTATAGGGGGTTTGGTATTGGAAATTGCCAACACCGACGCGGAAAGGACGCAGGGATTATCGGGCAGAGCATCGCTCCCGGCGGGGACGGGACTTCTCTTTGTTTTCGAAAGCCCGGGCAAATATGGCTTCTGGATGAAGGATATGAATTTTCCCATAGACATCGTCTGGCTCGGCGATGGCATGTTGCCCGTCGGCATCGAGAAGAATGTTTCGCCCGACTCCTATCCGCAAGTTTTTTATCCGCCAGTACCCGTCAGATACGTTCTGGAAGTGAATGCCGGGGAAAGTAGTGTGTTAGAATTGAATCAATAAAATGAAAAAAGTACGCGTTGCGATAAACGGCTTCGGCAGAATCGGCAGAGCGTTTTACAAAATCGCTTCGAAGCGACCGGAGATAGAGATTGTGGCGGTCAATGACCTCGGCAGCAAGGACAATCTCGAGTATCTCCTGAAGCACGATAGCGTTTACGGCACCTGGGATGGAGCGTTCGACGTCAAATTCCTGCAGGAGAAGGAGCCCGCGAAACTGCCCTGGAAAGATTTGGATATAGACGTAGTGGTCGAATCCACGGGCTTCTTCACCACATTTGAGAAGGCCAAGGTGCATCTCGACGCTGGCGCCAAGCGAGTGGTCATCACCGCCCCGACGAGAGACGACGCGGCCGCGACGGTTCTCATGGGAGTAAACGACGAGAAACTTTCTTCCTGCCAGGTTTCCTCGAACGCTTCCTGCACCACCAACGCCGCTTCGCCCCTTATTGCCATCCTCGACGAAGCGCTTGGCATTGAGAAAGCGGTCCTCAACACCGCTCACGGCTACACCGCTTCGCAGTCGCTGGTGGACGGCCCTTCGAGAAAAGGCATGAGAGAGGGGAGAGCGGCGGCCATAAACATCGTGCCATCCTCGACCGGCGCCGCTATAGCGGTGACAAAGGCGTTTACTAAGCTCGACGGACTCTTCGACGGCATTTCTATGCGCGTGCCTGTGGCGGCGGGGTCGCTTGTCGATGTCACTTTTATCGCAAAAAGAAATACCAGCGCGGAAGAAGTGAACGGGATTCTAAAAAAGGCGGCGGAAGACAAGAGATGGCAGGGAATCTTCGCCGTGACGGAAGAAGAATTGGTGTCATCGGACATTCTCGGCAGCCCTTACGGCTCTATAGCTGACCTTACTCTCACCCGTGTTGTCGGCGGCAATTTGGTAAAAGTGCTCGCCTGGTACGACAACGAGATGGGGTACGCTTACACGCTCACAGACCATGTTATAAAAGCGGGTTCACATATCTAATATGAAAATTTTTATCGGCGGAGACCATGCGGGATTCGAACTCAAAGGAAAGGTTGTTGAATTTCTGAAAAATGCCGGGCACGAGGTGGTGGATAAAGGTCCGCTTTCTTTCGACCCGGCAGACGATTATCCGGATTTTATAAAATCTGTTGCGGAAGCAGTTGCCCAAGATGCAGGAGCGAAGGGGGTAGTGATAGGGAAGTCAGGTCAAGGCGAAGCCGTGTGCGCCAATAGGGTCAAGGGCGCGCGGGCAGCTGTTTACTATGGGGGCTCGATGGAAATCGTACGTCTCTCCCGCGAACACAACGACGCCAATATTCTCTCCCTCGGCGCGGGATTCCTTGGCGAGCGGGAAGCGCTCGAAGCCGTCGAAACCTGGCTTGCCACACCTTTCTCCGGCGAGGAACGCCATACGAGGCGCATCGAGAAATTAGATATTTAATATGCACGAGATTATTCCCGCCATTTTGCCGCATACACAGGAAGAGCTTGAAAAGAGTTTGAGCGAATTGCCGGCTTCCATCACATTCTTCCACATGGACGTGCTTGAGGAGGACATCTGGACCGACAAGAACACCAGAGATTTCGAAGTGCATCTCATGGTGGAAGAGCCGGAAAAGATTTTGCCAGTCTGGGTTGAGCGGGGAGCCAAGAGAATCAGCATTCATAAGCCCTCGGCCGCTCTGGCCAAGTACCGGGACAAGGCGGAGATTGGCTATGCCGTGAATATTGATAAGCCGCTCGAAGAATTCATGCCATTCTTCGACTTTGTGGACTTCATACACCTCATGTCGATTGATGATATCGGCAAACAAGGCGAGCCCTTGGACGAGAAAATCTTTGATAGAATTAAACTCCTGCAGGAGAAATTTCCCGACAAGCCCATCGCCGTCGACGGGGGAGTGAACGTGAATAATTACCAGAAACTTCTGGAAGTCGGCGCCGACCGGCTGGTGGTGGGCTCGCACTTCAAAGAATTATGGAACTCTCTGACGAAAGAATAAAAGAATTGGCCGCCAAGGCCAATGACATCCGTGTCTCCCTCATTGAGGCCTTGGTGAACGCCGGCTCCGGCCACACCGCGGGGCCTCTCGACATGGCGGACATTTTTACCGTCTTATTTTTCCATACTCTCAAACACAAGCCAAAGAAGCCAGACTGGCCCGAACGCGACCGTTTGGTGCTCTCGAACGGCCACATCTGCCCGGTACTCTACTCCGCCATGGCTCACGCGGGCTACTTCCCACTCGAAGAGCTCAAAACTTTGCGCAAATTCGGCTCGCGCCTCCAGGGCCATCCGCACAGAGATTTCCTGCCAATGCTCGAGACCAGTTCCGGACCTCTGGGCTCGGGACTATCGCAGGCGGTGGGCATGGCTATCGCCGACAAGATGGATTACGGCCTCACCAGTTCGCGCCGCATCTACGCGCTCCTTTCCGACGGAGAACTCGAATGCGGCCAGACCTGGGAAGCGGCTATGCTCGCGGGCAAGGAGAAGCTTCACAACCTCACCGCCGTCGTGGACCGGAACAATATCCAGATAGACGGCTACACCGAGAACGTCATGCCTTTGGAATCGCTCTCGGATAAGTGGCGGGCCTGGAACTGGCATGTGATTGAGATTGACGGACACAATATCGAGGAAATCGCCGACGCCTTCGAGGCGGCGAAGTCCGTCTTCGGCCAGCCGACTGTCATCATCGCTCACACCATTGCCGGCAAGGGGGTGAAAGAATTCGAAAGGGATTACCGCTGGCACGGCAAACCGCCGAGCCCGGAGGAGGGAAGAGTCGCCCTCCACGAACTCCGCACCCTGGGCGGGAAGATCAGGTCAGAACACCAGTGATGCTGAACCCCAATTTAAAACTGAATAAAAAGATTTTTGACAAGGATATCGAGCAGATTCCTATTCGAAAGGGATTCGGTCAAGGACTCCTGGCCGCTGGAGAGAAAGACCCCAGAGTGGTCGTGCTCTGCGCCGACCTTACGGAATCCGCGCAGGCAATCTTTTTCAAAGAGAAGTTTCCGAACCGCTTCGTCGAGTTGGGCGTTGCGGAGCAGAACATGGCTTCGGTTGCGAGCGGCATGGCGGCTATGGGCAAGATTCCCTTCATCACTTCCTACGCCATGTTCTCTCCGGGCAGGAACTGGGAACAGGTTCGCACCACCATCTGCTACAACGACAGACCTGTAAAGATTGCCGGCTCTCACGCGGGCATCTCCGTCGGCCCGGACGGCGGCACGCATCAGGCCATCGAGGATATGGCTATTACCAGAGTCCTGCCGCGTATGGTTGTAATCTCGCCCTGTGATGCCATAGAAGCCAGGAAAGCTACGGAAGCCGCGGCAGAGACCGACACGCCCGTTTATATACGCCTGGCGCGGGAGAAGACGCCGGTTATGACGACGGACAAAACACCTTTCAAAATTGGCCTTGCTCAAACTGTCTGGCAGGGTAATAAACCGAAGGTAGGAATTATTGCCACCGGCGCGCTTCTCTATCAGGCCCTTCTCGCCGCAAAAGAATTGAAGGAGAAAAAGATTGAAGTTGAGGTGATGAATCTCTCGACCATTAAACCGCTTGATAAAAAATCGATTGTCGCTCTCGCCAATAGGGTAGAGGGTATCGTTACAGTTGAAGAACATCAGATAAACGGTGGTATGGGTTCGGCAGTCGCCGAATGCCTCGCCGAGCACAGACCGACTCCTATGCGCTTCATAGGCGTCCACGACAAATTCGGCCAGTCCGGCACCCCAGACGAGCTTATCAAGCATTACAGCATGGACGCCAAGGCCATCATCGAAGCGGCAAAAGAATTAATTTAAGATATCCCCAGGTTCTGCACATTTTCTCCACAATTAATTATTTGACGCGATTCTGCGTTGGGAATATAAATAACATTAGAGACTGCTCGAAGAAAACAACAGTGATTCCCGAAGACTCCCGCAAGGATGAGTCTAAACCTCACAAGAGGGACTAAGGGGGAAGAGCCCAAACCAAGGACCGCAGCACCAACTGCGGACACCAGGGGTCGTAGGAGCGGGCTAGGGTGCAAAACCCGGCAAGTTACAAACCAGTTCGAAAGCACTGGCTTGCGATCCGCTTCCTGGCTGCGTAAATGCAGCACACCACCTGACCCGTAAGGGCAGGTAAGGCTAAATCGAGCATCGCTCTGTCCTCAAACGCCACGACTTCAAATCGTGGCGTTCGCTTTTTATAAAACTTTTGTTTCGAATTCTGGGGAAGCTGATTTAAGATATTCCTCGATTTTTTCGCGGGAGAGGAGGCCGCGCTGGGCGCCGAGCTCCTGGCAGACCGACATAGCATTTACCGAAGCCCATTTGAGAGCCGTGGGGAGATCGTTTCCAAGCGCAAGGGCTGCCACCGTAGTGGACGCAAAGGCGTCTCCGGCGCCGGTCCTGTCATAAGCCGGTTTCTGGTCCGGATAAGCGGGCTGGAAATACATTTTGCTCCCATCGTAAGCGTACGCGCCTTTCGGCCCAGCGGTAATAACTACAATTTCCGGCCCCAAGTCTCTCATCCTCTTCAAAAGTTCTTGCGGACCTAGAGTATCGATGCCGAGAATTCTCTCGGCTTCCTCGGTATTACAGAAAAATATTTTCGTCTTTTTATAAATTTCTCCCAGCCCTTCGGTGCTGAGAGAGATTTGGAAAGTGCCCGGCTGGAAAGCGAGATTAACCTCGAGATTATTCCTGACATAATCGGCAATAGCGCCGTGATAGGCAATAGTGTCTTCGCCGAGAGAAGAGAGATAGAGCCATTTCGGCTTACCGATATCGGGCAGAATACGCTCATACTCCTGGTGCTTCACCAGAATCGTCCTGTCATGCTCGTACCAGAGAACATAGTGGTAATTCGACTTTTTGCCGGCGTGGATGGAGACAAATTGCGTATCCACACTTTCGCTTGTAAGGGTCTCGAGACATCGATGGCCGTAGCTGTCATCGCCCAAGTTCGTGACAAGCGCTGACTTGAGCCCGAGCCGCGCGGCGGCAACGCTTGCGTTGGGAGAGTTGCCCACGGCGCTGATTTCTTCGACCGATTCGTAAGGAATCTTATCGCCGAAAGCCATGCAAATCTGGCATTTCTCGTCATTCACGTCGCAATGGACGGAGGCATCCTTGAGCTTGATGAAGGCGTCGGTCGTGATATCGCCAATCGCTATAAAGTCGTGCATTTGATAAAATAATAACATGAAATCTTTGCAGGAATGCATCACGGAGGCGGAAAAGAAAGGGGTGGCGATAGGGCACTTCAATATTTCTGATTCAGAAGGTTTTAAAGCGGTGGCAGAAGCTGCGAAGCAGCTTCTAGTTCCCGTCATCATTGGCGTCTCCGAAGGCGAGAGGGAATTCATAGGCCTCAAAGAAGTAGCGGCGCTCGTCCAGGTGGCGAGAGAAAGCGGCATGGAAATATTTCTCAATGCCGACCATCACTACTCGGTCGAGAAGGCGAAGCAGGCGATAGATGCGGGAGTGGATAGTGTCATCATAGACGCCGCTGATAAAACTCTGGAAGAAAATATCGCTGTTACCCAAGAGATTGTCCAGTACGCGGGCGGACGAGCGTTGGTTGAAGGGGAGGTTGGATTTATAGGTAAATCGTCAAAGATTCTTGAGGAAGTGCCAGAAGGAATCTCGAAAACTAGTCCAGACGAAGCCGAACTCTTCGTCAAATCCACAGGCATTGACCTACTTGCGCCTGCTGTTGGCAACGTACACGGAATAATAAAGACCGGGGAACCCAAGCTAGACATTGAGCTTATCAGAGCTATCCGCGAGAAGGTAAGGGTGCCTCTTGTCCTCCACGGCGCTTCCGGTAACTCTGACGAAGACCTGAAGGCCGCGATAAAAGCGGGCGTGAGTATTATCCACATCAATACAGAGCTTCGGCTCGCCTACAAAGAAGGTATCGAGGAGGGCATCAAATCCGGCGAAGTGGCACCATACAAGTTTATGAAGGAGGCGGTCGAGAATATGAAGGAAGTGGTGGTGAAGAAGCTCAAACTTTTCAATAATTTATGAGAAATCTGGTAGAGGCGTTGATAAAAGAGCTTGGGGGAGAAGTATTCGATGACGCGGAAACGCTTGAGAAGTACAGCCGGGATGCGAGCCTTTTCAAAGTGAAACCGAGTATCGTCGTTTTCCCGAAAAACGCCGAGGATATAAAAAGACTGGTCCGCTTCGCGCATGACCACAAATCCATTGACCCCGACTTCTCCATCACAGCGCGGGCGGCCGGCTCAGATATGTCCGGTGGACCGCTCGGAGAGTCTGTCGTCATTGATGTCACGAAACATATGAATAAAATCGGTGATGTCGGGCAGAGAGACATAACCGTTGAACCGGGAGTGTTTTACCGGGATTTCGAGAAGAAAACTCTGGCCGGAAACCTGATTCTCCCATGCTATCCGGCTTCGAAGAGTATGTGCGCGCTTGGGGGCATGATAGGAAACAACTGCGCCGGAGAGAAGACTCTCCGCTATGGCAAGATGGAGGATTATATCGTGGAATCAAAATGGGTCTTCGCCGACGGGCAAGAATATGTAATCAAGAAAGGAGTTATAGATAATCCATACAGTCAGCAAATCTTCGATTTGATAAAAAATAATCAAAAAATTATTGAGGAAGCCAGGCCGCAAGTTTCGAAGAATTCCGCCGGATATTACTTATGGAATGTCTTTGACCTGCCTGCCGGCAGGCAGGCGGCAGAACCAGTTTTCGACCTCAATAAACTCTTGGTCGGCTCGCAAGGAACGTTGGGAATTATGACCGAGGCGACTGTACGGCTTGTGCCGGTCGAGAAGGCCTCCAAACTCTTCGTCGTCTTCCTCCACGACATCTCACCTCTGCCAAGACTCATAAACGCTATTCTTCCGACCAAGCCGGATTCCATCGAATCCTATGACGACGCAACGCTCAAGCTCGCGGCGCGCTTCTTCCCGCAGATGTTGAAGAGCATGAAGCCGCGCCACTTTCTCTCACTCATGTGGTCCTTCATACCCGAAGCACTCATGATGCTTAGGGGCGGCATACCAAAGATGGTAATACTTATCGAGTACTCCGGCGCGACAAAGAGGGAAGTGGACGATAAAATCGAGGGATTGGAAAAACTCATCCGTCCCTTCAAACTCGTTTCGAGAAAAACCATTTCCGAAGAAGAATCCGAGAAGTACTGGACGGTGCGGCGGGAGAGCTTCAACCTCCTGCGCAAGCACGTGCATGGCAAGCGCACCGCGCCCTTCGTCGACGACGTGGTGGTGAAGCCCGAACACATGACGGAATTTCTGCCGAGGATGAAGGCGATTCTCGATGAATATAAAATGACTTATACTATCGCCGGCCATGCGGGCAACGGCAACTTCCACATCATCCCGCTCATGAATATGAAAGACAAAAGGAATGTGGCGATTATCAAAGAGGCGGGGGAGAGAGTCTACGACCTCGTTCGCGAGTTCAAAGGCTCCATTACCGGCGAGCACAATGACGGCATCGTGAGAACGCCCTACCTCGGCAAGATGTATTCGCCGGAAATTCTCGAACTTTTCAAACAAGTGAAGCACATTTTCGACCCCCTCAACATCTTCAACCCCGGCAAGAAAGTCGGCGGGACGATAGAATATCTGGAATCCCATATCGCAATTGAATAAAAGTTGTTAAGCAAAGCCTCTTTTCTTTTGCCTAAACTTGGGTTAAAATGGCTCCATGCTTACTTTGAAGGCAGATATACGGGATACACATACTGAACCGGAAGAGGTCAGAAAAGCGGGACAAATTCCCGCAGTCTTTTATGGCAAGAAGGAAGCATCCACCCCCATTTCCGTCCCGAAAACGGAATTTCTGAAGGTTTGGAAAGAGGCGGGTGAGTCAACAGTCGTTACATTAAACACCCCGGACGGGGTCAAGGAAAGTCTGATTCAGGACGTAGACATAGACCCGGTCACGGGCGCACCGCGCCACGCCGATTTCTATGTCTTCGAGAAGGGCCATAAGGTGGAGGTTGAACTGCCGATAGAATTTGCCGGCGTCTCCGCGGCGGTCAAGGACTTGGGCGGCGTCCTCGTCAAGGTTTTCCATGAATTGAAGGTCGAGGCGCAGCCCAAAGACTTGCCACACTCGATTGAGGCGGATATCACTTCACTTGCAAACTTCGGCGACCAGATTCTCGCCAGAGACATCACGCTGCCCAAGGGCGTTGAACTCAGGGTGAATCCGGATGAAGTCATTGCCACCGTTTCCGCTCCGCGCGAGGAGAAGGAAGAGGAAGTGGTACCTATCGACCTCGAATCCATCGAAGTTTCTGAAGAAAGAGGCAAGAAAGAGGATTCAGAAACGACAGAAGATTCGGAAGCTTCCGTTGTCGCTTCCGAAAACCAACGGACTCAAAAGAAAGGGGAATAATCCCAAATGAAAAAGTTCTTCGTACTTTTCATATTAAGTGCTCTTTTCTTGCCGGCTTACGCAACGGCCGCATCTTCCTGCACCTCGGAGACGTCGGGCAAGAGCCGCGCGGACCTCGAGCGCGAACTTGAGGCCTGCAATCAGGAGATAGCCCAGTGGCAGGAAACTTTGAATAAGACCAAACAGGAGAGTGCCTCCTTCGCGAGAGATGTCGCAGCCCTTACGGCGAAGATTAATGCCGCCCAGGCAAGCATCAAGGCGAAGAACATCGCCATTCAGAACCTTTCTAAGGACATTGCCAAGAAACAGTCGCAGATAAACGTCCTGGACAACAGAATCGAGCGCGGCCGCGCGGCCATCGCCGACATTTTGAGGAAGACCAACGATATCAATTCCTATTCGCTTGTCGAAGCAATGCTCTCCGACAAGGACCTCTCCGAATTCTTTGTGGACATGGACACTTACGCTTCGACGGAGGACGCGTTGACCGGTCTCTTCGCCGAGCTAAGAACAGTGAAAAAGCTTACTGAGACCGAGAAAGCTGTCTTGAACAAGAAGAAGGAGCAGGAAGCGGCAAACAGAGCCGCTATGGAAGCGGCAAAGAAAGAGGTTGAAATCGCCCAGAAAGACAAGAAAACGCTTCTCGCCGTAAGTCAGACCAAGGAGGTCACATACGCGCAAGTGCTCGCCGAAAGACAGGCTAACGCGGCAAGAATCCGGGCCGTACTCTTCCCGTTGGTTGATGCCGGAGCGATTCCCTTCGGCACGGCGCTCCAATATGCTCAGGCCGCTGGCACCAAAACGGGCGTGCGACCTGCCCTTATTCTCGGCATTCTCCAGCAGGAGTCGAATCTGGGAGCCAATGTCGGCCGATGCGTCATTACCGACCTTTCGACCGGTCAAACCAGGAACGTAAACACCGGCTATGTGTGGCAGAACGGCATTCACCCGACTAGAGACTTGCCGATACTCCAGAGTATTTTGTCCAAGCTCGGACGCGACCCTCTTTCCACAAAGGTTTCTTGCCCGATTGCCGGCGTACCAGGCTACGGCGGAGCTATGGGTCCGACGCAATTCATACCTTCAACCTGGAATCTCATAGCATCTAAGGTCGCCACTTACATGGGCAAGACCACTCCCGACCCTTGGAATCCGGCCGATGCTATTATGGCGGCGGCCGTGCTTCTCCAGGGTAATGGCGCGGCCGCGGGTGACTACTATTCCGAACGCACGGCCTCCTGTAAGTATTACTCGGGCCGGATTTGCGGCACGGCAAGCCACATCATGTCTTACGGCAACCAGGTCATGAACAGGGCGGCGACCATCCAAACCACCATGATCGACCCGTTGCAAAACCTCTGATTTCTGATATAGTTAGCCGCAATGAAAAAGGAGATACATCCGGACAATTACCGCCCCGTGCTTTTCATAGACAATTCCGACGGGACGGAATTCATCATCCCTTCGACCGTCAAGACGACCGAAACGGGTAAGTCGAAAAGCGACAAAAAGGAGTACCCCGTCTATCGCGTGGAAATCTCTTCCGCCACGCATCCTTTCTACACCGGACAGGAGAAGATTCTCGACAGCGCCGGCAGAGTGGAGAAATTCAAGCAGAAGCAAGCGAAAGCCAAGGCCAAGAAGGCTAAGTAGATTTTGGATATTGATTTAGAAAAATATAAGAGCAACCCCAAGACAGCTTATCTGGCAAAGACGTATTTGGAATTGCCGGACGAGGAATCTAGGAAGATGATTCTTCTGGAAATGGACAGAATTCTCGGAGCGGAAACCGCTGAGAGCGGCGATGAGGAGTTCCCGAACGAAATAATTCTCGAAGTGCGGGCCGGCGCCGGCGGGGAAGAGGCTCTGCTCTTCGCCAAGGAGCTCGCCTTTATGTATGTCTCCTATGCCTCGAAACAGGGGTGGAAAACGGCTCAAATCGACGAGCTCACTTACGAAATACACGGCAAAGACGCCTACAAAAAGCTCCGCTTCGAAACTGGCGTTCACAGAGTCCAACGGGTTCCCGACACCGAGAAGATGGGCCGGGTCCACACCTCAACCGCTTCGGTCGCCATCCTCCCCGTAAGGAAGAAAACGACCATAGAAATCAAACCCACCGACCTCGAGATTGAAACTTCGCGCTCCGGCGGCGCCGGCGGACAGAACGTCAACAAAGTGGAGACCGCTGTGCGTATTATCCATAAACCGACGGGCATCGACGTGCGCTCGACCGCTCAGAGAAGCCAGCTCAAGAACAGGGAAATGGCCATGAGCATTTTGATTGCTAAGCTTGAGAAGAAGAAAGAAGAGGAAGAGGCCGCGAAATATGCCGGCGAGCGTAAAGCTCAGATTGGTACCGCCGACCGCTCGGAAAAAATCCGCACCTACAACTTCCTCCAGGACCGCATCACCGACCACCGCATCAGGAAGGACTGGCACAATATAGAAAAGATAATGGAAGGCGGAATAGGGCCGATTTTAGATGATATGGAGAAGGGCGAAGTTACTCGAGATAAATGAGAGAAGATAACACGCCAAAAACAGCCATCAGCGCGTAAGGGGCTAGGATATAAGCAATGACATACATCGCCTTTTTGCCAGCAGAAACGGGCCGCAGGAGTAAGTAAGGGAAGAACCAGAACCCCAGTAGAACAAAGGCTATGGCCGCGAAAGGAACTATGCCGAGGAATATGGCTATCGTGCTCATGAAGAATTTATTGGACGGGGTAAGAGCGGGATTCGGCCCTAGGAAGACATTCGAGATGTGGCCGATAGGAATCAGCAAAACAATGTAGATAAAGCCCAGTAAAAAAGGATGAGCGATTGCCAGGAGAACGCCAAGCAGTATTTTCCTTCTGCGGCCACCTCTCGATTCTTCAATTATCGGCTGATTCTGGATAGACGGGGAGGTCAATCCTTGGTCCGGCATCCATTTCTTGAGTATGATGTTTAAAATAAATGATACCCCGACAACGAGAATCAAGCCTATAAAAAGAACGGGTATCGCCCCCAGGTCGAGCCCGCCCGAAAAGATTACCAGAAAGAGAAGGGCGAACGATGGTATGAGAAAGGCGATTGTTTTTCTTTTGTAATTATTTCTAAAAAAATATTTTATGAAGAATGCTAGTAAAACTAATTGTATAATCGAGGTGATTATTGACGATAAGCTCATTTAATAATGATAACTCATTCCTGCCGTATATAGTTGATTTTTCCAAGCACATCTGTAAGGTAAGGGCAGAACAGTATATTCGGACTGGAGGAGAACCATGTCCCAGAATCAAGCATTGGCACTAGAACCCCAGCCGGCGCATGTCCTCATCGGACAAAGCGCGCATGCCCAGCGCCTACGCACCTTCGCTTCTCAGGCGGCGCGCGTCCGGCACTCGGTGCTGCTGCTTGGAGAAACGGGAAGCGGCAAGGACCTCGTGGCGAAAATGATTCACAGTCAGAAAACTCGCTCGGGACAATTCGTCCTAGTGAACTGCGCGGCAATTCCCGAAGCCTTGTTTGAGTCGGAACTTTTCGGACACGGCAAGGGAGCTTTCACCGGCGCGCAGGAAAGCAAGCCCGGACTCTTCGAGACGGCAGAGCATGGCACGATTTTCCTCAACGAAATCGGCGAGCTCCCGTCAGCGATGCAAGCGAAGCTTCTGGAAGCGCTCGAGAACGGCAACTATCGTCGGGTGGGCGAGGTTACGGGCAAGACAATCAAAACCCGCATCATCGCCGCCACCAATGTCAACATCAAGAAAGCCCTGTCGGAGGGCAAGATGCGTTCCGACCTCTATCATCGCATCAATGTTCTCCCGATGACGGTACCGCCACTGCGGGAACGCCGCGAGGACATACCCGACCTGGCCAACTACTTTTTGCGCCAGGAGGATGACGCGAAAACGATAGCGCCGGAAACCATGGCCGTGTTCAGGAAATACGAGTGGCCTGGCAACGTGCGGGAACTCAAGAATACAGTCATCAGAGCCGTCTTCAATTCGAACGGCGAGCCGAGCATCGGACCGGAACATGTCAGGCCGCATCTCAAAGAAGAACCTCCACAGGGAAACGAGAACTGGGTTCAAAGACTGGTTCCCAATTCCCAAGAGAAATTCCCGACCTTTGGGGCGGTCACCCAGGCCGCGGAAAGGGAGTACCTCAAGGAGGTTCTCACTCGAACCGGCGGCAATGTCAAAAAGGCCGCTCAACTGGCCGGAACCTGTTACCGGAAGCTCCTTCTCGAAGTGCAGAAGCACAATCTGAGAGACTTGGTGAGGGAGCTGAGGAACCCTTATTCCGAGTAAGTCCCACGCACCCCCAGACGCTACGGCGGCTGGGGGTGTTCTATTTCCTATTGCGCCCCAAGGGCTTTTTTGCTAAAGTACTTGCCTAATGGCAGAGAAATTGGTCGGCAAGGAAGGCGGTGAAAAGAGCGTTATAGACGCTCTTTTCACCGCTGGAGCCCACTTCGGCTTCGTCAAAGCAAGGCGGCACCCTTCGGCCAAACCCTTCATCTTCGGCAAGAAGAATAATGTCGAAATTTTTGACCTTGAGAAGACAAGCCGGGAACTCACGAAAGCTTTAGCCTTCGTCGAGTCCAAAGGCAAAGAAGGGGCAGTGGGCATCATCGTCGGCGGGAAATCCGAGGCCCGGGAAGCGGTCGAGAGAACCGGCAAGGAACTCAATATGCCCTTTGTTGCCGGCAGATGGATTGGCGGCACCATTACGAACTTCTCCGAAATCAAGAGACGTATTGCCCGGCTTGAGGAGCTCATGGGACAGCGCGAGAGGGGCGAACTCGCCAAGTACACCAAGAAAGAACGCCTGCTCATCGACCGCGAGATTGACCGGCTCAATCTCTACTTCTCCGGCCTTTCGACTCTCAAATCTCTGCCAAAATTTTTAATTATCATCGACCCCAAGAAAGAGCACAACGCCCTTGCCGAGGCCAAGAAATCGGGAATTCCCGTAGCGGCGCTCGCCGGTTCGGACACCAATCTGCACGAGATAGAATATGCCATCCCGGGCAACGACGCTTCGAGACAAACCATTTCTTTTGTACTCGATGAGATGGTAAAATCTTACAGAAAGGGCCTCGCGGAAAAAGCAGCCAAGGAACAAAAAGAACAAAATGTCGATAACAACGGAACAAATCAAGCAGCTTAGAGAGGAAACAGGCCTCTCCATAGCTCAGTGCCGCTTCGCGCTCGAAGAGGCGGACGGAGATAAGGATAAGGCTATTGCCATCCTCCAGAAGAACGCCACAGGCATCGCCGCCAAGAAGGGCGGCAGAGCACTCGGTGCCGGCTCTGTGGCGGCCTACATTCACACAGGAGACACCGTAGGAGTCCTTCTCGAGCTTCTCTGTGAGACTGACTTCGTGGCCAAGAACCCGGAGTTCAAGGCCGTAGCCAGGGAAATCGCCATGCATGTGGCCGCCATGAATCCCTCTACGAACGAGGAACTCCTGGAGCAACCCTTCATCAAAGACCCCTCGAAAACTATCGCCGACCTGGTGAATGGCACGGTGCAGAAGTTCGGGGAGCGCACCGAGGTCGGCCGCTTCACCAGATTTGCCGTAAAATAATATGTATCTTTCTTACGCATTCTTCTTTTCTGGTGCCATCCTGGCTGTGCTTTTAGTCGCGAAAAGAATTGAGGAGAGGAAAAAGACAAGAGTCTTTCTCCTCAGATTGATATCGAGGGGCGAGGAACACGCGAGGAAACTCCAGCGCGAAGCGGTCAGGCGTTATTCTCTGAGCAAGGAAGAAATGCATTTTTTCATGGCGAAACAGTTGCCGAGATATTCCAAGAGCTCCTTAAACAAGGCTCTGGCCCGTTTCGAGGAAAGCATGCAGAAGTATCTCGAGCGCCTGCGCGATTCCAGATTGCTCAAGAAGGACGAGGGTATCTCGGAATTTTTCAAATCAATGGCGGAGGTGGAGAAGGGCAATGGCCAGATAGACGGGGAAATTTATATGGAAACACCGGTAATAGAATCTAAACCGAAGAGGGTCAGAAGGGCCAAGAAAATACTCGTGCAAGAATAATTTTGAGCCGCCTCCCGGACTCGGACCGGGGACCTTCGCTTTACAAAAGCGTTGCTCTACCAACTGAGCTAAGGCGGCTTGCGCTGGATTTTAACACACTATCTCGCGGGTGTTGTAGTCGCAGTCTGGAGCTTCTTCAATGCCGGGACGTTCTTCTCAAGCTCTTCGACAGTCTTGAAGCCGTAATAGGGAACACCGTTGATGATAAGAGCCGGGAGCCGGTCTTTCACTTTGTTTATGGATATAAGAGTCTTGATGGCGCCGAGGTCGTAGTCATAGTCGAAAGAGTAGACGCGCAGGTCAGGATACTTGTCTCGGAGAGCGGTGAGGACATAGCCCATCTTCTCGCAATCCTCGCAGCGGTCATCTTCGGAAGAGTAGAAGTAGAGGATGAAGGTGGACTTCACATTGCACTTTAGGGCGAGCTGCTTCATCAGGAGATAATCCTTGATTTCAAGCAGGAAGTAAGAGCGCTTGAGAGAGTCGACATCCGCGTCGTTGAAACCCTTCTGGTCCTCGGCGTAGGAGAGACGCTCGCCCAGAGGTCCAAGCTCCTTCGAGAGGAAACCGGGGCCGATGTCGCGGCAGGAAGTTTCTGCCAATAGCGAGAACTGGGTCTCAGAGGAGAGGATGTCGAGAGCCACCCGGTTCTCGATGTCGCGGACGTCTTCGAGCTTCTTGCCGGTGAGGATGTTGCTGGCGAAAATAGCGGTGCCAAATATCGCCGCGGTAATAATAAACGCCACCAAGTATTTCTTCGAATCAATCATTATTTAGCGCCAGCTTACCTTTCTCTTGAATGCCGTGTCAAATAGGGCCTTGATGAGCCAGAGGGGAACCAGAAAGGTGTAGAGGAAGAGGTAGTAGAAGATGCCTCTGTGGAGCTTGAACTTGCCGTCGGCAAGCTTGAGCGAGAGATAAAGTATGAAAAGGGTTAGGCCCACGGCGGTGATGACGATGATGGGCAGAATGCCGGTGTTGAGGAAGTACCAGTCGAAGGAAGGCCAGTGAAGCTTGCCGGCAAAACCCACGGCCCGGAAGCGGGTTGCGAGATTCAAACCTTTTTCGACGAAGCCTGTCAGCACATTGCCTACCATGATGAGGGAAGTGAAGAGGGAAAGCGTGGCGATAGGCATGATAAACATTCCGAAGTGTCCATATTGTCTGTTGAAGAAAAGGGTTTTGTAATCGATGGCATTGTTGAGGAAGCCGTATGACCAGCGGGCTCTCTGCTTCACCAGACCCTTGAGAGTTGCCGGAGCGACGGTATAGACGTGCGCGCCGTGAGAGTTGACGATTTTGTAATGATTCTTTTGCATCCTCATGGCCATCTCCATGTCCTCGGTCATATGGGCGTGTTTGTAAGGACCAAGGTCTCTGAACACTTGCGCGCGGAAGATGGAGAAAGGACCCGGAGTAACATAGAGCGCGCCGAGAGAGGAGAGCATGCGGCGCAGGAATATAGACCAACTGTATTCCGTCTTCTGGATATGCTGGAGAATATTTTTAGGTTCATGAACTTTGATAGAAGGGGTGACGGCCATGACTTTCGGGTCATCGAAGTAGGGAATAATTTTCTTCAACGCGAGTGGAGTGACAAAGGAGTCCGCGTCGAGGCAGCCAACAAGTTCCGTCTCAACCTTTTCGAGAGCGAGATTCACAGCTGTGTGCTTGCCGCCGTTCTTCTTGTCGATAACACTTATTCGGGAGTTCGTTTTGAAACTATTCAGCACTTTGAGCGTGCTGTCGGTCGAACCGTCGTTCACAAGGATGAGCGAGAGTTTGTCTTCCGGATAGTCCAAAGCAAGAATAGACTCTATAGTCGCGGCGACAGTCGCTTCTTCGTTGAAACAGGGGACGATGACCGTGGTAGTTGGGAAGTTGGCGATACCCTTAAGGCTGCGCTCATCCTCAAGCTTAATCTCGCCCCTGACCTCAAGGTAGGTAATAAGCAGAAACACCTCGAAGAAGAGGGATATGAAGAGGGAACAGTATAAAATGATGGCCTGAACGTCTGCCATTGCGATAAAGTTCACTATACCATAGCATATAGACGATGTCACAAAACATAGTCATACAGAGCGAGGACGAGCAGCGGCTCAAAGCGGAGCTCGAGAAGCGACACGACGCAGAGGCGGAGCGCATGAAGCGACTTTTGAATACGCCGGATCTGTCGCGCACTCCCGGCAGCCCGATTTATGAAATAGTCCGGAAAGTTATTGAGATTCCTGATTTCAATGGCTTCGACATAATACAAGTGCCTGAGATAGTACCGGCGGACATTAGCTTCGACCTCTTCGATTTCCCGGCTGACCATCCTGCCAGATCAAGGTCGGATACGTATTACGCTGATGACAAGAACATCCTGCGCACCCACACGACCGTGATGTGGTACTACTACTTGCAAAATGAGGATGTAAAAAAACGCATGGCAAACGGCGAGCCTGTGGGCTGCTTCTGCTTTGGCAAGGTTTACAGGAAAGATGAGATCGATAGGAAACACATGAATATCTTCCACCAGATAGACGGCTGGTACTTGGCGCCGAAAGATAAAAGGCTCCTAGGCGCGGAAGATTTGGAGAATGCTTTAAGAGCCATCGCTCGAGAGGTATTCGGTCCTGAAGCTAATATCAAAATTTTTGAAGATACATTCCCTTATACCGACCCATCACGACAAATGGAAATTGAGAAAGATGGCTCATGGCTAGAAGTATTGGGAAGTGGGGTGGTGAAAGGCAGTGTTTTGGAGAAATTCGGTGTCGACTCGAGCAAATGGAATGGTTGGGCCTTCGGCCCCGGTATTGAACGTCTGGCCATGGCAGCATTAGATGTGCCTGACATGAGGCTTTTCTGGTCCAAAGATCCGAGAGTAGTAAGCCAGCTTAAACTGGGTAATAAGTATAAAGAGGTTTCCAAATATCCTCCCGTTGTTCGCGACATCTCATTTGTTGTTACGCAAAATTTCATCGCCAATGATTATTTTGAAATGGTCCGTGAAGTCGGCGGAGCAATGATTGAACATGTCGAGCTTTTGGATAAATACGAGAACACCGAGAAATTTGGTGCTGGGAAGTTGAGCTACACCTATCGCATCACTTATCGCCACTTAGAACGCACTCTGACGAATGAGGAAGTAAACAAGGTCCACGCCGATCTGGAGGCCCGTACGGAGGCTGATTTCGGAGCATCAATTCGCCGAGATTAGCAATCCCCAAATCGCTTTCTTTTAAGCCGTAATTGTGATAAAATAGGGGGTACAAATATGGCAGAAAAGAAGGCTAATTACAGCGCTGAATCTATCACTGTTTTGGAGGGTCTTGAACCTGTCAGGAAGAGACCTGGCATGTACATCGGCACGACTGGACCGGACGGTCTCCACCACCTGGTTACCGAGATTTTCGACAACTCCAGGGACGAGGCCATGGGCGGCTTCGCCAATGATATTGAGGTGGCGCTTCTGCCCGGCAACCGCGTGCGAGTGGTAGACAATGGCCGAGGCATCCCGGTTGATATTCATAAACAGACGAAAGTTTCCGCGCTCGAAACAATCATGACCACTCTCCATGCCGGAGGCAAATTCGGCGGCGAAGGATACAAGGTTTCCGGCGGTCTCCATGGTGTCGGCGCTTCGGTAGTAAACGCCCTTTCTGTTTATTGCCGAGCGGAGGTGCACAAAGACGGAGGCATTTATATGCAGGAGTACAGCAAGGGTAAGAGGAAAGCCGCGGTAAAGAAAATTGGACCGTCGAAGCAGACCGGCACCATCATCACTTTCCAGCCGGACCCGGAAATATTCCCCAACACTGACTTCGACTTCGACCAGATAGTCACTCACATGCGCCAGCAAGCGTATTTGGTGAAGGGCTTGCGCATCAGTATTCTTGATGCGCGAGAAGCCAACAAAATTGATGATTCCGGAATCTTTTACATCCGCGAGCTGGGCCTCAACACTCCGTCCATGTCGTTTTATTTCGAGGGGGGGCTGGTCTCGCTTGTGCGTTTCGAGAATGAGCACCTGAAGCCGATGCATAGGAATATTTTCTACGTCGAGAAGATGGCTAACGGCAACGACTACGAGACAGTCGAGGTGGCGCTCCAGTACGTCGAAGATATTTCTTCGCGCCTTCTGCCTTTTGCAAACAATATCTACACTGCCGAGGGTGGCACACATGTCACCGGCTTCAAGACGGCCTTGACGCGAACCATCAACTCCTACGCCAGGAAAAACAACCTCGTAAGCGAGAAGGAAGACAACTTCACCGGCGACGACGTCTTCGAAGGACTCACGGCGGTGCTTTCGGTCAAGCTGCGGGAAATCCAGTTCGAAGGCCAGACCAAGGGCAAGCTCGGCTCTGTCGAGGCCCAAGCCATGGTCACGACCGTCTTCGGCGAGGCCTTCGGCCAGTTCCTCGAGGAGAATCCGGACGACGCCAAGGCCATTATCCAGAAGGTGGTGCTGGCTCTTAAAGCCCGTAAAGCGGCCAAGGCGGCCAAGGACTCGGTCCTGCGCAAAGGCGCCTTGGAGGGCATGACGCTCCCGGGCAAGCTTGCCGACTGCCAGAGTCGCTCGGCCGAGGAGTCGGAGCTATTCATTGTCGAGGGAGATTCCGCCGGCGGCACGGCCAAGATGGGCAGGGACAGGCGCATCCAGGCGATTCTTCCTCTGCGGGGAAAAATTTTGAATATAGAACGAGCTCGTCTCGACCGTATGCTCGCCAGCGAACAAATCAAGAACCTGGTCGTCGCTCTCGGCACGGCGATAGGGGACACATTCGATATTTCGAAGCTCCGTTATCACAAGATTATTATCGCGACCGATGCCGACGTGGACGGCGCGCATATTCGCACCCTTCTCCTTACTCTGCTTTACCGCTTCTTCCGCCCGCTTATCGACGCAGGGCATGTTTACATCGCTCAGCCGCCGCTTTATAAAATCAAGAAGGGCAAGGAAGTCCACTACGTGTACTCCGAAGCGGAGAAGAACAGAATCACTGACGAGAACACCGGCGATATCCAGCGCTACAAAGGTCTCGGAGAAATGAATTCCGACGAACTCTGGGAAACCACCATGGACCCGGCCAAAAGGATTTTGAAACTCGTCAAGGTTGAGGACGCCCGCGAAGCCGACCGCATCTTCGACATCCTCATGGGTAGCGACGTCCCGTCCCGAAAATCTTTCATACAATCGAATGCCAAAAAAGCCGTTTTGGATATCTAAAGTTGTGCTTGACAATGGGGTTATAATCTGTTTTACTTAATGCAGACAGCCAATTTGGCTAATTCAAGGAGTAGCCAGTGAGAAACGATGTCGTTGCCCGCTTTACGTTCTTGGTCTTATCGGTACTCCTCCTCATCTCGCTCTTCGGCCGATGCGCGCACGCGCAGGCAGCGAGTGAGAAGGGCTACAGGATTTCCGCAATCTCGTCCGGCTCTGGGGAAAGCCCGATTACCTCGGGCATCTTCGCCACCATGCAGCTCAAGAACAGCGGCTGTGGCTTCATCGAGGTAACGGCCCAGGAGACACAGGCGTGGCTCATGCACGGCTGCGACAAGGACTTCGGCCCCGTGCGTACCAACCTGTACTGGTCGGTTGGCCACCAGGGAGGCGCTCCGTGGGTCGGACCGTACCTCGCCGCGACCATTCCATTCGCCAAAGTCGGCGGGCACGAAATCTCCCTCACGGGACTCGCCTGGCCAGGATTCTTCCTGGGACGGGAACCGAGTAGCCGAAGGACGGAAAACGACGGGGTCCAAAACCATGAAGCGCTGCTCGCCGGCTGGTTCGAGCTCCTTTCGCTAAATGTGGGGCGAGTGTCATTCACCGCCTCGCATCTGAACTACCTCGACACCCCGAATGAGTATCTCTACGGTGTCGAGTACACCAAGAAACTCGTCGAGAATGTCGACGCGAAGGGGAGCGTCAACTGGTACCAAGCCAAGAAGCCGGAAGATAGGCGCTTCATGTACTTCATCGGCGCCACCTGGCGGCCGAAGAAATAGCAAGTTCGCTCGCGCCGCGGGGACCATCTGGTCTCCCGCGGCGTTTTTGTTTACTTGACTATTCTGTTTCAGAAATGCATAGTACAGGAAGACGTTCACCCGGCATTTAGGCCTTGTGCCTGGAGAAAAAGCCATGTTCAACTTTCTCAGGACCTTCGTCGTCAGCGCATTCGTTTTCGCTTTCGGGCTCATGGCGAGCATGAAGCTCTTCGGAGTCGAACTGCCGTCTGACCCAGACGTCGTGTTCCTCTGCATCATGCTCGTAGTGGGACTGGTCGCCAGTCTCGTGGAGACCCTGCTCTCGCAGCGACGCAAGCTCCGACAACTCGACGCGGCGCTGTGGCTCTTCTGGCAAGTGGGAGAGAGAAAGGAAATGCAAGATCGTCTCGATGCTTTGCTGGAATCGCGTGCGTCCGGGATCCAGGAGGCGGAAGCGTACTTGAACACCTTGTATCTTGAGGGAGTGAAGGGCGCCCCTCATCTAGCGCTCTTCAATTCAAGCAATGTGAGGAAGACCCATCGAGATGAAGAGTGTGGGCGGAAAGATAATATCAGATTCGCGGAAAACGCCTTCTTCTCGCTCTACGACCATGCCGTGGCGGCGAGGAAGGAACTCCCAGGCCTGAAACTCAAGGATCGCTTCTGGAAGCTCTACCTGAAGCAGCCGGAGAACCCCGCCGAACCGGAAAAAACCGGCACGGCGGACTGAATCGCCGCCTAGCGACGGCCTAAAGACTGGCGGACCCTTGCGGGTCCGCCTTTTCACTTATCCACAGTTTGAAGGGAAAAGGAGGGTATTGCGTCTAGTATTGTGGCGATGGGTGGGATAGAATGTTAAGGGGTGGGAAAAAGTGGTATTATGAAAAAAATATGTTTATTGGCGAATACACCCATAATCTCGACGAGAAGAATCGTTTCTCTCTTCCAGCGAGACTCCGAAAAGCTCTCGGCAGGAAAGTCGTTGTTACTCGAGGCAAAGATCATTGCCTTTTTCTCTATCCCAGCGGGACCTGGCTTCAAATCTCACAAGAGGTTAAGAAGTTAGGCCACGTGGAAGCGGACCCGCGCTTCGCCAGGTTCACCTTCGCCGGCGCGGCCGAGATTGAGATTGACTCCTTGGGCAGGATTCTAATCCCCGAATTCTTGCGGGAATTCGCTGAGCTCGCAAACTCGATTGTCATCACCGGAGTCCACGATAGAGTGGAAATTTGGAATGACAAGAAGTGGGCCGCTTACAGAAAGAAGCTTGAATCGGAATATGCATAAGCCGGTCCTTTTGCGGGAAGTCATAAGCAATCTGAATTTGAAGGATGGGGAAGTGTTTGTGGACGCGACATACGGAGCCGGCGGTCATACAAAAGAGGTTCTGAAGAGATTCCCGGGAGTGAAAGCCATAAGCATTGACCAGGACCCGGAAACTCACGCCGATATCACCGGCAATTTCCGGGACTTGGACAAGCTTATCGGCGACACAAGACCGGATGCCATCCTTCTCGACATCGGCCTCTCGAGCGACCAGCTAGAAAATTCCGGCCTGCCTGCCGGTAGGCAGGGCAGGGGATTCTCTTTCCAGAGAGACGAGCCGCTCGATATGCGGATGTCGGGGAAAGGAATTACGGCCGCCGAAATCCTCAACTCCTGGGACGAGCCAGCCATTGAGCTCATCCTCCGGGGATTCGGCGAAGAGCGATTCTCAAGATTAATCGCGAAGAGAATTGTCGAGAGAAGACAAACGAAGCCGTTCAAAACCACTTTCGACTTAGTAGATGTGATAGGTGGTAAGCGAAGCAAGATTCATCCGGCCACCCGCACTTTCCAGGCCTTGCGCATCGCCACGAACGAAGAACTCGCGGCTCTCGAAGAAGGTCTGGAGAAGGCATGGCAAGTCTTGAAGCCGGGCGGCAGGATTCTGGTCATAAGCTTCCACAGCTTGGAAGACAGGATAGTGAAGAACTTCGCGAAGAGGGTAATGGGCAAAGCAAGGAAACCCATTACTCCTTCCGACGAAGAAATTGGCGAGAACCCGAGGTCGAGAAGCGCCAAATTAAGAATCATCGAAAAACCATGATAAAAAAATTCAGGATAAGCGACGAACAGCTTGCTCTGCCGTTCAGAGAAAGGCCCGCAAGGGTTCTCTCTCTCCGGAGAGTCAGTTACGAAGACCGCCAGAGGACCTTCTGGGTGCTGGCGGGCATTTCCATATTTTCCCTTTTCATCTATTTTTACGCCGTAAACGCTATCGCCAGGAACACCGCCTTGAGGAGCAATCTGGAAGCCCATCTCTCCGACGCCGGTTCCCGCATCGGAGCTTTGGAATTCTCATATATCGAGCTGCGAAACGGCATTACGAAAGAAAAAGCGGGCGAACTCGGCTTTTCTGAGGTAAAATCTCCTCTATACGTCTCAAGAAATGCCGCTGCCGCCCTTACTTTCCATTCAGAATAGGTTACGCTTCCTCTCCCTTCTCATACTTCTTTTCGCGCTGTTCCTTATTGCGAAGCTTTATGCCGTGCAGATTATTTCCGGAGAAGACTTCGAGCTCAAGGCGGAGCACCAGTACGTGGCGGGGGTGAATTATTTCGACCGGGGCTCGATTTTCTTCTCCACCAGGGACGGGTCGCTCGTGCCGGCGGCGACGGTCAAGCTCGGCTTCATCCTCCACATCAATCCCGGCATATTAATCGAGTACGGAGCGGTAGAGAGCACCTACGAGAAATTGAACGCCATCGTCCCCCTCGACAAAGCGGATTATCTCGCCAAGGCGGGGAGGACCAGCGACCCGTACGAAGAGCTCAAGAGGCGCCTCGGGGAAGATGAGGCGAGACAAATCCAGGCCTTGAAGATTCCCGGCGTGGCCGTCACGCGCGAGAGATGGCGCGTTTATCCCGGAGAGACCATGGCCGCCCACGCGGTGGGACTTATCGGCTACGGTCCGACGGGAAGCGAGATTGCAGGCCGCTATGGACTCGAACGCAAGTACGAAGACGTCCTCGGCAGGAAGGGCGACGATGTCTTCGTCAATTTCTTCGCGGAAATATTTTCCAATATCAAGGATAAGGCCTTGGGTGACGGTGCGCTCGACGGCGACATCGTCACGACCATCGAGCCCTCGGTCGAGGCCTTCCTCGAAAGCGAGATTAAGAAGGTGAACGACCAGTACTTATCAGAATTTACCGGCGGCATCGTCATCGACCCCACGACGGGCGAGATTGCCGCCATGGCGCTGACGCCGACTTTCGACCCTAACTCTCCGCAAGAAGCGGAAAGTTCAAATATTTTTTCTAATAAACTTATCGAAGACCGCTATGAAATGGGCTCGATTATAAAGGCCATGACCATGGCCTCCGCCCTTGATGCCAAAGCGGTAACGGCCAAGACCGCTTACAACGACCCGGGCTGCATGACTTTGAATACTAAGACTTTCTGCAACTACGACCTGCGCTCTCACGGTACCAGCGTCACCATGCAGCAGGTGCTCGATCAATCGCTCAACACCGGCGCCGCCTTCGCCGCGCTCCGGATGGGCCCGAAAAAGTTTGACGAATACATGCTCCGCTTCGGCCTGGGGGACCTCACGGGCATAGATTTGCCGAATGAGGGCAATTCGCTCGTTTCCAATTTGAAGACCAATAGGGAACTCGAGGCCGCCCAGGCCTCCTTCGGCCAAGGCATCGCGCTCACCCCTATAACGACCGTACGGGCCATGTCGGCCTTGGCGAACGGCGGTACGCTTATTACACCCCATTTGGTCAAGGAGATACGCTATAAAATAGGACCAAATAAAACACTTAGTTATCCGGCAGCCGGAGAAGGGGAGAGGGTCATAAGCCCGGAAGCATCGGCCGAGATTTCGAGGATGCTGACGGAAGTTGTGGATACATCTCTGCGCTACGGTCAGATGAAGATTCAGAACTACTCAATCGCCGCGAAGACCGGCACGGCGCAAATCGCAAATCCGGCCGGCGGCGGCTATTACCAGGACCGGTTCCTCCACTCCTTCTTCGGCTACTTCCCGTCCTACGACCCGGAGTTCCTGGTCTTCCTCTTCACTTATTATCCGAAAGAAGTGCAGTTTGCTTCCGAGACCCTGACCGACTCCTTCTTCAACATCACCAAGTTCCTCATAAATTATTACGAAATCCCGCCGGATAGAGAATCTTCTCCCCAGGCCTCAATTTGACATCATACCCCCAGGGGGTATATTGGAAAGCATGCATAAGCATATTGAGAGAGAAAGGGCCGTAAGGCGCCTGCGCCGGGCGGCGGGGCAGATTCGCGGTTTGGAGAGGATGGTCGAGGAAGGGAAGTATTGCATTGATATAATTAACCAGTCCTTGGCGGTCAAGGGCGCTCTTTCCGCGTTTGAGAGCGACATCCTCGAAAACCATTTGAAGACTCACGTCGCCGAACAAGTAAGGAGAGGCGAGAAAAACAAGGTGGCGAAAGAAATTCTCTCAATTTACAAAGTATCCATAGGCAAATAATCTTATGCACAATCACGACTGCTGCCACGGGAATCATGAGACCCATCACAAGCACGAGGAGGGTACTTTCTATACCTGCCCGATGCATCCGGAAATTCTCCAGGACCGCCCCGGCATGTGCCCAGAGTGCGGCATGAATCTGGTGCCGGTAAAGAAAAAACATGATTCGCACGACCACGACAAACATGCGGGCCACTCGACCGCCATGTTTTTGCGCAAATTTTGGGTAAGTCTTATCCTAACTATTCCCGTCATTCTCTACGCCGATGCTGTCGCAATAATTTTCAAGTGGACTCCGCCGGCCTTCCCCGGCTCCCGTTATTTGAGCTTCGTACTAGGTTCAATTGTCTTCTTTTACGGCGGCTGGGTCTTCCTTGCTTCGGCAAAGAGGGAAGTGGAGGCGCGTCTGCCCGGTATGATGACGCTTATCGCCCTGGCAATTTCGGCGGCCTATCTCTGGAGCGTTTACGCGGTCTTCGCGGGCGAGGAAGCTCTCTTCTGGGAACTGACTACTCTTATTACCATCATGCTTTTGGGCCACTGGCTTGAGATGCGCGCGGTCTCCGGCGCGCAAGGAGCCCTGAAAGAGCTTTCGAAGCTTCTGCCTGACATGGCAGAAGTGATTCGTGGCGGCAAAACGGAAACAATTCCGCTTGCCGAACTCCGCGAAAGTGACATTGTCTTCGTCCGTCCGGGAGCAAAGATTCCCGCCGACGGTGTCATTATGGAAGGGGAAACCGAGGTCAATGAATCCATGGTTACGGGCGAATCCAAACCCGTGGGGAAAAAAGAGAATGACGCCGTCATCGCCGGCACCATCAACGGCGACGGTTCTCTCAAAATCAAGGTAACGCAGATCGGCGAACACACTTTCCTAGCGGGTGTCATGCGCCTGGTGGCTGAGGCGCAGGCCTCCAAATCCCGGCTTCAAATCCTCTCGGACCGCGCCGCGCTCTACCTTACTTTCGTCGCGGTCATAGGCGGAGCCGCGACGCTTGTTGCCTGGCTTCTTGCCGGAGCTGAAGTGAGTTTCGCCGTAGCCCGACTTGTCGCTGTCCTCGTCATTGCCTGCCCGCACGCGCTCGGTCTCGCCGTGCCTCTTATCGCCTCGATTTCCACGACCAAGGCGGCGCAGAACGGCTTCCTCGTCAAACAACGCCTCTCGCTTGAGGCGGCGCGTTCCGTCGATACGGTTCTCTTTGACAAAACCGGAACCTTGACCAAGGGGGAGTTCGGGGTAGTTTCCGCGAGTTCCGACGAAGCATTGGCCCTGGCCGCGTCAGTCGATTCGCATTCCGAGCATCCTGTTGCCAAGGGTATCGTGAGAGAGGCAATAAAGCGCGGCCTTGAGTTGAAAGAAGTAAAGAATTTCAAGCGCATCAAAGGCGTCGGTTCCGAAGCAGAACTTGTGGATATAGGTTCTGCAAGTTTAAGTGTAAAGAAAATTTTCGTCGGCCACCGGGGCGAAGACGGCATAGTGGTAGAAGTGGATGGCAAAAAAATCGGCGACATCAAGCTTGCGGATGAAATCAGGCCCGAAGCGCGCGAAGCAATCGCCGCACTGAAGAAAATGAACATCAAGGTAGCAATGATTACCGGCGACTCGGAAGAAGTGGCCGCCTCTGTCGCCAAAGAACTTGGGATAGACGAATACTTCGCCAGAGTGATGCCGGGGGAGAAATCCGAGAAAATAAAAATTCTTCAATCGAAAGGACAGAAGGTCGCCATGGTCGGCGACGGCATCAATGACGCCCCGGCGCTTACCCGAGCCGACCTGGGACTCGCGATTGGCGCCGGCACCAACGTCGCCATAGAATCTGCCGGCATAATTCTCGTGAGGAACGACCCCCGCGATATTGCAAAAGTGATTAACCTTTCGCGCCTGACTTACACCAAGATGATTCAGAATCTCTTCTGGGCAACGGGCTACAACGTGGTAGCCATGCCCTTGGCGGCCGGAGTGCTTTACTCCAAAGGCATTGTGCTTGAACCGGCGGTGGCGGCGGTGCTTATGTCCGCGAGCACCTTCATCGTAGCCATCAATGCCATGCTGTTAAGAGGAAGGAAAATATGATATAATTGATATTAATCATGAAATCCGCGCTCTCATTGCTCATAGCCGTAAGCTTCGCCGGAGTAGCCCTCCTGGGCTTCGCCATGGTAAACCACAGCGCGAGCCACGCCAATCCGGATTGCTTTGTCGCTACCTTCGCAAACAGCGCTACCTGCCCGGATACTTTGATAAACTTCGTCAATTACCACGCTTCGGCTCTGCAGAGTCTGTCGCAAGCACTTCTCGCTGTGGGATTGCTTATCGCCGGCATTATCCTTCTCCCGGCCTTTTTCAAATTAATTGCGGCGAATTTCCTTATACCACTCGAGCGGCGGCGAGAACTCTCTTTTGCCACAGCCATTAGCGGAAGAAAAATTACCCGCTGGCTCGCGCTATTTGAAAACTCTCCCTCTTTCTAGTTAGTTTGCCTTACCAGAACTAACTAAAATAAATGAAAAAAGAATTATTGGTGGGTGTATTGGGCTTAGTGCTCGTGCTCGTGGCTTCTGTCTGGTTCTTCAGGCCGGGGCCGGAAACAATCGCTACTACAAACTCAAGCGTGAGCTCGCTTTCGGCTTCGGAAATTTCGTACGACTTCGGCAGAATCAGTATGAAGAACGGAGTGGTGGAGAAAACGTTTACGGTGACCAATACAAGCTCCGAAGACGTTCTCATCGAGAAGATAACTACTTCCTGCATGTGCACTACAGCATTCATTACTCGCGCGAGCGGAGAAGAGAAGGGTCCTTACGGTATGGTAGGCCACGGCGCTTCGGTGCCCAAAGCCAATGAGACCATCAAGGCGGGCGAGACCAGAACGGTGCGCGTAGTCTTCGACCCCAACGCTCACGGTCCAGCGGGCGTAGGCCTTATAGAAAGGCTCGTCATGCTTGAGGACAGCTACGGCGACCGCCTCGACCTCTCTATCAGCGTCACAGTCACTCCCTAACATGAAGAGAACAATTATTCTCATTGTCATAGCCGCTCTCGCGGTGGCTGGCATTGCCTTCCTCAAGCAATCAGACATCGTCGCGAGCATTATCTGGAACGCGAGCTCCGAAGGCTCGTGGCTCTTGCCACTTGTCCTCATGGCGGCGATTCTCGATAGCGTGCATCCGTGTTCCTTCTCGATTCTCCTCATTACCATCGCCTTCCTCTTCGGACTCCAGTTCTCGAGGAAGAGAATTCTCCAGATTGGCGGCACGTATGTCCTCGGAATCTTCGCGGCTTACTTCGCCATAGGCATAGGCGCTCTGAAGGTGCTTCATCTCTTCAACACGCCACACTTCATGGGGAAATTAGGAGCAGTACTCCTAATTTCATTCGGCATCATTAATCTTATCAACCGTTTCTTCCCGGCCTTCCCATTGAAGCTAAAGATGCCTTCGGTCTCCCACAAATGGATGGCGCCTCTCATGGAGAAGGCGAGCATTCCGGCCGCCTTCGGCCTGGGTCTTCTTGTCGGCATCTGCCAGTTCCCGTGCATGGGCGGACCGTACCTCATGGTAATCGGTCTGCTTAAAGACCAGTTGACCTACTTCTCGGGTCTTGGTTATCTCCTGCTATATAACCTGATTCTCATCGTGCCGCTTGTCGTCGTGCTTTGGCTCGCTTCCGGGAAACAGGTGGTTGAGAAAATGGATGAGTGGAAGAGGACAAACATGGCAAGCGTGCGCCTCTGGGCGGGCATCGCCATGGTAATTCTCGGTCTCTTAATTCTAGTAATCTAGCAACATGGCTAAAATAAAATTAGGCGACCTTATCGCCAGAATCACCAAGTTCCTCCACATCCCTCATTGCGACAACTGCGAGAAGCGGCGTGTCGTCTTGAACGAAGTCGGCGAGGTGGGAATCAAAGAAACATTGAAAAGACTAAAGCACTGCTGCGACTAGTTCGACTAGCTCACCATAAATAACATGGAAACAGAGAACAATAAATTTCTTCTGCCCGGCGCCATAGTGGTAGCCGGCATCATCGTCGCTCTGGGCCTTGTCCTCGACGTGGACGAGCCAAGGACGCCCATTGCTGCGCAAGGGAAGCCGGTCGAAACGGAAGGCTTGACCCTGCCTGTAACCTGGGGCGACTTGGGCAGGCAAATGGTCGCAAACGGCACCATAGACCCGGAGAAGCTCCAGTACGCTTACGAATTCGACAATAAAGAATTGGAGATTACGAGAGAAAATGCCGGAAGATTGCTCAACGTCCTGTGGGCTCTGGGCCTCTCGAGCAAGAACGAGATTCTCGAGCAGGGGGAGATGACCGACCCGCGCTTCGGCGGAGTAGAGAACTTTGCTTCGACCGCCGGCTGGACCGCGGCCAGAGGCTCCGCCATGAGCCACTACAGCATGCACCGCTATTTCGAACTGGATTCGGAACAGCAGAACAGGGTGGACAGGGTCTCAAGAGACATCTACCGGCCGTGCTGCAGCAACTCCGCGCACTTCCCGGACTGCAATCACGGCATGGCCATGCTCGGGCTCCTGGAACTTCTGGCAAGCCAGGGGGCAGGGGAGGAGGAGATGCGAAACGCGGCTCTAGCCGTCAATTCTTACTGGTTCCCGTCCCGAAGTAGCCCCGGAGGGTGCTCGATAGAGAGTGGCGCAACGCCAGCTCCTACGAAACAGAGCGGTTGCGGGTTATAATTGAGACATTACAAAGTTAACTTCAAAAACATGATGGGATATGGATTCGGTTATCAGGGCATGATGAGCGGCGGGGCGGGTATCTTCATGAGCGTTATATGGCTCGTGTTTATAATCGACCTCGTCCTCCTCGGTGTCTGGCTCTGGAAGCAGATAAATAAATAAGTTAAAGTAGTCGGGTTAGGCCCTATCGTCTATCGGCTAGGACACAGCCTTCTCAAGGCTGGAAGCAGGGTTCGACTCCCTGTAGGGTCATAAAACGGCGCATGAGAAACGAGCCCTGCGGCTCGTTTTGCCGCACCAGTTCTTCAAGTTCTTCAGAAGGCCCCGCTCCGGCGCGGACCTTTTTGTTTTCATTAATCCAAAAACTTAATCCCTCCTGCTCACACCGCGCTCTTTCTTAAGGAGTTTGATATCGTCGTAAAGGGTGGCCTGATTCCCGCCTCTCTTCTTCGAGTGATATAAGGCCACATCGACGTGATGGAGGAGGTCTCCGGGCCTTTTCCCGTCGCGGGGATAAGCGGCTACGCCTATGCTCACGGATGTTTTTATTCTCTTTTTGCCCACCCTCAAGACCGGCTTGAAAATTTTTATTATTTTCTTGGCGAAGTGCTCTATATCCTGCATCTTCTTGAAGCTTCTGAGCAGGATGACGAACTCGTCTCCTCCGAGTCTTGCCACCACGTCAGATAATCTGACATTCTTCGTCAGCCGGGCGGATATCTCGATCAATATCAGATCCCCGACACGATGCCCCTCCTCGTCGTTGATAAGCTTGAAGTTGTTGAAATCCAGGAAAAAAATGGCGAGAAGGTAATTCTTCTTCTCGTCGTGAATGGAGTTGACCAGATACTCTTCGAAAAAGGCCCTGTTCGGCAATCCCGTCAGATAATCGTGGGTGGAGAGATGGAGAACGGTTTTTTGCAGATGTTTCTGGTCCGTGATATCACGCATTATTTTAGAGTAGCCGTGGTGCGCGTTGGTTTTGTCCAGAGTGGAGGTCAGGACGCCGGTGCTCCAGAAACGGGTGCCATTCTTCCTCCGGTATTCTCTCTCGTCAAGGTGCCGACCTTTCTTGAGGGCGCGCCCCAAGTCCGCTTTCGGCAATCCGTCCTTGCCGTCTTTAGATACGAATAACGCGGAGAAATTTCTCCCGATGATTTCACTCCGGCGATAGCCGAATAGCTTCCTGGCGCCCTGGTCCCAGCTGGTGATACGCCCCCTCTTGTCTAGCATGAAAATGGCGTAATCCTTGATGTTTTCGACCAGGGAACGGTAGCTCTGCTCTATGGCGTGGTCCACCCGGCGGCGGTTATGAGAGACCTTCATATACATATGACTATACACCCTTCTTGACACCCCTGCCTTAACTTGGCCACAACACCCGCGTAGGAGGTTCAGGGGGCTTTTTGTATGCTATATTTATCAGCCAATGAATTTCCAAGGAAAAGTCTTCGCCGTCGTAAGGAAAATTCCGAAAGGGAAAGTTCTGACGTACAAAGAAGTAGCAAAGAGGGCAGGGAAGCCCAAGGCCTATCGGGCGGTAGGGACTATCTTGAATAAGAATTTCAATAAACAGATTCCTTGCCACCGCGTTATCCGCTCAGACGGAAAAGCCGGCGGTTATAATCTGGGTAGCAAGCTCAAAGAGCGAATCCTGAAGAACGAAGGCTTTAGGATTTAAGATTTGTGATTTAGGATTTTATCACGCTGTTGCTTCGACTGGCACGAAGTCCGTCTCGCACACGCCGCCCGCGCAAGCAAGCTCCTTGGCGCCGTTTGTCATATCTTCCTGCTCATAGGCCACGAGTTTCGAGAAATCGAGGTGTCCGAGCTCCTTCAAGCGCCTTTCGTACTCCTCTTTCGTTATCTCTTCGTACGGCGCGAGCTGATAGACGTGATTGTTCCTGGGAAGGAAGGAGAGACCGCCGACGATATCCCAGTTTTTGTAAACGAAGTTTGCCACCGATATCCATTCGTCATCGCCGATATAAATGGTGACCGAAGGATTGTGTTCGGTGAAATGAACCTTGAGCCTCTTCCACTCCTCAAGCATCTCAAGCGCCGTTACGTCCTTGTTGACGAGCGCGCCCTCGGGAGCCTTGCAGGGGAATTCCATGACCATGGTCGCCGCGTTCGAGGTCGAATAGCCGACTTCGGGGAAGACCGGCACGCCCTGGTTCCTGGCAAGCTTCAATAGAGGGTCATTGGCGGAGATGCGCACCCGGCGGATGTAGTAGTGCGAGTACCAAGTGTGCATGCCGGAGCCCACGCCCAAGAGCTGGCCGGAGTTGCCATGGGGCTTCACGCAAGTGATGGCAGTCGATTCGTTCTTGCCGAAGCGCTTGGCGTATTTCTTGTTCGTCTTCATCGATTCTTCGCGTAAAATTTGCAAATTCTTGTCGTTCCTCACGAGCTTGTTGTCGTAATAGCCGGTGATGGAGACGCCGAGCAATTGTTCCTTCTCGCAATTCTTCTTCCACTCTTTCGAGAGATAGCCGAAGTCGGTAAGCGTCGCCTGGTAAGTGCCTAGAAGCGTTGCCAGGCGCATCTTCCTCTTCAAATTTTCCATATCATCTCCCGGCCGCACCACAATCGAGGTGAGATTGCAGAATTGCTTCGACTGGAGGTAAATCTCGCCGCAAGGATTGACTCCCGGCTGCTTGGCTTTCTTCAAAACATCCCAGCGCCTCTTGGGCACCTGGGCCGACAAGCTCCCGCGGTTAAATATTCCTCGCTCGCCGGAATGCGAAGTGACGAGTGCCGTCCACTCCTGCATGAATTCTTCGGCCGTCGGCTTGGCCTCGTAGACCGCGGAATTGTTTGCCATCGAGCGCTGGCCCTCCGTCTGCCAGAAGGCGCCCTTCTTGGCATCGCGGACTTCGGTATCATCGAGAGAGGAGAGTGAGATGAGGGCCGAGCGGCGCACGCCTCCGGCAACGACAATAAGCCCTATCTGGCAAATGATGTCGTGCAGGTCGAGAGTAGAGAGGCGGCGGCCCTGCTTGGCAAGCATCTTCCTCCTGGTAAATTGCATAAGCTCCTGAAGAGGGGCCGGGCCAGAAGCGCGGCCGCCCATGGTGGCAAGTTTGGCTCCAGCGGGGCGGATGAGGGAGTAGTCGAGCTCAACGTCCTTGCCCTTCTCCCAGGCGGTGCAGGCCGCCACATACGCGTTGCACCAGCCCTCCTTGCTGTCCTCAATAGTAATCTTCGGCGCCATCTGGCCCGTCTGCTTCTGAATCTGGGGGAACTTGCCCACGTTCTCAGGCTCGACGGAGAAACCGCATCCGGCTCCGCACATCGAGACATACATTATTTCGGAGAGGTCGCGCCAAGAAGTGGGCGCGATGTAAGCGCAATTATAAGCGGTGACATTTGAAGCGTCGGCCGCTTTGCCCGCCGACCACAGGAGGCGCATGGAAGGGCAAATGTCCTGGACTAATATTGCCTCACGCACTTCCGAGTATTCGCTTGAGGTCAGGGCGTCTCCCATTTTTCCCTTCATGTATTCCATGAAGCGGTCTATCGCCTCAATCCAAGTCTCGCGTCGGCCCAGCTCCGGCCTCCATTTCGAATAGAACTGGTAGAAAATAAATTCCTGATACGGAGTTTTGAAGTACTTGCTACTATCGGCAATCTTGTCCTTGACCTCTTGGGGGATAAGAGCGGTATGCTCCCTCGCCTTGGTGCGCTCGGCGCGGTAGAGAATATAGGCCTTGGCCGTCGCCGTAAGCTTCTGGAGCATGAGCTCCATCTCCACTAGGTCCTGGATGCCCTCAACCGTAGGGACAAACTTCTTGTCGAATGAGCGGCGCAAAGAAAGTTTTCTCACCACCGATTCGGTAATCTTCTCCGCCACTCCGGGACGATATTCCTTGGCTTCCTGCAGAGCCTTAGTAACAGCGTGAGTGATTTTATCCGGATTGAAAGGGACTGTCGAACCGTCGCGTTTAATGATATTCGAGAGTCGAGAAGGGCGAGTGGCTGGAGCTTTTTTGGGCATTTTTGGCAGGTTAGTAAACGTTAATAAACCTAAATTTTTAATGTCATTACATTTTAATACAATCGCAATCAAAAAAACTGGGGATATGTATTGACAAAGGGGCAGGCTTGTATGCGCCTGCCCCTTGGATGAATTCTACTGACCTTCGGCTTCGTTTTTCTGGCCCTCGCGCCAGTTGTCGAGCGGTGTGAGCTCCTTCACAGGCACTGCAACGGGCATGATGCCGGCGGGACGACCCGTGTTTGGCTTCGGTGCCAGTCTTCCCGTGCTCCTGAAACGACGAGTGCTACGCCTTGAATAGATGCGGCGGTCATGTCTGCACGAACCCGGGAGCATACACATACGGGAAACCTCCGGTGTGAGTGAGAACAACAACGAGACTTCTGGCTCAATCTTCTTACAAGCCCGATAGGAAATCAATGACAAACAGGGGATAGAAGAAGGGCAGACCTGTCGGTCTGCCCTTTATGAACACGAGTATGAATACGAACTACCTGTCCTGCCAGTGCGGCGGGTCGGGTTTGACACCCGATGCTTTCATCTTCTTGGCCAGCGTCGACAGGTTCGATACCGGCTTTCTCGGACGGCGGCCCTTCCGGCCGCGAATGCAGCCGAGATGAACTCTTCGTCTCGTCATGAGAACCTCCACTATTTATCTTAGCATTATCCTAGGAGTTTGTCAACGGCGGCTTTGACCACCATGCCGTCAGCCTTGCCTTTGAGTTCTTTCATGACAGACCCCATGAATTGATTCTTCTTCTCTTTCTCCGGCTTTTCGGCTTCGAATTTGGTTCTAACATACGCTTCCACTTCTTCCGCAGACATCTGGGTGGGGAGGTACGCTTCGAGCACGGCCATCTCGGCCTTCTCGGCATCGACGAGGTCCTTTCTGCCGCCTTTTTCAAACTGCTCTATAGAATCCTTCCTCTGTTTGACTCCTCGGGAAATTACCGCGAGTGCATCTTCGTCGGAGAGCTCTTCGTCGGGCTTCCTCTTCTTCGCCACAAGCTCGTTAGTGAAGGCGGCCATGAGCCCGCGGATAACGGACAGCTTCACAGCTTCCTTAGCTTTCATAGCTTCAATCATTTGAGCTTTTATATCGGTTTGGAGTGACATGTTATAATTCTTTTATGGATTGGACACTCATTATCCTTGTTGCGCTCCTCATAGTCAACGCCTGGCTTGTATTGAAGCTTACCGGACAGAAGAAAGAGGAGCCGAGGTCGGACGGCATGCTCCTCCTCCAGAACCAGATGCAGGGCCTGAACAAGAGTATTAATGACAGCATCCGCGATATCGTCAAGGAGGTTACCCGCGTCTCCGAAACAGGGAGGCAGATGATAGGCTTCACGGACCAGCTCCAGAATCTCCAGGATATTTTGAAGAATCCGAAACAGCGCGGCGTCTTGGGTGAATATTACCTCGAAACCTTGCTGAAGAACGTCCTGCCGCCGGGAAGCTACCAGATGCAGTATCCTTTCCCGGACGGCACCATCGTGGACGCAGTTATCTTTGTCAAAGACAGGATAGTGCCGATTGACTCCAAATTTTCGCTCGAAAATTATAACCGCCTGGCGGGAGAGAAAGACCCAGGTGAAAAAACCCGTCTGGAGAAGCTCTTCGAAAACGACCTCAAACTCCGGATTATCGAGACGAGCAAATATATCCGCCCGCAGGACAAGACCATGGACTTCGCCTTCATGTTCATCCCGCACGAAGCCATTTATTACGACCTTGTCTCCGGCACCGTGGGCGCTTCGGAGGAGAATCTTATCCAGCGCGCCGCCGGGAAGTACAAGGTCATTGCCGTAAGTCCGACATCGCTTTTCGCCTACCTTCAGACCGTTCTTGAGGGCCTTAAAGGCATGCAGATCGAGGAGAGCATCAAGGAGGTTATGAAGAACGTGGTGGGCCTGCAGAAACACCTCATTTCCTACCAGGAATACCACGATAAGATCGGCAACGCCTTGGGCACCGTGGTCAACCACTATAACAGTTCCCACAAAGAATTCAGGAAGATAGACAAGGATATACTGAAAATCACGGGCTCGAGCATGGATATAGAAACATTGACTTTGGACAAACCATCAGTAGAATAAAGCCCCTATGGAATACGCCGTTTTCGCCACAGGAGGCAAGCAATACAGGGTCAAGGCGGGGGATAAGGTAAGAGTAGAGAAACTCCCCGGCGACCACAAAGAAGGAGACGCCCTCGTCTTCGACAGCGTGCTTATGATGGACGACGGGGCTTCTAAAGTCTCTTTGGGCAATCCATTTATCAAAGGTTCGAAGGTTTCCGCCACTTTGAGCAAAATCGCCAGGCACAAGACCATCGACGTTATCAAATACAAGCAGAAGTCGAGATATTTCAAAAAGTACGGCCACCGCCAGCCTTATTTCGAGGTCAAAATCGATTCGATAAAATAATTACTTCGTCCGGTGGAGAAATGCATTCTTGAGGGTCTCCGGGTCTGCGTATTCGAGCTCGGCGCCGGTTGAGAGGCCACGTCCAAGTTCAGAAGTTTGAAGTTTAAAGTTTTTAAGTTTTTCTTTAAGAAATTCGGCCGTATGTTCGCCGTCCTGGTTCGCATTCATGGCGAGAATCACTTCTTTGATATTTTTATCTTCTTTTATTCGAGCCTCGAGCTTCGAAATTCGGATTTTCTTTTCCGGTTCTTTATCAAGTATGGGCACCACGCCACCGAGAATAAAATATTGGCCCTTATAGCTCCCGCTTTTCTCCACCGCTTCGAGGTCAATGTCTCGGGGCACGACCATTAAGAGGGAGTTATCGCGCGTGTCGTCAGAGCAAATACTGCAGATACTAGTTTTATGACCATTTTTAGCGAAGAACCTTTGGCACTCCTTACATTGCACGATTTCTTTCTTCAAATTCTCTATGGCCTGCGCTAATTCGCCGGAATAATTGCCGCCCCGGGCGAGGAGGTAATACACAAACCTCTTGGCCTGCCGCGGTCCGATACCCGGAAATAACCTGAAGAGTTCCGTGAGTTTGTCTATCGAATTCATCCGCTAGAAGTTTTTAAAGTCTTCCTCCGCCTTGCCGTAGTTCGAGTAATCAATTTCAACAAAGGTGTTGAAGCGGCTGTGGAAGTCGAGCACCGCCGTGCCCAGAGGGCCGTTCCTGTGCTTGGCGATGATAAGTTCGCGGCGCTGGACCTCCTTCATCCTGCCGTTCTCGTCGCGGAGGTCCTCTTCGTTACTGTGTATGAAAATAACGCAGTCGGCATCCTGCTCGAGCGAACCGGAATCCCTAAGGTCTGATAATTTGGGCTTGCCGCCGCGCGTCTCAATGGCACGGGAGAGTTGAGAGAGAGCGATGACGGGTATGTCGAGCTCGCGGGCGAGGTGCTTCAACGAGCGGGAAATCTCGGTGACCTGCTGAACCATGGAGTCATTGGTGCGGGCACTCGAGGGCGCCATGAGCTGGAGATAGTCGACGATAAGGAGCTTCAGACCCTTCTCAATCTTCAGTTTCCTCGCGGCGCTCCTCATCTTCATGATGGTGTTGCCCGGCTGGTCGTCGATGTAGATGGGAGTGCGGGAGAGGTCGTCCAAGGCGTCCCTGATATTCTTGAAGACGTCTTCGCGCCAGGTGCCGGTCTGGGTACGGATGCCCTTCCTGATGATGGAGGCGTCGGTCTTCGACTGGGCGGCGACAATCCTGTCAACCAGCTGGTCGGCGCTCATCTCGAGAGAGAAGATGCCGACCGGCGTCTGATGCTCGGAGGCCGTGCGGCGGGCGATGTCGAGGGCGAGCGCGGTCTTGCCGACGGAAGGACGGGCCGCCAATATGATGAGGTCGGACTTCTGGAAGCCGCCGAGGATGTCGTCGAGTGCTTTGAAACCCGTCGGCACGCCGCGGAGTTCGTGCTCCGCGCTCGAGAGCTTCTCGAATCTTTCAAACGCTTCGGCCAGAAGGGGAGTAAGGTCGCGGAAGCGAGCTGACCCGGCGAAGTGCTGAGTGATGTCAAAAATTTTCTTCTCCGCCTGGTCGAGAATTTCTTCCAGCTCGCCTGCTTCGTTGAAGCCGAGATGCGAGAGATGCTCGGAGGCCTCAATGAGCTGTCTCATCATGTGCTTCTTCATTACAATCTCGGCGTAGTGCTTGACGTTGGCCGAAGACGGGACTGTCCCCGCCAGTTCCGTCAGGTAGCTCGTGCCGCCAAGGCGCTCAAGCTCACCCTTCTCCTTAAGCCGCGACGAAAGCGAGAGGATGTCGATGGGCGAGTGCTTGCCGAAGAGTTCGAGCATCGCCTCGAAAATAGTTCTGTGCTTCTCGAAATAGAAGGAAGCGGGAACGACTATGTCAAGAATTTCATAAATAGCATCCGGACGGAGCATGATGCTTCCGAGAAGCGCCATCTCCGCTTCGGCCGAATGCGGCGGGATGCGAAGGCCGGCGTTGGTGAGAGGACTTTGTCCCGAGATTTGCATACGCGAATTATAGCGAATCCAATCGAATGATACGAATAGGCAAGATGGGGAAGAATGTGGTAATAAGCTGGGGATTGACAAAATATAGATTTGGGTGTATTATATATGTAGACGCTTATGGCTCTAGGGAGGAGCCCAAACATGTCAGGTGCAAAGCCGCAAGACTTTATCAGATGCGAGAGGGACAGAAACCTCTACACCAAACTCGAGAATGTCCTGAGCCTCATCGAGGGCGTTCCGATGGAACGCCTCGTCGACAGCCGGGACAAGCACCGGCTGGCGCAGGCTGGCGTGGAGCTCAAAAAGGCGCTCCATGAACTCTCGCACAACGGTCACCAGAACGGCCGCTAGGAGGGCTCGTGAAAATTCAAGTTGACGAACTCACGTATGAGTATCCCACGGACCGAAAGCCAGTGGTCGTGGGAGAGAAGCGACACACAGCTCTCATCCGCGGGAGCGCCGGCCGCAAGCGACCGAAGCCCCGCAAGAAGCCGGGAAAGAAGTAATCCTCGCGCACTCGCCGCGCCACTACCAAGTGGCGCGGTTTTCCGTTTTATAGACCCAAACCCAGCACTTTGTCGAAATCGCGGAGCGTGACTAATTTGTCGTTATTGGCTACATCCTTATCCTTCACCAGAGTCCAAAGGACGGCGAGTGCCTGCGCGGTGTTCAAATCATTTTCAAGCTTCTCCGTGAACTTGGCTTTGTAAGCTTCGTCAACTTTTCCACCTTCGTCTAATCTTTCGACAACTTTCTTCAATTTATCAAACGCGTTCTGCGCCGCGGTCAAAGCATCCCAAGAGAAGGTCACCGGCGTGCGATAGTGCGCGAGAAGCAGGAAATAGCGATAGGCAAGCGGGCTGAAACCAGCTTGAACCAAATCACGGATAGTGATTTGGTTTCCCTCAGACTTCGCCATCTTGCCCTCCGGCACGTTCACGAATTCATTGTGTAGCCAGTAATGGGCGAGTTCGCAGGAGCAGGCGTTCTCGGACTGCGCAATCTCGTTGTTGTGATGTATGGGAGCAAGGTCTATGCCGCCGGTATGGATGTCGAAGGTTTCGCCCAGATACTTCACCGACATAGCCGAGCACTCTATGTGCCAGCCCGGAAAACCCTGGCCCCATGGGCTAGGGAAGCCGAAATTCTCGTTAAACTTCCAAAGTGCGAAGTCTCTGGAATTTCTTTTCTCGGAATTCTCCACCCTCGATTCCGTATCCTTGCCCAGCTTGCCCAATCTCCCGTATTCCGGGTCCTTTGATGTGTCAAAATAAATGCCGTCAGATGTCTTGTAAGTAAATCTTTTTTCTTCAAGAACCTTTATAAGCTCAATTTGCTCGACAATGTGCTCGGAGGCCTTGGGCAGAACGTCCGGAGTTTTGATATTTAATTCGGCTATATCTTCTTTGAATTTTTCCGTATAAAATTCTCCGAGCTCCTTCATGCTCTGCATAGAAATTTCTTTGCCCTCGCGCTTCAGCCCACGGATGATTTTGTCCTCGCCCTCGTCATTATTACCGCCGATGCCGACATCGGTGATGTTCATGACTTGCTTCACTTCGAATCCTTCGTATTCGAAAACACGGCGCAAAATATCGGCTAGGAGGAAAGAGCGCAGATTGCCGATATGGACATAGTCGTACACCGTCGGACCGCAGTGGTACATGCGCACTTTGCCTGGGTCTATTGGACGGAATTCCTCGGTCCTATCCGTCAAAGTATTGTGAAGCTTTATCGCCATAGGAACATTATATGTTAAAATACTGCGAATGGAATTCCTGAGAAAACACGCCGCTATCCTCGCCCTCGGCGCCGTTATCGCCGTCGCTTTTTATTCCGCGGGCTACCGCGCGGGGGAGAACAGGATTTCCGGCGCGGTGGCGAATATAGAAAATGCGCAGCCGGCTGAAATCAATAACATTGACTTCAGCCCGTTCTGGAAGGCCTGGAACACCATTAACGAGAAATACGTTCCGGCGAGCACCACGGGCAAGGCGATAAGCGACAAGGATAAACTCTACGGCGCCATCGGCGGCCTTGCCGCTTCGCTCAAAGACCCTTACACCGTTTTCTTCCCGCCGGTCGAGTCGGAGCTCTTCCAGTCCGATATCCGCGGCAATTTCGAAGGCGTGGGCATGGAGGTGCTCGCCCAGGAGGGAGCCATCACCGTCATTGCACCTCTCAAGGACAGTCCGGCTATGCGCGCCGGCATGCTTGCTGGCGACAGGATTATCAAGATTGACGGCAAGGAGACCTCCGGCATGACGACGGAGGATGCAGTACAGCTTATCCGCGGCCCTGGCGGCACTGCGGTTACGGTGACGGTCTTCAGGCAGGGAGTGAAGCAGCCCTTCGACGTGCAGCTCGTCCGGGATGTCATCAATATTCCCGTCATCAATACCAGCGCGTTTCCCGGAGGAGTCTTCGTCATCGAGCTTTACAGCTTCTCGGAACAGTCTCCGGCGCTCTTCCGCCAGGCTCTCCGCGAATTCGTCATGTCCGGAGACAAGAAGCTCATCCTTGACCTGCGCGGCAACCCGGGCGGCTATCTCGAGGCGGCTATAGACATGGCGAGCTGGTTTCTGCCTTCTAGCAAAGTGGTGGTGCGGGAAGACTTCGGCGGGCGGCAGCCGGAACGCTCTTACAGAAGCAGGGGATATGATATTTTCAAAGATAATCTCAAATTCGTCATTCTCATAGACAAGGGTTCCGCTTCCGCTTCGGAAATTCTCGCGGGTGCCTTGAAGGAGCATGGCAAGGCGGTACTGGTGGGGGAGACGACCTTCGGCAAGGGTTCGGTGCAGGAGCTTGTCGACATCACTTCCGACACTTCGCTCAAGGTGACGGTGGCCAGGTGGCTGACGCCCAACGGCCTTTCAATATCGGAGAAGGGAATAGAGCCGGATTACAAAGTGGTTCGCACTCCAGCCGACGCACAGGCAGGCCGCGACCCGCAGATGGACAAGGCGTTGGAAATTTTGAAATAAAATACTTAGCCCGGCTCCGACATAAGTCGGAGCCGGGCATTTTGTCGCGAAGAACTAGAAACCCGGGCCGTCGCCGTATCCGTGAGAAAGAATGTGCGACACGGTATTGAGCTCAGCCACGACCTCGTCCCTCACCCGTAACTGGTCCTCGAGCCAGTCGATGTAGCCGTCCTCGGTGAACGGTTCTTTGACGCCTTCGAGGAACACAGCCATCCTGCACGTTGGGACGTATGGCCTGAGCGCGTTGTTCAAGGGTCCAACTGCCGCCCGCGCCTCGGCGTGAGTGGCAACATCCTGATGGAGATGGAGGAAGTGACGTCTCCCGTCCAAGCCCATCAACTCCACTGGCAACCCGATTTTGGTTGACACCATGAGCATCAACCATTTGAGCCTGGCCTCTTCCTCATGGCCGATAATCACACCAGCTTTCATAGAACCTCCGCTAGCTAAAATATGCGAGTTTGATTAATATGTCAATTATATGAAAGTAATATTCCTGCAGGATGTGAAAGGTAAGGGGAGGAAGTTTGAGGAGAAGCAGGTTCCCGACGGCTACGCGCAGAACTTCCTCCTGCCCAACAATCTCGCCATAGTGGCAGACAAAGCCGGCCTCGCCAGAGCAAAGCAGGTGAGAGAAGCTAGTGAAGCTAACAAAGCTAAAGAAGCTACGAAGCTAGCCGAGAAAGAAGCCGAGCGCAAGAAGAAGCACGAGGCGCTGGAGAAGTTTAGGAACTCACAACACTCATAACCTTCTTTTTCATAATCGAGTTGTCGAAGTGGATTTTGCGCTTGTAGGAGATGGCGACCTTGCCGTCAACTGCCGCGAAGAGGGTGTGGTCCTTGCCCATGAGCACGTTCTTGCCCGGCAGGACATCGGTGCCGCGCTGGCGCACGAGAACGTAGCCCTTCTTGGCGAAGGAGCCGGGAGTGGCCTTGATTCCCAGATATTTCGGATTGGAATCTCGGCCGTTTTTAGTTGTACCCGCGGACTTTTTATGTGCCATAATTAAGCTCAATGAGTGTAACAGAAGAGGTCACTTTTGACAATAGCGGCCGTATAGAACGCTTTCCTTGGGCCAGGAAGTTCTACCTCTCGGCTGTCATAATGTTGGTGGCTCTATTCTCTTTTGCTCTGGGCAAGCTCTCAGCTGGGGATAATAGGGGAGAAGCAGTCAGGATTGAGTACGACCCCAACCTTTCTGCCGCCTCGGCAATAACCGCCGTCTCAACCTCCAAAACCTCGGTCGTGGCCTCCAAAAACGGCAAGAAATACCATTATCCGAGCTGCCCGGGAGCCAAACAGATTGCCGAAGCCAACAAAATAGTCTTCGCCTCGGCCGAAGCCGCCGAAGCTTCCGGATATACCCTCGCTAGTAACTGTACTAAGCCATAAAATATGGCTTAACAGAGCCACTCGGTAAACAATAGACCACATTTATTGCTTGACAGCAAGGTTGAGGTGTGATAGCATATTAGTAAGTCAGCGAGAGCTGGCTTTTCGCTTGAAAGAGACCCCTCACGGGGATACGGAAACGGCATTCAAGATTACCAATTTATCCCACTGTTATTCTTCAAATTACTACCATCAGTCTTCTCATGAGTCTCTCTTCCGGTGCCTTGGCCGTATTGCCGGCGATTACATCTCCGGTGACCATTACCGACAACAAGGAGGGGGAACTCAAGCAGATCTCTATTGAAGTAAGGTCAGAAGACTACGGACCGCTTACCGACCCGAAGAATGTCGAGAAATTCCTTAAAGATTACTTCTCGGACACTCCGATTCTCGCGAAAATCGGCAAGTGCGAATCCAGGAACAGACACTTCAACTCCCGGGGAGAAGTTCTCCGCGGCGAGAAGAACACCTACGATAGAGGGGTAATGCAAATTAACCTTCTCTATCACGAGAAGGATGCCGAAAAGCTTGGTCTCAACCTACACAACATTGACGATAACGTGGCTTACGCCAAGTATCTCTATGAGAAGCAGGGTGCCAAGCCGTGGATGTCCTCCTCGGCCTGCTGGTCCAAGTTCGCTCCCAACGAAATCGCTAAGAAATAATCAAATATGATTAAGCAAAAGCCGCCCAACCGGGCGGCTTTTGCTTTGGTTGACGACCTCGTATCAATATTGTAGGGTAGGGGAGGAAATGGAGGGCAGATATGCCAGTAGTGAATATTCGGTACCGTAGCGCTCACATCGCCGAAAACGAGATCGTGCAGCTTTCCTACAAGCTGCCTGGGATCGTCGCGGAAGCGCTCACATGCGATGAGCCTGGAGGAGAGCTTCTCCCAAGCGAGGTGGCGATTTACCCTACGCGCTTCTCCGAGCTTGACCGCTCGGCATACGGGCTCGAAATCACTATCGAGCTCAACCAGTACGAGAGCAGGCTCGCCAACCTCGACCAACGCGCTCACCACATCGCGTACAACATCCGTAAACTCTTCAATGACATCTACGGCGGCCGCGCCGTGAGGCCCAAAGCCTGGGTCTGGGTGCGAGTCTGCCCGGGCGAGTGGGTCGAGATCTGAACCGCCGCACACGAGAACGCCGCACCGGTTCTCGGTGCGGCGGCTTTTTGTTTTATGCAAAAAAGCCCGCGGAGTACATCTGGGCTTTGCGTACAAGAGCTCGAAAGCTCCCCAGATCCGGCGGGCAGTCAACCTCGTCCACCCCGATCTATCTACGGGGAAGTGGGGCTTGACCAGTCTGACCCACTGGTAATTTTATTATAACATACCTAGTCCTTCAGCGGATGGAAATCGTGGTGGGTCTTTTCGGCGTACTTGTCGGAGGCGTGGACGTAGCGAGTGGTAGTGTCTAGAGACTCGTGGCCGAGGAGGATTTGGATGGCGGCGGGGTTCGCGCCTGACTCGGCCAGGTATGTGGCGAAGCCGTGGCGTAGGGAGTGAGCCGAGGTGGGGACGTTGATGCCGAGAAGTTCGCGGTACTTTTTTATTTTCATTTGCAAATAATTTGGGGAAATATGTTTTGCTTTGTCTCCGGAATTACGCCCGCCGGCAGGGAAGAGGTAAGGCAGGTCATCCGTGCGCTCTTTGAGATAATTGTCTATATGCTTCTTGGCCCTGTCGGTAAGGTAGATGAAGCGCTGTTTCTTGCCCTTGCCTTGGATGAAGATGCGCCCGCTCTTGTCGAGCTGGCTTATTTTGAGCGAAATGAGTTCTGAAATACGCATCCCGGAAGCGAATAACGTCTCGAGCGCGGCGCGATTGCGCAGGGCGACGAGTTTATCTTCTTCAAACTTCATCGGACACTCGATAAGTTGCGTGAGCTCTTTGAGTTCCGCCACTTGTTTATGCTTCTTGCCCATGCGGAGAAGCTTTACCGAGCCGGAAACGATCGGCGTGGGCTCATCCATATCGACCAAGTAGCTCAAATAGCGTCTCAGAGTCGTCAGCGTGCGATTGATGGAGTTTGAGGAGAGGTCAGCTTTAGCTTTTTCTCCCGAGGCGGTCAGCCGGTCACGGGAATTGAGATAGGCCTTGAAGAGCTCGATAGTGCGCTTTTCGACCTTCTCAAACGGTATTTTGACCTCATGCTTCAAGAAGAGGGAGAAGACCTCCAAATCAATTTGATAATTGTAAATAGTTTCTTTGGAATAATTATTCGCTTTGATGGAAATCATGAAGTCGTCGAAGAGGGGGAGGGTGGCGGAAGCGACATCTAGTATCTTTTTCTGGGTCATATTGTATATAGATAGACTGAGTATAATATCTCTAATACTCAGTTATAGTATAGCGAAGGTCTCTTGACAGGCAAACTCTTAACTGTGGATAAGTTTCTTTCTTTGCTCTATTCCCCACTAATCATGTCTCAAAAATTTCTCAAAATTTTTCTGTGACAAAAATATTTTTCTTTAATTAAAACGGGCCCCGACCTCAGTCGTCGGAGCCCTCTCCCCTATTGAGCGATGGGGGATTGATTTTCTTTGATATTTCTATTAAGGTAGCCCCAGAATCGTACACCCAAAAGCTAACTAAGGAGAGTGAGATGGAGCGTAATTTTCGTCAGTTACTCGAAGAGCGTTGGTCCGAGGGCAAGTTCGTCTGCGTCGGGCTCGACAGCGACTTCGAGAAGATTCCCGGAGCGAGAGTCGGCGGAGTCATGCGAACGATTCTCGGCTTCAACAGGCAGATTATCGAGGCGACACACGACCTTGTCTGCGCCTACAAGCCGAACATCGCCTTCTACGAGGCGTACGGCGAGGCTGGCTGGCTCGCGCTGCGCGAGACCATCGTGTACGCCCGCAAAGTAGCCCCCGAGGTGCCCGTCATTCTCGACGCCAAGCGCGCCGACATCGGCAATACCAATCAGGGCTACGTCAAGAACATTTTCGGGTTCCTCGACGTGGACGCTGTGACGGTCAATCCTTATCTCGGCGGCGGGTCACTGAAGCCATTTCTCGACCAGAAGAACAAGGGCGTCATCGTGCTCTGCCGTACGTCGAACCCGAGCGCGGGTGAGTTCCAAAACCTGCGCGTGAGCGTTCCCTCCGCGTTCGAAAACGGAGACCGCAGTCTGCCCTTCTACCAGTACGTCGCGGAGCGGGTAAGGTACCACTGGAATGAGCACGGCAACTGCGGACTCGTGGTGGGCGCCACAGCCCCCAAAGAGCTCGCGGAAATCCGCCGTATCGTCGGAGACATGCCGATTCTCATCCCCGGCATCGGGACGCAAGGCGGCGACATCGTGCAGACTGTCGCGGCTGGCAAGGACAGCCGCGACAAAGGCATGATCATCAACTCCTCGTCGAAGATCATCTTCTCCGAGAACCCGCGGGCTGAGACGCAGAAGCTTCACTCTGCGGTCTGCGACTGTCTGACCGCGAAGGTGTGAAGCCGCTAGGAATAAACGAGGGCCAGCGTCGCGCGACGCTGGCCTTTTTACTTGTCTATGGAAATCAATCTCCCCCTAAAAGTCCCGTCCACCATTTGAAAGAGAAATGCATGAGAAGGTAGGCCGGGCCGTAGAGCGGCAGAAGCAGGAGGAAAAGAATAATTTTGAAATATTTCATTCCGAATTACTTGGTGAGCAGAGCGCCCTTCCCCTCTTCAAGGAGCTGGCGCAGGGAGTCGAAGGCGAAGGTGACCGGCGCGCCGATGTATGACCAGACGGTGTTTATGATATCCCGGATGTAAGATATCGTTCCCCTGCCCTGCTCAGAAGCGGCGGCGTCGAAAATAGACCAATTTAGAAAATATTTCAGGGCAGCCAGAGCGACAATGATGATGAGAATCGTCGAGATAAACCCTTTCTTCATGCTTTTATTATGCTACAAGCTCGGCAGATACGCCAGCGGGTCGAGATAGGCCTTCACGTCCACAATCGGCACCACCACCTGCTGACAGCCCTTGCTCTGGGTAAACTGCCGCACAGAGACCCCCTGGCTCGCGAAGACTCCCAGGTGGAGATGAGGGCCGGTCGAGTAGCCGGCGCCGAAGGTGCGCGGAGTGCCGCCGGAGTAGCCTATGAGCTGTCCGGCCTCAATCTCCTGCCCGGCAGACACAAGGGAGGCAGAGAGGTGGGCGTAGATTGAAGTAAGGCCGTTGCCATGTTTTATGAGAATCCAGCGGCCGTAAGAATAGCAGCCCCTCTGCTCATCGGTGTTGCCGGCGCCCTCGACCACTCCGCCGAGTACCGCCTTGACCGCCGTGCCTTGCGACGCGCGGAAGTCGACGCCGTTGTGCGAACCGGAAGAGTAGAGCCGCTCCGCACCGACAGTCTTGCCGAATTTCTGAGTGATGAATACGCTGTCGAGCGGCCAGGCGAAAACACCGTGTCTCGGTTCGGGGATGAGCGAGGGGTCGAGAGCAATCTTCAGCTGTGATTCGAGGTCGTATATGTCCTTCTCGAACTGCGCCTGGCGGGCCAGATTCTCGGCAATCATTTTCTGATACTCGGCTTCCTTGTTCTTGGTCTCGGCCAGGAGCTTCTCCTTGGCCTTCTGACTTGCTTCGACCACCGTCTTCTGCCCGGTAAGCTCGGTATTGAGACTGGCAATTTGCTTCCTCGCTGCCTCTTTCTTTTTCTTCTCTAGGGAGAGCTCCTGCTTGGTATCGCGAAGAGTCGCTACCTCGTTACCCAAATCGCCGGAGAATCCCTCAAGCTGGCTTCTGTCCCGCCAAGCATCAGTGAAGTTGGTGGAAGCCAGCATGTCTATCCAGAGCGGGCGCGTATCGTAGCCGGAGATGCTTCGGAGTGCCGTTTTAATCGCATTCTGATGGACATTAATCTGCGCTTCTTTGTCCCCTATCGTGTTCTCAAGCGATTTGATGGAGAGGTCAGTCGAGCTTATTTTTGACTGAGTAATCTTGATATCAGTGGCGAGCTTCTTCTTCGTTGCGTCAAGCGATTTCACCGCCGTGCCAAGATTTTGGCTCTCGCGATTTACCGCCTCAAGCTCGGTTTCCAGCCGTCGCTGTTCCGCCACGAGCGTTTCTCTCTCGCGACGTATAACCTCCATTCTGGCGGATATCTGGGAGGGGTCAGTCGCTCTCGCGAAAGAAACAATAGACAAGAAGCAAGAAACGATGATTAGAGCCTTAAATCTTCGCATTTAGCACCATTATAGCTCTTTCGAGGCGCTTCAGGGACTTCTCTTTACCCAATATTTCCAGCATGGTGAAGGGGTCGGGAGATGCCTCGGCACCCGTCAGGGCGTAACGCACGGGCCAGAGTACATTGCCCTTCCCTTCCCTCTCCGCGTATTCCATCAAATTTCCATTTTCTTCAATAATCTTCTTCGCTTCTGCCAAGTGCTTCAGCGTTTCTTCTTTCGAAACTTTCTTCCAAGAGATTTTCTCCACGTCCAAATCCGGCTCACCTGCCATGTAGGGCTCGTTCTCAATTTCTTTTAGCAAAATTTTTCTCTGTCCCTCCTTGGGCAAGAGTTTAATATGTTCCTTGTTGACCCATTGGAGTTTTTTCACATCGAAGAAAGCGCTGCTCTTCTGCACATGAGAGAAATCAAAAACACCTATCAATTCTTGGAGAGTGAATATTTCTTGTTCCGTGCCGGGATTCCAACCCAATAAGGCCATGTAATTGATTATTGCTTCCGGCAGATAACCCTCATCCTTATAAGTGCTAAGCCAGACAGCTGCACCATGTTTGCGCTTCGAGAGCTTCTTCCTGGATTCATCGACAATCACGGGCAAGTGAGCATATATGGGACGCTCCGCGCCAATCGCTTCTTGGATGAGAATCTGCCTCGGCGTATTAGAAATATGCTCCTCGCCTCTTATAACATGTGTCACTTTCGATTCATGGTCATCGACGACAACAGCCAGATGATACAGCGGTTCTTCCACGCTTTTTGCAATGACAAAATCTCCGAGTTCCGTAGTGTCGAATTCCACGGAGCCGCGCACCAGGTCATCGAACTGAATTTTCTTATTCGGATTTTTGAAGCGAATTACCTCATCTCTTTGACCTTCTTCTTTCGGCTCTTCCTTGGACACGTAGGCCAGGCCGTCATCAATCATTTTCTTCAAATATCCTTTGTAAACATCCGTTCTCTCGGATTGTCTGTAAAATTCGTCATGCTCAAGGCCGAGCCATTTCAGTCCGTTCAAGATATCGTCTTCGTATTCTTTCTTATTGCGTTCTTTGTCCGTATCTTCGATTCTCAATATATATTTGCCGCCGTTGTGCCTTGCGAAAAGAAAATTAAAAAGCGTGGTGCGTACGCTCCCGATGTGCAGATAACCCGTCGGCGACGGCGCCATGCGCACCACTATATTTTCATTTTTCGATTTCATGTTCCAGCGCTATTTTCAAAATTTCTTCCGCCACGAGCTTGGCGGCGTCGGGTTTGTAGAAGGCCTTGGCGGCAGCTTTCATTTCGTCCCTGACAGGATGGTTCTCAACCAGTCGGTCAATCTCCGCGATTAATATATTAGGAGTGAGATTCATCTCTTCCACTACCGTGCAGGCGCCCGAACGGGCGTAGGCGAAAGCATTAGAGCGCTGGTCGTGGCTTACTTTCTCGTTTATGGGAATGATGATGGAAGGCGCGCCCCAGGAAGCGATTTCGAAAATGGTTGAGCCGGCGCGCGAGACCACGACCGAGACCAGGCCCGCGGCCATGCGCAGAGCGAGACTGTTGAGATAATCGAATACTTTGTAACGGTCTTTGTGCACTGAGCCGTGGAGCACCGCGTCCGCCGTCGCCTTGACCTCGGGAAAGTTGTTCGGGCCCGTCTGATGGATGACGGCATATTTCTCGACCAGAGTCTTCGCCGCTTCTATGACTGCGCCGTTGATTTTCTGCGAACCCTGCGAGCCGCCGAGAATAAGCACTACGGGGACGTCGGGTTCAAGCTGGAGGAACTCCCTCGCTCCTTCGAGAATTGGCGTGGCAATCTCCTTCCTCACCGGCTGGCCGGTGTAAGCGGTTTTCTCCGGGGGAAAGAACTGCCCCGCTTCCCGGTATGAAATCGCTATGCGCTGCGCGAACTTGCCGGCCCAGAGATTCACCCGGCCGGGCACCGAGTCGGACTCATGGATGACAACCGGGATGAAGAGAATGCGCGCCGCGAGTAGCGCCGGAAAGGAGGCGTAGCCTCCTTTCCCGAACACGACGTCGGGGTAAAGGTTGAAAACCTGCACGACGGAGGTCAGTATCCCCCACCCCGTTTTGAAAAGGTCGAAGAAGTTCTTGAGGAAATTGAGTCCGTTCTTCGAGCGCCTGAGCTTGCCGGCGCTGTTCTTCCGGTATTCGATGCCGTGTTCAAAGAGAGCGCCCGGGTTGTACGGCGTCGGCGACATGTAGAAGAGCTCGAGTTCGAGCAAATGCTTGTCTTTGGCAAGCGCCTTGAGCTCGTCGGCAATGGAAATAATCGGGTAGAAGTGTCCTCCTGTGCCTCCGCCGGTGAATAGAATTCTCATGAAGATTTTTGGGACTTTGAGATAGAGAGAACGACTCCGATTTCGAACACACTCAGGAAAAGCGAGCTGCCGCCGTGCGATACGAAAGGCAGTGTAATACCTGAGAGCGGTATCACTCCGAGCATGGCGCCGATATTGACGAATGCCTGGGAGATAATCATTATAACAATCCCCGCCGCCGTCAGTCTACCGAAGACGTCCGGCACATTGCCCGCGATTTTGAGCCCTCTCACAGTAAAAAGGGTGAATATGGCGATGAGCAAGACCGAACCCACGAAGCCGAATTCTTCCGCCGCCACGGCGAATATCGAATCGCCCACCGGTTCGGGAAGGTAGGTGAATTTCTGCACGCTCTGGCCGAAGCCCTTGCCGAACAGTTTCCCTGAGCCAATGGCGATGAGCGACTGCTGGATCTGATAGCCAGAACCGAGAGCGTCCGAAGTGGGATTGAGGAAGGTGGTGATTCTCTGCATGACGTAGGGCCGGGTGAAGGCGAGGAAGGTGATGCCCGCGAGGCCGGCCAGGGCTATCACGGCTATATGCCGCCAGCGCCCGCCGGCAGCCACGAACATGCCGAGTCCCGTCGCCACGATAACCATGAAGTTGTCCGTGTCCGGCTGCTTCAGGAGAAGCGCCCCGCAGAGACCGAGCAAAACAATAAGCGGCAGAAGGCCGCCGGAAAAAGTTTTGATTTTCTCCTTCGCCCCCGCAGCCCAGGCGGCAAAATAAATTATGAAAGCGAATTTGAGCGCTTCAGACGGCTGGAACGAGAGCTCTCCAACCCTAAGCCAACGCCTGGCTCCTCCGTGTTCGAAGCCGATGGAAGGAATAAGAACCAGAATATTGAGGACGACGGCGATAACCAGGAGATAGAAGGCCCATTTCTTCCAAACTTTGTAATCGAGCCGGGCGGCCAGAATCATGGCAATCGAACCAAGGAAGAGCCCGAGCACTGTCTGCGAGAAGGCGACGCTTGAATAGTTGGAAGTCTCCTTGGCTAGGAGCCCGAGCGAGGCGGAAGAGAAGATGAAGAAGCCTGCCACTATCAAAATCACGGTAATGATTAGAAATGTTTTGTCCGCTCTCATGCCGCGCGCCATATAGAAAAAGATTATAGCATTTATAGACGCGGAACTGCCGTATCAATACTACTCTTGAACCCTGTTGTCGGCGTCGAAAGCAATGAAGGAAGTTTCAAGGGCCCGGGTCTGGGAGACGTAGCCGTTGGTGATATGGAGAGCGAGGATGACAGCCATGACCACCGCGCCGTTCAAGATGAGGTCGGGATGCTGGTGCTTAATTTTGATGAAGATATTGAAAAGGAGTGCCAGCGTGATGATGCCCAAAACGCTATAGAGCATGGCGTCCGTCGCCTGGCGGGGCGAAGCGGCTGCTTCTTTGAAAAATTCCTTGACCGCGTTCTGGGTAACGCGATTAGTGCTCGGAGATTTGACTTGAGCTTCGCCGAGAACGTTTGCGGGTTCAGGCGAAGGCGGAGCGTTATTGAGCGAAATCTGGCCATGCTCGCTGGCGGACGAAAGCATGCTTTCGTCTGAAGATTTCGAGATAGAACGTTCCGCCGCAGCTACTACTGCCGGCCTACCGTAAACCTGCGCCACGAAGACCGTCTGGTTGCCTTTGTAAACTCCGGTGGCGATGCCGGTGCCCATCTCGGTATAAGCGCCTTTAATTATATTGGCACGGTGTGTCGGAGAATTCATCCAGGCCTCTGTCACGTCCGCCGAATCAATGAAATTAACCGCCAGATTTTCTCCGGCATAGACATAAGAATATCCCGCTTTTTGGAACCAGTACCAGGGAGTCTTCCCTTCCGGAGAGGTGTGGGCGAAGTATGCGTTCCTCGCCATGTCTTCGGCCTTGAGACGCGCTGCTTCATCCAGAAGGGGATTTTCCCTTAGTTCCGGCAAATTATTTTCCAGACGCTCGGCGTTGGTGAGTGCCGAGAGAACGCCCGGAAGCACCGCCGTGACATTCAGAGTTTGGAGAAAACTGACGAAATTGAGTCCCGGCAGGACAAAGAGTATCAGCTCGAAGAATAGGATTACGCCTATAAGCTGAGCCGCGTTTTTGCGGTGAAGAATATGGGGCCTATGACCATTTCCCTCGTGCGGTATGAAGTGCTTTTTGAGCCACTTTTTCATAATTTTATAATGCAGTAAAACCAGCTTAAAGTCAATCAACTCTTAACCGAGGCCTTGATAATCGGCATATTGTCCGAGGGAATAATTTCGAAACTGATGCGTCCGATAATAAGCCCGTCCGGAGTGGCGACATTTACCCGCCAGAGGCCGGGAGTCAGGTCCGATTTGGCAGAGAAGGTGCGGAAGCCCTCGCTGCGCCCGCCGGAGAGACGGAGAGGTACTCTGGTCTTCGTCTTCCATTCCCCGTCGCCCTCGTCGTAATACTGCCACTCGTGGACGATGTCGGTGTTGAGGTCGGCGGGAGAAAAAATAGCGCTGTAAGCGAAGACGGTATTGCCAGGCACGAGATGAATCTTCTGCCTCAAGCTCAAATACTTCGCGAGTCCACTCTCCTCTTCCTCAAGCACTCTGTAGCCGCCTTGCGGCAGCTTCTCGACATTGTGGTAGATACCGGCGTCTTTGAGCGATAAGGGAATCGGCGGTATGAGATTAGTGAAGTAGAGAATATTAAAGAGGATAAAGATGGATGCGACCGAGAGCCAGATGCGCTGCCAGCTTTGTTTGAATCTTTCCCTCGCCACTCTGTTTAACACAATGATAAAGAACCAAAGCACGACAAGCGAGAGAATCCCGCTTGAGAGGAAGATTATCGCGCCGATTCTGTGGACGAGAAGCGGCAGAAGGAAAATCATGAAGACAAAAAGCGAGAGGTACAGAAATGCGAGCTGGAAAATTAGTCGTTCGTAATGCTTCTTAAAGACTTCGTTGCCGACGAGCGCAGCCAGGAGCAGGAGGAGGAACGGCCACGAGACGATGAGTGTTGCCGAGCGGAAATAGAAGATGAAGGAGGCGCCAAGCAGCGCTCCGAAGGAGAATTGCAAGATGTTCATGAGCCAGAAATATTTCCAGCTTTCCCTGCTATCGCCTGTGTTCTCGGCACGGTTTATGAAGATGATGCAAGCGCCGATAGAAACGAGATTCGCGACAAGCCAGAGATTGTCCCAGAGCGAATCTATGCGCTGGAGAGTAAGCGAGTCGAACACGAAGCCGAACATAAGCGAGAAGCTCGAAACTTTCCTCTCGTTCTCTTCGTACCAACTTTTGAGCTGTGTAAGTTTAGCTAACAAGGTAAAGTATTACGCCCGTTATGGCGCAGACAACCGAGACTATCCAGTAGCGCATGACGACTTTCTCGCGCGGCCAGCCCTTCGCCTGGAAGTGGTGATGGAGTGGCGCCACGATAAATACTCTGCGCTTGTGGAAGAATTTGTAAACAAAAATTTGGATGATGACAGAAGCGGTCGTCGCCACCAAAGGCAAGGCGATGATGGGCAAGAGCAGGACCGAATCGGTGAGAAAGGCAATAACCGCGAGCGTCACTGTAAGCGCGAGCATGCCGCTCTCCCCCATGTAGAAACGCGCCGGCGGCACGTTGAACCAGAGGAAGGCCAGTATGCCGCCGGCGATAGCTCCGGAAAGCGCCGAGATGTCGTATTGAGCGCCAAGGAAGGCAATGGCGGCAAAGGCGGAGAAGCACGAGGCGAGCACCCCGCCCGCCAGGCCGTCGAGCCCGTCTATGACTGAGGTTGAGAAAGTCCCGAGCACCACTAGGACAAAGAGCGGTATGAACCAGGCGCCAAGCATCCACGGGCCGTCAAAGGGTATATGGATAGAAACGAAATCAAGCTTGAAGTAGAACCACGAGGCAATGGCCAAGCCGATGAGAGTGACGAAAACGATTTTTACCTTGCGGTAGGCCAGAGCATCCTTGGCATAGCTACCCTGCCCGAAAATCTGCAGAAGGTCGTCGAAGAGCCCGATAATAGCGGTAAGGAAGAAGGCACCCAGGGGTACTACCGTCTGCGAGCGGCTGAAGAAGTTTACTTGGTCGAAGATGCTCCGCTCGCCGCCGAAGAGCCCTGCCGGGAAAAATTTCGAGAGTATGAAGATTAAGGCGACGGTAACAAAGACCGAGACCCAGATGATGACGCCGCCGACACGCGGGGTCGAGAGTTCATGGTCGGTATTGTGAATCTCTTTGAAAGCGCCCGAGGTATCCGCTTCAGTCCGCGGACTCTTTTTCCACATTTTATATTTGTAGAAGTAGCGGGTGAGAATCGGGGTGATGAAAATACCGGTGAAGAAAGTCAGAACTGTAGGAGCAATTATCTTTAAAATATCCATTATTTTATATACACATTGTACCAGAGCGCGAGCATGAGCAGGAGATAAATTTTCCTGGCGTTCTTGCGCGTATTTTCGAAAAGTTTTTCTATCTCACTTTGGTCAAAATGAGTCTGGATATAACGGCAACTCAAAATTTCTTTGAGCTGTTCAACGCCCAACCATTCCGCAACCGGCACGGGGAATCCCAATTTCTTTCTCCTTCGCGTCGATTCCGGCAGAATATTCTTGAACGCTTCGCGCAGAATATATTTCGTCGCGCCATTACGCCACTTGAACTTATCTGGAAGCTTAGAAGCGAGTGTTGCTACGAAACTATCAAGGAACGGCACGCGCAGTTCAAGCGAGTGGGCCATAGTCATCTTGTCAGCCTTGGCCAGGATGTCGCCCACGAGCCAAGTATTGATATCTATGTATTGCATCTTGGCCGAATCGCTCAAACTTTTTGCCTCTTCGTACAAATCGCTAAGCTGATATCTTGCCTCGGAGCCGCCCTTCCATAATTTCGAAATTTCCGATTGCTTGAAAATTGATGCATTGCCGATATAAGTGTCCTCAATTTTCTGGAGCGCCCTCTCGGCGTAATTTCTCCCACGCAGAGGAAGCTTCGACAGGAACTTCAATACGCCTTTCGGCAGGAGTGCCAGACGCCGTCGGGCGAATGGCTCTAGGTAAATGTTGTAGCCGCCGAAGAGTTCGTCGGCGCCTTCGCCTGAGAGCACCACCGTCACGCTCTTCCTCGCTTCGCGCGCAAGGAAGTAGAGCCCTATAGCCGAAGGGTCGGCCACCGGCTCGTCGAAGTGCCAGACCGCCTTGGGTAAGGTTTCAAAGTACTCTTTCTCCCCCACCGAGATTTCCGTGTGGTCGGTACCTAAGGGTTCGGAAGTTTCTTTCGCTTCAGCGCCCTCGCTTATAGTTTTGAATCCTACCGTAAATGTTTTTATTTTCTTTTCACCGCGAATCTTTTGCATCAAAGTGGCAATGATGGACGAATCTATGCCGCCGGAGAGGAAGGAGCCGACCGGCACATCGGCAATCAAGTGGTGCGCTACGGAATCCTTCATGAATTCGAGAATCTCTTTCTTTGTCTCGAGCTCGTCGAGAGATTTGTCGGGGCTAAATTTGAACTGCCAATATCGCTTCTTCTGCCACTCCCCCGTCATGAGGTCAATAGTCAGATAGTGAGCCGGAGGTAATTTGAAAACATTTTTGAAAAAAGTTTCTTCGAGCGGATTGTACTGATATGAAAGATAATTATATACGGCTATGTCGTTCACTTCCGCTTTGAAGTCCGGCAATTCGAGGAAAGACTTGATTTCAGACGAATACGCAAGGATTCGTCCGTCCTGTTTCAAATAGTACAGCGGTTTGATGCCGAAGAAGTCTCGGGCGAGGAAAACTTTTTTCTCTATAGTATCGTAAACGCAAAAGGCAAACATACCGCGAAGCTTCTTCAAAACGTCCGGGCCCCATTTCACGAATCCAGCCAGAATTACTTCCGTATCACTGTCCGTTTTCCAAAGATAATCACTTAGCTCTTTCTTAATCTCCTTGTAGTTATAAATTTCGCCGTTGAAAAATATTAGATATCTTCCGTCATCCGATGATATCGGCTGGTCGCCCTTCACCAGGTCGATGATGGCAAGCCGACGCATGCCAAGCGCCACGTACTCATCGGTATAGAACCCGTCATCATCAGGGCCCCGGTGTGCGATAACAGCCGTCATCTTCCCTATGAGTTCCTGCTTCGCTAGCTTTTTATTTGTAATTCCTGCTATTCCGCACATGGTTAGTTTTGATTAAGGCTCTTGAAAACCGCGTCGATAAGCATCGCCGCGTCTTCGAAGCGGCCTTTCTCGGTCGAGCCGAGCACAGTCACGATGACCGGACGCCCGAGCTCCGGGTCGAAGATAAGAGACAGATTGCCGCCGGCCGTCGCGGTGAAGCCGGTTTTAGACGCGAGGAGACCGGGGATGTCCCCCGCCAGAGCATTGGTATTTGTCGCCTTGTGGCTCTGCTTGTCGAGGGAAGAGAAGACGGCTGAGATTTCCCTCGTCGCCTCGAGATAGTCCGGGTGATGGATGAGAAGATATTCCATGAGCGCCGTCACGTCCCTCGCGGTACCGTAGGCGCCGCCCTTGAACTCTGTCTCGTCGAGGCCGGTCTCATTCTTGAAATAAGTGTTCCTGAGGTCAAGCGCCGCGGCTTTCTCATTCATCCTCATCACGAAATCGCCGATAATCTCATCCTCGGACGCTTCCGACTTACTCATTGCGCCGAGTGAGAGAGCCGCGGCACGGATGCCGTCGTTCGAGGAGGAAATGAGCGAGAAATCAAGCAGGTCGCCGAGATTCCACTTTTCCCCCGGTTTGAGCCCGCTGTCTCCCTCGGCGGCGAGAGCCCGGCCGTCAATCGCCACCTCCGCGTAATCCGGGGAGAGCTCGCGCGCCACGAGTGCCGACATAACCTTGGTGAGAGAAGCAAGCGGCAGGCGGAGATTCTCGTTCTTGGCGTAGAGCACTTCTCCGGTGCGGACGTCATAGACGTAAACAGCCTTGGCCTTGAGCTCGATTTTTTCGAACGGGTTTTGAACCAATTCGGTTGGCACCGAATTGGTTCTGCGCTCAGCCCGGGAACCGATGAGATAAGAGCCGAGCATGAGAACCGTGAGCCCGGCTGAAAGAAGAACCAGGAATTTTATTTCATCAGTCATTTTTTTCTTCTGGTTCGCCGGATTTTATAAATTCCTCCATTTTTTTGAACGCCGTCTCATAATCCGGCAATTCCTCGCGGCGGGGAGTGCCCAGATGTTCAAGGAGCTTGAGGGTAGGTTTATAACTGTAACTGCGTTCCCCTTCTATATCTGTCCTCTCGATAAGCCCTCTAATCATTAATGCGCGCAAAATGTAGCCGCAATTTACCCCCCTGATATGGTCAATTTCGCGCCTTGAAACCGGTCCACGATAAAGAATAATGGCTAGAGTCTCGAGTCCGGCCCGGCCAAGCTCGCGGGAAAATTCTTCTTTTTGAATCTCTTCTATTAATCCCGAATTGTCTGGGTGAGTGCCGAAGCTATAATTCTCCCCGTCGGTAACGATAACTATCCCTCTTTCTTTATAAAATTCCTGCAAATTTTTCAAAACATCTTTTATCTCAAGCTGTGAAGCTCCAAGAAGCTTATGAAGCTCCGAAGCTGTAATTGGTTCGTTCCGGAAGAAAAGCACTGATTCAATTTTCTTCTCCAGGTCAGGCATGGCTTATTTCTATTTCACCCCCGGCTTCCTGTGTGGCGAGAATTGCTCCGCGCTTCACAAGCTCTAGCATGGCGAGGAAGCCCACGATGGTCGAGATTTTGTCCTGGTGCTTCAAGTCGCGGAAGTGGAGCTTGCCCGCCTTGGCAATCCGCTCCGCCAGTTTGTCTATCATCTCCTCGAGACTTATGACCTTCTTGACCGTGACCTGCGGCAAAGATTCTTTCTTCGGCAATGCCGCAATGAGTTCGCCCAGAGCAAGACGCAAGTTTTCTAGATTAGTTTTGGAATCAGGGGCGAAAACGACCACGTCGTTTTTACTCGGAGTCTTCTCGAAGATGATATTCTTGCCGAAGATGAGTTTGAGATTCGCCGCAAGCTCCTTAGTTTTTGCGTAGAGAACCAGCCTGTCTTCCAGGTCATGTATGCTCGCCTCTTCCTCTTCCGTAAGTTCGAGCGTCGGCAGGAGCGAGCGCGATTTGATAAGCATCAGAGTCGAAGCGACAAGGATGAATTCCGCGCTCTCCGCCAGAGAGTAATCCTCTTTTCCAGAGATGTATTTGATGAAATCGTCCGTAACCTGCGCGAGCGAAACGTCGTTCACGAAGAGTTTCCGCTTGCTTACGAGCTCCAGAAGCAAGTCTAGAGGACCCTCGAAAACACGCGTCTTGACGGTATATGAGCTTACAGCCATTACGGCCTATTATAGCCCTTTATTTGGCTTCTTTGAAGAGGGTGGCGGTGGCGATGACTTTGTAGGGATAGCCCGAGGAGTCGTCGTTGAGTTTCCTCGTCAGAGTCTTGACCGCCGAACTCGAGAGAAGCTCGTGGATGGTGAGATGGTGCTTATCGGCGTAAGCGCGGATGGCGGCCGGGTCTTTGACGCCAGGAAGGGTGACTCCGTGCTTCGCCTTCGCGTAAAGCTGGACGGCCTTGGCGACATTACCCTCGCCCGCGTGATAAGCCCAGGTGGCAAGTCCCCAGTCGCCGAAGCGGTAGTAGTTAAGCGCGAGATAGCGCATGCCGGCGTCTATATTCTTCTCCGGTATCTTGCGTTCATCAACTTTCTTATTGACGGTAAGGCCGAGGCTTCTTGCCGTGCCAGGCATAAGCTGGAAGACACCGAGAGCCCCGGCAGAAGAGACTGCTGTGTCCGAACCGCCGTTCTCAAGAAGGCCCACGCCGATAGCCACATCTTCGGGTACGCCATATTTCCTGGCCTTCTCCCTGATGATTTTCTCGTGCTTCTGAATGACGGCAAGCGAAGCCGGATAAGCATTGCGCGAGCTTACGAAGCCGACTTGCTTATCTATGACCTTCTTGGTCTCTTGTGCGGATGCATCAGCTCCGAAGAATACTTCCGTTATCGGAAGCGTCTCGCGGCTCGAAATGACTTCCCCGACGACCACCTTGGATACAGGGAGAACAACGGGCATCTTTACTGGGAACTGAAAGAGGCCGAAGAGGAATGCTCCCGGCACTATTACCGCCGCGAACCTGTAGAACTTTTCCGCTAGAGATGTGATCTTATTCATGGTTTTTTATTTTTGGCACAAAAGAAAAACGCCTGTGGGCGTGCACGTATCCGTATGATTTACAACAAAAATCTTATCAAAAATGCGGGCTTGAAATCAATCGAAAACCGATGTGAAGAAGCGCCCAAACAAGGCCAGATTAACCGCGGCAGGAATTATTTTCTGTCAATTTTAATGCCGAGCTCTTTGAGCTGTTTCTCGGAAACTTCCGAAGGCGCGTTCATCATGAGGTCTCTGCCCTCGCCCGTCTTAGGGAACGCTATCACCTCGCGGATGTTGGGCTCGTTCTGGAGAATCATCACTATGCGGTCGATGCCGGGAGCGAAACCGCCGTGCGGGGGTGCACCGTAGGTGAAGGCCTCAAGCATGTGGCCGAACTTCCTCTGTTGTTCTTCTTCGCTGATGCCCAAAAGGTCAAAAACCTGTTTCTGCTCCGTCCGCTCGTGTATGCGGATTGAACCGGAAGAGAGTTCGTAACCGTTGAGTACCAGGTCGTAAGAGTTGGCCCGGATATTGAATAAGTCCTCGCCCTTCATAAACTTCTCCTTGTCTTCCGGCTTGATAGAGCAGAAGGGGTGATGGGCCGCCTGAATCTCGCCTTCATCATTTTTCTCAAACATCGGGAAGTCCAGTATCCAGGCAAAAGCCAGTTCATTTGGATTATTTTTATCCTCGCGGAGATCCGGCTTGTCGGTACCGTACTTTTCCATCGCTTCCTTGTACGTCAGTCTCGGAAACGGAGTCTCGGAAATTTTCTTTTCCGGATAGAGAGTGCCGACCAGTTCTATAAACATTTTCTCGGTATAGGCGAGCACGTTTTCCTGCTTGACGAAAGACATTTCGAAATCGAGCTGGGTAAATTCCGGCTGGCGGTCCCCTCTCGTATCCTCATCCCTCATGCAGCGGGCAATCTGGAAATATCTTTCGAATCCGGCCACCATTGAGAGTTGTTTGAACTGCTGCGGCGATTGAGGCAGAGCGTAGAAATGCCCGGGGAAAAGGCGGGCGGGCACGATGTACTCGCGTGACCCTTCCGGCGTGCCCTTCATAAGCATAGGGGTCTCGATTTCGACAAAATCGTTTTTGTGCATGTATTCCCTGAAAAACGTTATGACCTTGTCTCGCATGCGGATATTCTTCTGCATGCGCTCGGTCCTGAGGTCGAGATAGCGGTATTTCATCCTCGCTTCCTCGCCGACCGGCATAGTGTCGATATTTATTTCGAAAGGCGGCGTTTCGGATTTGTTGAGCACTTCGATGTTTAAGACCTCAAGCTCGATGTCTCCGTTCAGGATTCCGGCATTGATATTCTTCTCCGGACGGGCATTCACTTTCCCTTCAATTTTCAGAACCCATTCCGGCCGGATTTCCTTGGCCAGGGCGATGGCGGGAGAATTCGGAAGAACGACGCATTGCACCTTGCCGAAGCCGTCACGGAAGTCGAAGAAAACCATCTTCCCCTGGTCGCGGCGCACGTCCACCCAGCCGGAAATACTGGCTTCAGAGCCAGTCTTCGACTTCAAATCCTTAATGAAAGTTCTCTCCATTTTAATAAAGCTTAAGGCCGACTAATTTTCTCACCTCTTCCATCTTCTTCTCAGCCCGCTCGCGCGCCGTCTTGCCGCCGGATTTCAGAACTTCGAGTACCGCTTGCTTGTCTTCCTCCAGGGCCTGCCTTCTCTCGCGCATGGGAGTGATAACTTTCTTGATGTTTTTTATGAGGATTTCCTTCGACTCCTTGTAGCCGATTTTGCCCGCTTCGTAGCGGTCGCGAAGCTCGGCAAATTCCGGCCCTTCGGTGAAGAGTTTGTGCAGAGCGAAGACATTGTCTTTCTCCGGGTCCTTGGGCTCATCCGGCAACTTGGAATCCGTGACAATGCTCATGACCGCCTTCTCAATCTCTTCGTCTGTGGCGAAAAGCGGAATGGTGTTGCCGTAGCTCTTGCTCATCTTCCGGCCGTCGGTGCCGGGAACTGTCGCTACCTGGTCGAGTATGAGAACATCCGGCAGTTTGAATGTCTCGCCGAAAGCGTTGTTGAACTTCTGCGCCGTGTCGCGGGCAATTTCGACATGTTGTTTCTGGTCCTGGCCCACGGGCACCACATCCGTATCTTGAATTAAAATATCCGCCGCCATGAGTATCGGGTAGTCGAAGAGGCCGACGTTCGGCTCTTTCTTATTGGCGATGGCGTCTTTGTAAGCATGCGCTCTTTCGAGATACGGCACCGTCGTGAGACAGTTGAAAATCCATGCCAGCTCGGCCACTTGCGGCACGTCGGATTGTTTGTAAATGGTGACATTCTTCGGGTCGAGACCTATGGCCATATAGTCGAGAAGCACTCCGGCCGTATTCTCCTCAAGCTCCTCCTTGTTCTGCACGGTCGTCAGGGCATGGAGGTCGGCGATGAAGATGTAGCTCTCGAACTCATTCTGAAGCTCCACGAACTGCTTCATGGCGCCGAAATAGTTGCCGACATGCGGCCTCCCCGTCGGCTTCACCCCTGAAAGCAGTATCTTTTTAGATGCCATATGAAGCTATAATACCAGAGAAAATTTAGGCTGTCAGGAAACCGCCGGCCTGGTGAGCCCAGAGTTCAGCGTAGACGCCGCCAAGTTTAAGCAGCTCATCATGAGTGCCATCTTCAATAACTTTGCCATCGTCCATTACCACCAAGCGATCCATGGATCTGAGGGTTGAGAGACGATGAGCAATGGCGATAACGGTTTTGTTTTCCATCAATTTCTTGAGCGCTTCCTGAATCATTACCTCGCTCTCGCTATCGAGGGCACTGGTCGCTTCGTCGAGCAGCAATATTTTTGCATCTTTTAAGAATGCTCTGGCGATGGCCACTCTTTGGCGCTCGCCTCCCGAGAGCTTGATGCCGCGCTCCCCAACCAGAGTGTCGTATTTCTTGGGCAATGTGTCGATAAACTGATGTGCCTGAGCATGCGTTGCCGCCAGGATTATTTCCTCATCGGTGGATGGTATTTTGCCATACCCGATATTCTCCTTAAGCGAACGGTGGAAAAGAAGCGGATCTTGAGGCACCACAGCTATAGAACCGCGCAAGCTCTCCTGCTTAACCATGGCAATATCCTGCCCGTCAATTAGAATCTTACCGCCCGAAAGATCGTACTGACGCATCAAAAGCTTCATCAAGGTGGACTTGCCGGCGCCGCTTCGACCAATCAAGCCAACGCGCTGGCCGGGCTCAATGCACAGATTGAGTCTGTCGAAAATCTTTCGCGATTCATATTCGAAAGAAACGTCTTCCAATCTTATTTCTCCACGAGAAACCTCGAGATCTTTGGATAAGGGATGGTCGATAATATCGTGTTCGTGGAGAATATCGATCAAGCCCTCTCTGGCCTGGCTGATAGTCTCGGCGAAATTGTCGAAATTGCGGCCAATCCTGGCCAAATCTCCCCTAATGGACACAACGAGTGTTAGCACCAAGATCACGTCTCCAGCCGTAACAATACCTATGCTCCAAAGATAAGCGGCAAACAAAATCATTCCTCCCGAGAAAATACTCTCGAGCACGTTGTTGAGAGTCATGGACCATTCGGAATAAGTCCAGTTTCTTAACCCCGCCCTGCGGCGGATGTCGATGAGATTCCTAATGCGGGCAAGTTCGAATCCCCGGCGCGCATAGTCGTGCATGGCGTTTATGTTGGTCAGCACATCGATAGTCTGAGCGCGCAATTCCGTTTCTCTTTCGTTGGCCGCAATGCTAAGAGGCATCTTTTTTCTCACCAGAGCTATGTTTATGGGAGCGATAACCAAAACCCAAAATACGAAGATCCAACCAACATACAGATTGGTACGGAAAACAAGAATAAGACTGACCACCAGCGAGAGTAGAAAGCCCATCCATTCCCACAAGATTTCTTGGATAATATTTTTTACTCCGTCGCTTGCGTTGGTAATTTTGCTTCCCAGCGCTCCAGCGAATCTGCTGGAGAAGTAACCGTAACCATGACTGGTGACATATTCGGTTAATGTCTCTCTCACCGTCGCCCGTACTCCTGTGACCCAGCGCGAACCGGCGAAACCGCTTGAGCGCCAACCCAAGGCCTCGGCGAAGGTAAAAACGATATAAATTAATGCCCAAAACAACACGCTTTCCGGGCCGAACCCGGCCGCACCATTAACGCTGTCAACCACGCGTTTGAAAACGTAGGGTACAAGAGAACCCAAGGTAGAGGCAAAAATGACCGAAAAGACAGCCAAAAAGGCCGCCACTCGATAAGGCTTGGAGCTATAAAGCAAGAAACTGAATGGCCCTTTCGGGAGTTGTGGTACTTTTGCAGTCATAAATTTAGACGCAAGAAATTACTATACCACAAATTCTATATTTTTGGAGGATACTGCTGATTATTTATAACCCCTGCTTTTTTAATTCCTCAACGAGTTTCTTTTGCTCCTTGGAGAGTTTCTCTGGAATATCAATAAGGATGCGGACATAGAGGTCGCCGCGCTTTGAACCGCCCATGGGCACGCCCTTGCCCTTCACGCGGAGAATCGTGCCGTGCTTGGTGCCGGCGGGCACTTTCAAAATTATTTCGCCGTCGAGCGTGCCGATTTTCTTCTCCGCGCCGAGCAGCGCGTCGGAGAGAACCACGTGAAGGTCCATGATGAGGTTGTAACCCTCTTTCCTCAAATACGGATGCCTTCTCACATGAACCTTCACATACAGGTCGCCGGGCAAGCCGCCCTCGAGCGTCTCACCCATGCCCGAGAGGCGTATCATCTGGCCGTCGTCGATGCCGGGCGGCACGGAGATGGAAACTTCTTTCTGCTTGATAAATTTGGAATTGACGACAACCTTCCTCTCCGCGCCGAAGATGGCTTCCTGGAAAGAAAGTTCGATATCGACAGCAATGTCTCTGCCTCGGCGCACCCGTCTGCCGCCGAAAATGGAGGAGAGAATGTCGCCGAGGTCTCCCGCGTCGAATCCTCCTTGGCCGAAACCGGAAAAGTCGAAACCGAAGTCAGAAGGATTGAAACCTCCTTGATAATTGAACCCGCCGGTTCCTGCGTTGCCGAATTGGTCGTATTGAGAGCGTTTCTTCCTGTCCGAAAGCACGCTATACGCTTCGTTCGCTTCTTTGAACTTTGCTTCGTCGCCGCCGGATTTGTCGGGGTGGTACTGATGCGCGAGCTTTCTGAAAGCCTTCTTTATTTCCTCCTCGCTCGCGTCCTTCTTGACTCCTAGAATTTTGTAATAATCCTTCATTACTTGGTTTCAGCGTCCTTGATATCCGGCCCTTCTTCTTTGGGCGGCTGTTGGTTGTCAGTGGTAGTCTGTTGTTTGTTCATGTGTTCCCCAATCTTCTGCATTTCCGCAGAGAGAGCTTCTGTCGCCGATTTGATTGATTCGAGCGTGCCGGAATCTTTTTCTTTCTTGAGAGCATCAATTTTGGCATTCACGCCGGTCTTTATGTCCTCGGGTACGGATGGTGCATCTTTCAGCGCCTTTTCGGCGGTATAAATGAGCTGCTCGGCGGTATTCCTTTGGTCCACGAGCTCTTTCTTCTTCGCGTCTTCGGCGGCGTTCGCCTCGGCATCTTTCTGCATCTTCTCGATGTCTTCCTTAGAGAGACCGCTGGCCGCTTCTATCCTGATGGACTGCTCTTTGTTGGTCGCCTTGTCCTTGGCTTTGACATTCAGGATGCCATTGGCGTCAATGTCGAAGGTAACTTCGACCTGCGGCATACCTCGAGGTGAAGGCGGTATGCCGTCGAGGATGAAGCGCCCAAGCGACTTGTTGTCGGCAGCCATGGCGCGTTCGCCTTGGACAACGTGAATCTCAACGGAAGTCTGGTTATCGGCCGCGGTGGAGAAAATCTGCGAGCGCGCCGAAGGGATGGTGGTGTTCTTCTCGATGAGCTTGGTCGCCACGCCGCCCATGGTCTCGATGCCGAGTGATAGCGGGATGACGTCGAGAAGCAAAACATCTTTGACATCGCCCGCGAGAATGCCTCCCTGGATGGCGGCGCCCATAGCCACCACTTCGTCCGGGTTGATGGATTTGTTGGGCTCTTTGCCGAAGAAGCTCTTTACCGCCTCGGCAATCATGGGCATCCTGGTCTGTCCGCCCACCAAGAGCACTTCATTGATATCTCCCGTTTTGAAAGGAGATGCTTCGACCGCCCGCTTGGTAATCTCCATGGCCCGGTCCACGAACTCGCGGGCAAGCTCCTCGAGCTTGGCGCGCGAAATCTTCATCAGGAGATGCCTCGGGCCGGAAGCGTCGGAAGTGATGAATGGAATATTCACTTCCGTATCGGTGGCGGTACTGAGCTCAATCTTCGCCTTCTCGGCCGCTTCATCGAGACGCTGGAGAGCCAGAGCGTCGCTTCGCACATCGATGCCGGACTCCTTCTTAAATTCCTCGGCGATGTAATTCAAAATTTTCTGGTCGATGTCCTTGCCACCGAGGTGGCTATCGCCGTCGGTCGATTTCACCTCCACTACATCGTCGCCCACTTCGAGAATGGAGATGTCGAAAGTGCCTCCGCCAAAGTCGAAGACCGCAATTTTTTCATTTTTCTTTTTATTGAGACCGTAAGCGAGCGCGGCGGCCGTCGGCTCGTTGATGATGCGCTTGACCTCAAGACCGGCAATCTGCCCGGCATCCTTGGTGGCCTGTCTCTGAGAATCGTTGAAGTAGGCAGGCACGGTGATGATGGCTTCCGTTACTTTCTCGCCGAGGCGCGCTTCGGCATCGGCCTTCAGCTTCTGGAGAATCATGGCGGAAATTTCTTCCGGCCTGTAATCCTTGTCGGACATCTTCACCAATACGCCGCCGTTCGGAGCCTCTTTGAGCTCATACGGCACGGTAAGTTTGTCCTTCTGCACGGCCGGGTCGGAGAAAGTGTGCCCGATGAAGCGCTTGATGCCGAAGACGGTGTTCCTGGGATTCGTCACCGCCTGGCGTTTGGCCAGAAGCCCCACCAGGCGCTCGCCCGTCTTCGAAATAGCGACAATCGAGGGCGTGGTGCGCGCGCCTTCGGAGTTCTCGAGAATCTTCGGAGCGCCGGCTTCCATCACCGACACCGCGGAAAACGTCGTACCCAGGTCAATTCCGATTATTTTTGCCATAGTGGTTATTTAATTCTTAAATTCGCCAATCTTTACCTTGGCGGGTCTGATAATTTTCCCCGATAGTATATAACCTTTAAGTACAACTTCAAGAATCTTGTGGTCGTCCTCTTTGTTACCGGTAGGAATTGTTCCCGCCGACTCGTGGAGACGCGGGTCGAACTTCTCCCCCACGGGATTCGATTCCTCAAGGCCGTTGGTCTTGAGGGTAGACAGAAGCTGACGGTATATGGCCTCCAATTCTTTATTCCCGTGAGGCAAGGACAATTCGAAGCTGTCGAGAACGGGGATAAGCTGGTAAACGAGGTCCGCGTTGGCGAACTTCAGGAATTCGACCTTGGCATCCTCGTCCCGCTTCCTCATATTGACGAAGTCGGCCTGCGCTCTCTGCCAGCTATCAAGATACTCCTTGGCCTTTGCCTCGCACTCTTTGAGCTTCTCTTTAAGCTTCTTTACCATATCTCCGGCATGCTCTTCGGCGAGGACGGAGTCGTCTACACCTTCTTTGTCCAACTCAATATCCTGTTCTTGTTCGTCCATGGTAAAAGCTAATTTACCTTAATAAACAGCCGAAATCAAGGCCGTATTTGACAAAATTATTAAACAGGTTTATAATTGCAAAAGACTGATAGAGGTGCTTATGCTCGAAAATGGAAAGAAGACTCAACTGAAAAGTGGTGACCTCCTGGTCCTGGAGAAGTCCAGCGGACGCATCCAGGTCTTGCGTCAAACAGCGTTCCCGGATGAGCGGCTTTTCTGGGATGACGGTGTCAATCCAGACAACAAGAGCCCTTTCGTAGTGGAGGAAGAGGACTTCTACTCCATAGCTCGAATGCTCGCCAATGTGGTGGGTCTCGGGCTGAGAGAGTACGAACCGGACAACCGACATGCATACGTCGGCTTCAAGCTCGTCTAGATACGTGCACAAAGGGCGGCTTGCGAGCCGCCCTTTCGATTTTTATATTAACGCTTGGACCACTTTGGAGCTTTTCTGGCTTTCTTGAGGCCGAATTTGCGGCGTTCTTTGGCGCGGGGGTCGCGCTTCAAGAATCCTTTCACTTTGAGCTTGCCGCGGAGATTGATGTCGTATTCGAGAAGAGCGCGGGCAATACCGTGGCGAAGGGCTACCGCCTGGCCAGCTATTCCGCCGCCGATAAGCTTGGCCGAGACGTGGAATTTCTCCGGCACATCGTTGAAAACGGAGAGGATGGTGCGGCGGAGTTCCTGAGTCGGGAAATATACTTCAAATTCTTTGCCGTTGGCAGTGATAGCAACCTTCGTGGCAGGAGTAATACGCACGCGGGCGATAGCGGTCTTTCTCCTCCCTACTGCTTCTAGATATTTTTCTTTACTCATTGATTTTCAAATTTTTCATCATCCTCGGGCGCAATTTGTTCTTGGGGAGCATACCATAAACGGCCCGGCGGAGCACCTCCCTCGCGCCCTTCTTCTCGACCACGTGCGACATAGATTCGAGCGTAAGGCCGCCCGGGTAGAGTGAGTGGCGGGAGTAGCGCTTGTCTCTCATTTTCTTCGCGTCAAGCGACATGGCGCCAGCATTCGACACTTCCACTTCGATATCGGGAATTTTGTTCCTGGCGAAGTCGGTTCTGTTTTTCCCCATCAGAAGCACCGCCACTTCGGTGGCTATTCTGCCGGGCACTTTTCCTTTTGCATCTATAGAATATTTCATACGAATTCGATTACGGCCATCTGGGCGCCATCCGACTTCCTTCTCACCATCTTGGTGATGCGAAGGTATCCGCCGGAGCGGCTCTTGTAGGTTTGTGAGATGTCGGCTGCGATTTTCTTCGCGGCCTGCACTCCGACTCGGGAAGTGAGCAGCCTCTTGGAAGCGGGAGTTTCTTTCTTGCCGAGCGTGACGAGCTTCTCCATGAAGGGGCGAAGTTCCTTGGCCTTGGCCTCGGTCGTCTTGATCTTCCCCTTGAGCGCAAGCGAATGCGCGAGAGATTTCATCAGAGCCCTTCTCTGGTTTGTCTTCCGGCCGAATTTTCTGTGGGCTCTGTGGAATGCCATGTTATTTCAAAGTAATGCCGTATTCACCGAGCGCTTTCCTGATTTCCTGGATGCCCTTGGCGCCAAGACCCTCTATCTCGAGAAGGTCTTTCTCCTTCTTCCTGGCAAGACCCCCGACGGTCCTGATGTTCGCGTCCGCGAGAGCATGCTGGGCTCTGGAGCTGATGTCGAGAGACTCGACTCTGGTCTTAAGCACTTCTGGGTCAACTTCCGAACGGGCCGCCACGGGCGCGCTGATTGTCGCCTTCGGTTCCTCTTCCGAAGGCAGCTCTTCCTTGAAGCCGACAACCGCCTTGAGCTGGTTAATCATAACCTCGATAGCATAGGTAAGAGCCTCGGTCGGAGTGATGGTGCCGTCCGTCTCGATCGAGATGCGGAGTTTGTTGAAGTCGGTCCTGTCGCCGACGCGCATGTTCTCGACTTCGTAGCTCGCGCGGCGGATGGGAGTGAAGATGCCGTCAAGCGCTATAGTGCCGATATCGACGCGGGACTTGTCGATCATTTCCTTCGGCATGAAGCCGAGGCCCTTCTCGGCCCTAATCTCCATATCAATCGAAGCCGATTTGGAAGTGAGAGTGGCCAAGCTCACATTCGGAGTGAGAATCTCCACCTGTCCGGGCACCTCGAGGTCCTTGGCGGTGAGCGCCTTCTCACCCTTGGCCTTGAGATAAAGCGTCTGCGGTTCGTCAGTGGTGAAGCGCATGCGAACCTTTTTAAGATTAAGGAGGATGGTTACCACATCCTCCTTGACTCCGTCGAGCGTCGAGAATTCGTGAGAAACGCCGGCAATCTTGACCGAGGTAATGGCCACTCCGGGAAGCGAGGAGAGAATGATGCGCCTCAGACTGTTGCCGAGCGTGTGGCCGTAGCCCGGGTAAAGGCCCTCAATTTCGAAGATTCCACTTTCTCCCTCTTCTGAAACCACTCGGGGCTTCGAGGGCAGATGTATTGTGTAGTCGGCCATAAAATATTGAAATTTAATGTTAATTTACCTGTTATAGAACTCGATTACCACTCCCAGGTCGAAGAGATGCTCCGACGGCAGGTACACCGGCTCTCCCGCGACTGCGACTGTCTTCTTCTCGGGGTCTGCCGTGAGCCACTCCGGGACGGTGAGAGCCTTCATTCTCTCCACTGCTTCGCCGAACAATGGCGAATCCGCGGAGCCGGCGCGCAAAGACACGACATCTCCGGCTGTAAGATGGATGGACGGAATAGTGACTTTCTTCCCGTTCACCAGCGTGTGCCCGTGGCTTGCCATCTGTCTCGCGCCGGCCCGCGTCTTGGCGAGGCCCGCGCGGTAGAGCACGTTGTCGAGACGCGTCTCGAGGAGAGCAAAGAGTTTCTGCACTGGCGTTGCTGAGGAAAGCGCCTTGTCCACATACACACGAAACTGTCTCTCGGTCAGACCGTAAGACAGCCTGGCCTTCTGCTTCTCGATGAGCGCCGTGCCGTACTCGCTCTTCTGCCGGCCGCGGCGCGGACCAGTCTTCTCTTTGCGCGAAAGAGAGAGAGCGTACTTGGCCGTCTGAGTCTTCTCGAAAATGGGAGCTCCAAGGCGGCGGGCTATTTTGTATTTCGGTCCTATTTTCATATTAATTTCTTCGGGGCTTAGGCGGCTTGGGGCCGTTGTGAGGCACCGGTGTCATATCCTGGATGGAAGTGAGATTGATACCCTTGGAAATGAAGCCTCTGATAGCCGACTCCCGGCCCGAACCGACCCCTTTGACCACGACTCTCACTTCCTTCACCCCCAGAGTGGCAGCCACGGCAGCGAGTGTCTCCCCCACCTTGGCGGCGGCGAAGGGTGTGCCCTTCTTTGCCCCCTTGAAACCAAGCGCCCCGGAGGAAGACCAGGCGAGCGTCCCGCCCTTATTGTCGGTGAGAGCGAGCTTGGTATTGTTATAAGTCGATTCTACGCAGAGAACGCCTGAGTCAACTCGACGCTTGGAAGATTTCTTGGCTTCGGCGGCGGGCGCGGCTCCTGCCACAACCTCTCCAGTTGTCTTGTCGGGGACCTCTTCTGCTGTAACGATTTTTTTCTTACCCATGCGTATTTAAATTACTTCTTTTCCGCAATCTTCCTGCCCGTGCCCATGGTCTTCCTGCCGCGGTAAGGACGAGTGGTGCGGGAGTTCGACTTGGTGCGCTGTCCTTTGGTCGGAAGATTTCTTTGGTGTCTAACGCCGCGGTAGGCCTTGATGTCCTTCAAGCGCTTGACGTTCGCGGCCACTTCGCGCTTCAGGTCTCCTTCGAGCTGGAGCGATTCGATGATGGCGCGGATTTTGTTCTCTTGTTCGACTGTAGTTTCCTTTCCTTTGGTGGCGTAAGGGACCTTGGCTTCATCAAGAACCTTCCTTGCGCGGGAACGCCCGACTCCGTATAGGGTGGTCAGGCCGATTTCAAGACGCTTTTCCTCTGGAATGGTGATGCCGAGTAATCTCATTAACCTTGTCTTTGTTTATGGCGGGGGTTGCCCTTGCAAACAACGTAAACATAGCCCTTCCTGCGGACTATCTGGCACTTTGAACACAATTTTCTTACCGCCGCCTTTACTTTCATGACGAATAGGCATTGTAACCCAACCTCGAAATTTTGGCAAGGTTTTGGCCTATAGTCGCTTAGTTATGCGGGCTTTACCGCCATATGGGTCCATTTCCATGATGACTTTGTCGCCCACCAGGACGCGGATTCTGTGCAGACGCATTTTGCCGGAGAGGTAAGCGAGAATCGGCTCGCCACCCTCTTCCAACTGCACTCGAAACATGATGTTCGGGAGCGATTCCGTCACGACACCGGTCTTTTCTATCGGCTGATTATTATTTGCCATTTACTGGGCAGGGAGTTTAACGACCTTTATCTTATCCGGTTTGTCGGGAAGCGAACTTTTCCAGAAAGGTCTGACCGTAATATTGGCGGCGGCAATGGTCGGGTAATTGTTGAGAATGCCCTGCACTTCGCTTTTGTTATGACCGGCAAGGTCAGCTTTGAGCGCCACTTCGTCCGTAAGCCATACCACTTGCGCGGCGCCAGTAATCTTGAAGGAAATATCGCTCGATGAGAGAAGGTCCTCGGGCACCGCGGAGGCGAACGAGATATTGAGCGGAGAGTAGTCCGTAATTCCCACCGGTTCGGCCGGGCCTATGCCGAGTTTCTTCACGGCAAGGAAGCTCGCGAGGTCGCTTCTCTTGAACATTACCCCGTAGAAATGTCCTCTCATGTTCAAAACAACGCTCGCACCGGAGCCGGCTGTCTGCGGCAAGTCTTCGAAATCGAAGGTAGAGAGCGAGCGGAAAAGGACGAAGTCTTCCGGCACTTCCGCCTCGGCCTCGGTGTAGAGTTCCTCTTTGAGTGAAGCTTGGAGTGAAGATTTGGCCACGACCAAATCTTCCGATTTGACCACTTTCTCCTTGCCTATGAAGCCGGCGGCGATAGGCGTCTTCGACCTGGCGTAGACGGACTCGAAGCGCGGAGTGCCCTTAAGACCTGGCACGGTGAAGTCGGTCGGAGCGCTGTTGTATGCTTCGCCTGCTTGGTCAGCGTACACCGTCGCTTCGACGCTGCCCGGCTGTGCCGAACCGCTGACCGTTTTCTTGGCTGGCACGGTTATGGGCTTATCTATGCGGTAAATTTTCCCGGCCGAAGATTCGAAACGCGTATTCACCACCAGGCGCTGAGCTTCCGCGCTGTCGTTATAAACGATGATGACGCCCGAGGCCTTCCTGCTCACGTCCTGCTCTCCGCCGGCGGCGGCGGCCATGCCCTTATCCCGGGAAAGTTTGACTACGCTGTAGAAAAGGCCGTTCGTTCCGGACTTGTGCGCGGTGTAAACATCTTCCTTGAAAGCGAGTGCGGCTGACTTGGGCGTGTAGCTCAAGGTCGCGCCGTTGAAGAAAGACAGGGCGGCAAAAACAAGTATAAGAAAGGCCACAATACTAGCCCAAAAGATTCTTTTCCTCGACCCTCTTCTGTGTCTAGGTATAGGGGTACGGACGGGCGGCAGTCCCGGTTCCGATTCTTCTTCCGGCCTTTTTGTATCTTGTATCTTGGTTCTTGCTTCCTTTCTCCTGCTTTCCGGAACAGGAATATCCCGGATGCTCCTTTTTCTGTCCGGAATGACAATATCCTCGATTTTTTTCGGCATAAGACTATTCTAACACAGCTTTTATGCGACGCACGCCGGCGGAGGAGGATTCTTCGTTGGTAATGCGGAAATGTCCAAGCTCGGCGGTAGAATTCACGTGCGGCCCGCCGCAGAATTCTTTCGAGTAATCACCGATAGAATAGACGCTTACCTCCTCCGGATACTTCTGGTCGAAGAAGTGCCGGGCGCCGATTTTTTCTGCCTCAGCTTTCGGCATGACAGCCTTATTCACAGGTAGAGCTTCGGAAATCTTCTCGTTCACAATCTCTTCGACCTTCTTCTTTTCTTCTTCCGTCAGTTTGCGTTGGAAGGAAAAGTCGAATCGCAGCCGCTCCGGCGTAATGTTGCTGCCTTTTTGCATCACTTCATCTCCGAGCACATCGTGAAGCGCCTGGTGCAAGAGGTGTGTGGCGGTATGAAGCTTAACCTCCATCTCCCCGTGCCCCGCAAGCCCGCCTTTGAATTTTTGCTCTGCACCTGCACGGGAGATTTCCTTATGTTGTTTGAATTTTTCCGCAAAATCTTTTTCATCGACTTCCACGCCAAGTTCTTTGATTAATTCGACCGGAAATCCATAGGAAGTAAACAATACGAAGGGGTCTTCTCCTTCTTTCAACTTCTTCAAACCGGCTTCCAGAGTCTCGTCAAACTTGTTTGATTCTTGTTTAAAGACTTCGGACTCAACCGGTATTTCGAGCTGGTAACGATTTTTATACAAAAGGACGCGTCGCATGAGCCTGCGCAGAACATAACCCTGGTCTTTGTTGGAAGGAATTAGACCTTCTTCAAGCAGGGCATTGATGGCGCGGGAGTGGTCAGCCACAATTCCCTCTTCGCGAGTTTTAGGGTGGGAGGGGAAAAGATCGGTTTCGAAAAGATTGGAAACATTTTGCGAAACCATTGTGAGGCGTTCCAGGCCCATGCCCGTATCAATGCCTTTTATATCGAGCGGCTTGAGTGATTTGTCGCGGTTGCAATAAAACTCGTTGAAAACAATGTTCCAAATCTCAATGCCGTTCACGTAAATCTCGGTCGTCGGACCGCAAGGTCCCTCCTCTCCCGTTGGGCCCCAGAAATTATCTTCTCTGCCGGCTTTTCTTATTTCCAGACTTGAATCAATCGATTTCCAAATCTCCGCCGATTCTTTGTCTTCCGGCACGCCCGGTTCGCCGGCAAAAACAGAGACGTAATCAATCTTTAATCCCATCTCTCTCGTAATAAATTCGTGCGCGTACTCAATCGCCTCCTTCTTCCAGTATCCGCCGAAGGAGAAGTTGCCGAGCATCTCGAAGAAGGTCAGGTGGCTTTCATCCCCCACCTCGTCAATATCAGAGGTGCGAACGCATTTCTGGACCGAAGCGACGTTTTTGCCATACGGCGATTCCTTGCCGAGATAGTAGGGCTTGAACTGCTGCATCCCGGCCGTAGTGAAGAGCACGGACGAATCCCCTTCCGGCACAAGCGGAGACGACGGCACTACTTTGTGCCCCTTGCTTTCGAAAAATTTTAGAAATTTATCCCGTATTTCAGAAGACAACATGGAAAGAATATACCATATTTATAAACGAAACGGCCCCTCACCATCGGGTGAAGGGCCAGGGAGCTATGCCAGGACGGAACGTGGCGAGCCGCGTGACGTAGCGGCCCCAGTCACCCCCGAGTTCCTGCAAGAACCGACGAAGACGATGCAGCCGATAACGAACGGGCGCGCGCCGGATCGTATAGTCCATGCGGTCTCCTTTGTAATCTTTCCCTATTATCCCACAACCCTACAAATTTGCAAGCGCTTTGAAATCCTCCTTGAGAGTACTCATGAGATGCTGGTTATAGATAGCCGCCGCGGGGTGGTAAAGAGGAATGAATTTAAATCCTTCCGCCTGGAAAACTTGGCCGTGAAGTTTTGAAATAGTGTCGAGTTCGAAGTCGAGACCGTAGTGGGTCATGACGTAAGCCATGGAAAATCGCCCGAGCGTGGCAATAATTTTCGGCTGAATTATTTTGATTTGCCTGTCGAGAAACGGCGCGTACGCCGCGATTTCATCCGGCAAGGGGTCGCGGTTGCCCGGCGGGCGGTCTTTTACAATATTGGTGACATACACATCTTTCCTCTCGATGCCGACACTCTGTAGAAGGTCGTCCAGCACTTTTCCAGCCCTTCCGCAGAAGGGCCGGCCGGTCTTGGCCTCATTCTCTCCCGGCGCCTCGCCCACGAACATGATGTCCGCCCTATGATTCCCTTCGCCAATGACCGGAAAATATTTATTCTCCACCCTCTCGGCATAAAGCGGCGAGGAAACGAGATTCAAAATTTCGTTTTTTATTTTCTTAAGCTCCTCTTCCCTTTCATCCATCGCGCCTGTTTGGAATTAATTTGTGTTCTATGAACCAGAATAGCGTGAAGGCGATAAGTGTGGCGAGAGTGGCGAAAACCGCGAGCGAGATAAGTCCGTAGCCCGCCGCCATGCCGATGCCGGCCGCCACCCAGAGCCCGGCCGCCGTAGTGAGCCCCTGCAGAGTCGAGTCTTTGAAAACAATCACTCCGCCGCAGAGGAAGCCGATGCCCATGACAACGCCCGCCGCAATACGCATAGGGTCGTAGTTGAAAGTCTCAACGGTCGGGATGATGTATTTCGCAATAGTAATAAAGAGGGCCGAACCCATCGAGACGAGGCCAAAGGTTCTCACCCCCGCGCTCTTGTGGGCGATGGAGCGTTCGAGGCCGAGAAGCGAACCGAGCATGAGCGCCAGCAGAAGATTTATCATTTAAGTTCGTTTATTTCATTAATAACCTGTTCCGGCGCGAAGCCGGGACCTAAAATTTTGCCAAGCATTTCCGGATGCTCCTTAATCTTCGAGCAGAGCACTACTCCGCCGGCGAGTAATTGTGTCTTCTCGGTGTCGGAAAGAGTGGTAAGACAAGTCACGGGGTGGAGACCTTCTTCTTCTATCATATCCTGGAGATTGCCCTTCTCCGGATAATTCCAGCCGATAAGGGTCATCGAATTGCATTCCGCGTAGTGTATGGCGGTCGAGGAAAACTTGGTGTTGGTGACAAGCCAGCCGTCGCTTATTTTCCTGTTCCTGCCGCCGTAATCGTAGACATTGTCCTTGAGGTCGTCGAAGCGCGCCTTGACATAAAGCACCACCTTGAGGTCGGACTTGGTGCCGAGCTCGTTGTGGAACTTGGCTTCAATCATGATGAGCTTCTTCTCGTTCCAGGCCACCACATCCACTTCGTGCGGCACACAGCCGCCGATAACCGTCTGGCGGGTGGCGCACTCATAGCCCTTGGCTCGGAGAACTTCCGCCACGAAATCTTCGAACGGAAAGCCGGAAGGCCCCAAGTCCATGACCGCGCGGCGGAGCGAATAGCTTCTCGCCGCGTGGCGGGAGAGACCGGCGAGAATCTTGAAGGCATGGCGATAGATGTCGTGCGTCGACATGCCGCTTTTGAGTTCCGGCACAAGGTGAGTTAGAACCTTTTCGGCCTCTTCGACGGACGCGCCAGAATTAAGAAGCGAGAAACGCAGTTTCTCGGGGTCGAAAGCTTCGTGCTTACCGCTCGCCTTAACGATGGTTATCGTATTGGCGCCGAGCACCTTCTCTTCTTTCTCCAATTCCGCCGTATTTGGCATGAAAATATTATATCAGGAAATAATTTTATCCATTATTCCGCCGCCGAGGAGGTTGCCGTTCTCATAAAAGACCAGCGATTGGCCGAGGGAAAGACCCCGAACAGGGGTCTTGAATTCCACAGACAACCTGCGACCGACAACTGACAACCTTATCGGCAGTTTTTCGCCGCGATAACGGACTTGACCTGTGAGCTCGGGCGATTCGGGCTCCCTAATCCAGTTCACGTTTTTCAGAATAATTTTTCTCGGGGAGAATTCGAGAATCTCCGACTCTTCGTCCGAAACGACGAGAGTGTTCGTGTCCGCATCCTTCGCCACTATGTAGAACGGCCCGTTGTCGGCTCCTTTCTGTGTCACTTCGAATCCTTTGCGCTCGCCCACGGTGTAGTAAGGAAGCCCGTCGTGCCGGCCGATTACCGCTCCTTCCGTATTCATAACCTTGCCTCTCTTCGCTTTTACATAATGCGAGAGAAATTCTTCCATGGAAACATTGCCCATGAAGCAGATGCCCTGGCTGTCCTTCTTCTCGGCGACCGGCAGGTTGTATTTCTTGGCTAATTTTCTCACTTCCGATTTTTCCATGTGGCCAACCGGAAAAATAGTGTGGGAAAAATCGTCCGGAGTAAGCATCCAGAGGAAATACGATTGGTCTTTCTCGCCGGAGAGATAATGCCCAGTCGCGATGAAGTCCGCACCAAGCTCCTTCGCTTTATTCCAGAAGACGCCGAACTTAATCTCCTTGTTGCAAAGTACGTCCGGGTTGGGCGTACGGCCGGCTTTGTACTCGGCAATCATCTTATCCACGACATCTTTCTTGTATTCCGCTTCCGCGTCGAGGAAAAGGAATGGTATACCGAGAGTGAGGCATATTTTCATCGCATCCCTTCTCTCCTCTCTCCAGGTGCAAGAAAGCCACTCCGGCTGCCAGGCGCGTATAAAGACTCCCGTCACGTCGTAACCCTGCTCCTTGAGCAGAGCCGCCGAAACGGCGGAATCCACGCCACCGGAAAGTCCGACGAAAACCCTCGGGCGTAGCCCTATGGGCAAGTCCTTAGTTCGAGAGATATTTCGCGATATTGGCTTTGTGTTCATCGAAGGTCTTGGAATAATGCATCTTGCCGTCCTTGCCCGTCAAATAATAGAGATAGGGCGTCGAAGTCGGATGTATGGCGGCACGGATAGAGGCTAATCCTGGATTATTTATGGGCGCTTCGGGCAGGCCGGGGAATTCGTAAGTTTTCGCCTCCACATCGACCTGCAAGGCCATGCCGAGTTTGAGGCGCTTCCAGAGAATGCCGGAGACAATTTCGCGGTCTATCTGATTGTTCGTCTCCCCTTCTATGAGCGAGGCCATGGCGATGATGTCCTCAAGCTCTTTGCCGGAAGCTTCAATCTCCGGCATAACCGGGAAAATTTTCCTGATGAAATTGTCACGCATAATCTTCATCGTCGAGGTGGCGGTAGATGTCACCGGCATGAAGTACGTGTCAGGGAATAGGTATCCCTCTGGCGCCGTTTTCTTGAACAATGAGTTGTCGAAGAACGGAAAGCGGTCATCGAAAAGGGCCGAAATTTTCTCCACCGTGAATCCTTCCGGCACGGTAATCTTCATCGATTCGATGCCGTAGCTGCCGCGCCTAATCCTCCAGGCAATAATGAAAGGGCTCTGCGGGCGTTCGAAATAATACTGGCCCGCCTTCATGTCCCGCTCGCCACCAAGAAATATGGCGGCTGTGCGGAACCAGAAGGGTGAGCGGATGACATTCTGCTTTTCTAAATCAAGAGAAAGAGTCTGGAGGCCTAAACCTTCAGCCACGTTAATGATCGAACCGGCAGGAAAATTGCCCGGCGGAGTTAGAAAACTGGCCGCGCCTATAACGACAGCAATCCCCAAGAAAAATAGAAGAATCTTTACGGTCTGTGATTCTTGCATCGCTAGACTGGAAGATTGGCCGGCGCTTCGGCCTTCTTGCTCGGTGCCCTCACAAGCGAAGGCGTGGTGGCGACTGAGCCGGGCAAATGGAAGAGGCTGGCCACTTCTTCGACGGTGAGTATGTAGGGTTCGGAAAAGAGATGGTAATGGAGCGGCCCGTGGTAGGCCCGGCGCTTGTAGGAGTCGATGAAACTTGTCAGCCGTTCGTTCTTCCTGATATCGTTCCAATCCTGCCATGAGTGCGTCAGGGCGAAGAAAATTGGTTTGATGCCGTTTAGCATCGTGGCCGAACCGAACTGACGCATGGAACCGATGATGCCCATGCCGCGAGTCTTGTCGAACTCATCCTTGGGAGCGATGTACATAAGGCGAATCATGGTGTCAAAGGCGAGCTTGCCGGCATTTCTCTGGATGGACGCGACAGTATCGGTCTGCGCCTTGGTCAAGTTAAGGAAACGGAAGGTCTGGGCTTCGCCTTCTTTCGGCTTGAGCAGAGATTCTTCCTCAACCATCTTTTCTATCTCCTTCTTGATACCGGCGCGCCAGTCCGGCTTGGCGATGAGGCGGCCATAGAGATAACTCTCTTTGGCATGGGCGCGGATGAGAATCTGTATGCCGGCCACTTCGCCGGGCTTCAGCGTGCCCAGATATTCTATGACCGGTGTTATGGGGTCGACAATCTTCGCTTGTTCTTCCTGGTCGCCGGCTTTTTTATCAAGTTCGAATTCAATGTAGGTCTTGATGGGATACGCGTCGGGTTTGACGAGACCGGTGTTGACGCCGAAGACTTTCACCTTCTCCGGGTCGTAACGCAGGTCTAGCGCGTAGTCCCTGACCTCGAAGACTTCCGCCTCCGGGTATTGGGCGTAAATTCTTGACTCGATGATTTTCTTCCACCTCGGGAAGGCCCAGATGAAGAATCTCACCTGCCCGCCGATGGAAACGATTTCGAGCGAGAACCATTCGCGCATTTTGCCCTCCCAAAAAGCGTCGGCCGGAGTGGAAATGTTGGCGTTCTCCCAGATGCCCTGGAGCACGAGCTCCATGGCCGCCGGGGACTTCGTCACCTCCTTCGGCAGTCTTATCTCGAGTAGAATCGAGCCCTGCTGGCTGACCCAGAGCCGGCGGATGTACCTGAGCCAGGTGGTCCAGGCGAGACTTATGAGAATCAGCGGCACCCAGACCGGCCAAGCGGAGAAAAAGAAACCAATAGCCCGCGAGAGCACCTCCTGATTGAAAGGGTTGGCTAAGTCTTCGAACATTAACTATATTCTAACCCGAGACTACACGTTTGAGTAGCGTCCGTCTTTGTCCTTCTTGAAATATTTGGAATTCTGGAGGTTGACGAGGATGGTGTTCTCTTTGACATAGCGCTCCTTCAAAACTTTTTTGACTATTTCCTCGCGGCTAAGCGGGCCCTCCTTGGCAAGAATACTCTTGATGACATCCTTGACGACGCCCGACATATAACCCCACTCGGCAAGCGCATAGAGTCCGCGTCCAACGAGAACGAAACGCTTGTCCTTGATAAGCTCGTTGTGCGTGGTGGCGACGTGAGCCTTCTTGTTGAAATACTGGGTGATGGCCTTAGCCACTTCCTTGAAATGGATGGGCGAACCATGCTTCCTGATAACGAGGAAGGCATAGTCGCGCATACCCTTGGCATTGACGTTGGGAGAAGAGGCCCGGCCCCATTCGCCGAGAGGATTCTTGCCTATCTTATGCGAAATGCCGAGCCAGCGCTTGATAATCTCATCGTCCTTATACTTCTCGTTGAGGTCCTTCACCTCCTCGAGGAAAGAGGAAATGAGGTCGCCTTCGACCACGAGCTCGTCATCGGAAAGCTTGGCATAGAGTTTCCTCAAAGTATTCTGAATCTTATCAGCCAGCTGTTGGTCGACGTGCCAGCGGTGGCGGAATTCTTCGTCCTCCTTATCGCGCTTGAACTCCTCGCCGATGATGAGAAGAAAGTGGTAATGATTCTGGGTTGAAGGCTCTTTGGCCAGATGTTTCAAGAGGTCTTTCTCTGACACAATGCCTCCCAACGCCGTGACGATATCCTTGAGTTCGGCAAAGACGGCCTCAGCTTCCTTGTAGGACTTCGACTTCCTGATGGCAGCGATGGAATGGTTCTCAATCTGGCGGACGCGCTCGCGGGTGATGCCGTACTTCTTGCCGATGGCATCGAGAGTGAGCTTCTGAGCCTTGGCGCCCAGGCCGTAGCGAGAAACGATTACGTCCTGGCCGCGCTTGGTGAGAACCGACAAAAGTTTCTTGGTGGCTTCCTTGGGCTTAAAGCTGGTTGCTATCTTTTCCATTTGATTGTGTTATTTCTATCACTTGACACCTCTAGTGTCAAGCATCATCAAGAAGTCACGATATTTACCAGTTTTCTAGGGACATAAATCCTATTCTTGACTGCCTTATCCCCAACCCACTTTTGCGTTTCGGGGAGATTCTCTGCAAGCTCGAAAGCTTCCGCCTCATCGAGCGCTCTCAGCGCTTCGAATTTGCCGCGCACGCGGCCGTTGACCTGAACCACAATTGTAACAACTTCGCTCACAAGCTTCGTTTCATCGTACCCGGGCCAGCTCTGTGAATGAATTGAATCGCTGTGTCCGAGCGAGTGCCACAACTCTTCCGCCATATGCGGCGCGAATGGTGCTAAGAGCTTTAGTAATGTTTCGTATTCTTCTTTGGAGATTTTCTCTTTCTTCTCCAAATCATTTACAAAAATCATCAGGGTTGAAATCGCAGTATTGAAACGCATGTGCTCGATATCGCCGGTCACCTTTTTTATCGTTTGATGAGCGGAAGATGAAACTTCATCGAGCGAAGTCTGGCCATGCTTGCCGGAGGCAACATCCGAAGACTTTGTGAGAGGAAGTTTCGTCTGAAGTCTCCATATTTTCTCCAAAAATCTCCGCGGCCCGACCAGAGAACTCTCACTCCAGGCAATTGCCTGTTCGAAGGGGCCCATGAACATCTCGTAGAGGCGCAGAGTGTCGGCGCCGAAACGTTCAACGATAGAATCGGGATTTATGACATTGCCTTTCGACTTACTCATCTTCTCTCCCCCTTCGGCCAAGATAAGCCCGTGAGAAGTGCGCTTCTTGTAGGGTTCACTTACGGGCACAAGGCCTATGTCATATAGAAACTTATTCCAGAAACGGGAATAGAGAAGATGAAGAACTGTGTGCTCCATACCGCCGTTGTACCAGTCCACGGGCATGAAATATTTGAAATTTTCAATTTGCAATTTCCAATTTTCAGTAGAAACCGGATTCTCAAATCCTTTCTTATCGAATAGGTAGGCGAGAAAATACCAGGAGGAGCCGGCCCAATTGGGCATAGTATCTGTCTCGCGCTTGGCAGGACCGTCGCATTTCGGGCAAGTTATATTGACCCACTCATCTATCGCCGCGAGCGGCGACTCGCCGGTGTCGGTGGGCATATAATTCTTTACCTCTGGGAGAAGGACCGGCAAATCTTTCTCCGGCACGGGCACTATGCCGCATTTATCGCAGTGCACAACCGGAATCGGTTCACCCCAGTATCTCTGCCTCGAGAAAACCCAATCACGAAGTTTGTATTTGACGACCTTCTTGCCGAATTTCTCCGTAATTTTCTCTCTGGCTTCTCCCGATTCAAGACCATCGAATTCATTGGAATTCGCAATGATTCCTTCTCCTGTATAGAAATCTTTGCCAGTCTCAATACGCTGTCTGATAATTTCTATTTCCGAGTGATTTATACGAATAGTTTTGAATTCCTCTTTGGATATCCATTCGACTTCATGCTTTTCAAGCTCTTCTTCTGTTACGGTTTGACGGGCATTACTCTTTAATTCAAAAAACAGCAAGACATCATGAGCGATGCGATTAACTCCTTTATGAGCTGCATAAAATTCCGCTTGAGTATCCCCGCCAAGCCTTCTAATTAATTCGATATCTGTGTATCCGGTTTCTTCCGTTATTTCTCTCTTGGCCGATTCTACGGCATTCTCTCCTTCTTCTATGCCTCCTGTTACAAAAGTTCTCCATGGAACTTTTTTCCATTTCAGAGTGAGATACTTCTCCGTTTTTGGATCATAAACAATGCTTAAGGTGACTTTTCGCGCCACAATATCTTTGCCGTTTTGATGCGGATTGGTGGAATCCGGCAGGCGCGGCGTTATCACGTGCTTAATCGGCAAATCGTGCTTCTTGGCGAACTCATAGTCGCGCTCGTCGTGCGCGGGCACCCCCATAATGGCTCCGGTGCCGTAGTCGAAGTAAACATATTCCGCTTCCCAGACGGGAATTTTTTCCCTGGTCGCGGGATTAATTGCGTAATCTCCAGTAAATTTGTCTTCTTTACCCGCCTTGACCAAGAAAGTAGCACCGAAGATTGTGTCCGGCCGAGTCGTGAATACTTCTATATCATCAAATTTGATAAGCGCGCCTTCCGACTTCCCTATCCAGTTCTTCTGCTGAACTTTGACCCGCTCCGGATAATCCACGGTGTCGAGGTCAGCCAGAAGTTTGTCGGCATACTTAGTGATGGCGAGCATCCATTGCTCTTTTTCCCGCTGTTCCACCGGCGTGCCACAGCGCTCGCACTTGCCGTCCACCACTTCTTCGTTGGCGAGGCCAATCTTATCCTTCGGACACCAGTTGATGGGAATCTTCGCCTTGTACGCGAGTCCATGCTCAAGAAACTTCAAGAAGAGCCATTGAGTCCATTTGTAATACTTGGGGTCAGTCGTGTTAATCTCGCGCGACCAGTCGAAGGAGATGCCGAGCGACTGAATCTGCCTGCGAAAAGTGTCTGTGTTTTCCTTCGTAATTTCTGCGGGCGGACGGCCTGTTTTGATAGCGTAATTCTCCGTCGGCAAACCGAAAGCGTCCCAGCCGATGGGATAGAGTACATTCTTGCCTTCCATCCTTTTCTTCCTCGCAATGATATCCATGCCGATGTACGGGCGAGGATGTCCCACATGAAGACCGTCTCCGGATGGATACGGAAATTCTATAAGCGCGTAATATTTTTGCTTAGAAGAATTATCTTCTGCATTGTATAGGCCATCTTTCTCCCATTCCTTCTGCCACTTAGACTCTATCTGTTTCGGGTCGTATTCTGTCATTGAATTTTTTCATCGCTATCCAGAAGAGGATGCTCAGCGCGATGGCGAGTATTACAACTCTCGCCCAATTGTCCGCCGAGCCCCAGTAGCGCACGGATGCGACGAGAAATGAGAGAAGACCTGCAAGCGAGAGACCGCCCGTGATCACTGTATTACCTGCGAAGAAGTTGCCTGCCGCTACCGAGAACGCACCGAGCACCACGAGCACTATGAAGACATTTCTGTTGTAACTTTTGTTAGCCGCGTCAAACTCTTGTCGGCAAGAGTACTGTAGGTCGCAATAACCGCGCGGTTCTGTAAATCCGGCCGGGACGGGCTTGCCATATCCGGGATTGGTCGTCCACTGGCCACCTTGTGCTACACAAGTACTCTGAGTCTCGGGAATATTCACCACTTGTTCGCTCTTGCAGAAGTTCTCGTACTGGGGGCTCTTGTAAGCGAGCGAGAGCGCATAGTTGAAGAAGAGATTGAGCACAATCATGATGCCCAAAATGACCGACCAGCGCCCGATGCGATTGGATGTATTCATATAGCTATTCTAGCAGAATTGAGCTAAATCAAAAACTCCAAGACGTCGCCGTCTTGGACGATGTATTCTTTGCCTTCGATACGTACCCAGCCCTTGGCGCGGGCGGCAGCGTAAGAGCCGGCTTCCAGAAGCTTGTCCCAATGAATCACTTCGGCCCTGATGAACTTCTCCATGAAGTCGGTATGTATTGATTTTCCGGCAAAAGGCGCTGTGGCTCCCCTCTTCGTTGTCCAGGCGCGGGACTCTTTTTCTCCGGTGGTAAAGAAAGTGATAAGGTCGAGCAGTTTGTAGGCCTCTGTAATGAGTTTGTCAAGACCGGTGCCGAAAATGGGATCAATCTCCACATACGGCCCGGGAATCTGGTCGAGCACGTCGCGCTTGTTCTCGGAGGCCTCGGAAGTATTCACTACATAAAGAATCGGCTTATCGATGCCCGCGGCCTTGAGCTCCAGATTGATAATTTCTATATCGAAGAGCGGGTCAATTTTGTCGTGAACGTGAATGATTTCTTTGTCTTCAAATATTCTCACCACCTCGATAATGGCATCAACCTCGCGGATATGAGAAAGGAATTTATTGCCCAGTCCCTCGCCTTCCGACGCGCCCCTGACAAGACCGGCGATATCGACAAATTCGACAACCGCGGGAATAGTTTTTTTAGACTTAGAGAGCGCCGAGAGTTTATCAAGTCGCTCGTCTGGCACCGGCACAATGCCGACCGAGGGGTCGATAGTGCAAAAAGGATAATTCTCCGCCGGCACGCCCTTCTTCGTCAGCGCGTTAAACAACGTTGATTTGCCAACATTGGGTAGACCTACAATACCGACAGACAGCTTGGACATTAGAAAATTAGAATAGCTTAAATACCGAAACAAAACAAAAGCGCCACGATGTTCCGTGGCGCCCTGCTTCGTGAATGGGTAACTAAAGTCCAGTCACCCAGGCGCGCTCGAACCACTCACCCGCAAGATCCTGCCTCGTCCCGTTTGGAACTTCGACAGTTACCATGTAGGGAGCGACCGACGGCTTGCCGATGTCGCTGGTCCAGAGTCTGAGACCGACCACTTTGAATGGCCCTTCTCCATACCTCTGGATCATGTCGGGCAGGATAGATGGGTAGACCTCTCGATCCCACACCACCATTTCGCCCAACTTCAGGTCGTTCAGCACCATGTGTACCTCCAATTACTATCTTAGCACAAAGTGCTTGATTTGTCAAACGGCGTATGGTGAACTTGCCGAACTATAAGGCGAGGCCCCGCAAAATGCGGGGCCTGATTCCGTTACTGTATGTGCTGGATGAACAGAAGCGAAGGGTCTTCCGGCTGGGGAAGCGCGACGAGCTTCCGCATACCGAGAGCGGAGTCGAGCGAGTCGAGCATCTGGTCCAGGGTGTAAGACTCGCCTTCCTCCTCTCCCGCGAACTTTACCCTCACAAGTTCGCCGGCACCTGGCAAGAATGCATCCAGCCAGTATTTCTTCTCCTTCTTACCGTTCTCCGAGCACGAAACGACAATTAACTGCCCAGCCTGGAATTCCATATTTCCTCCACTGCAAGGCGTAAAGGTCTAATTCGCTTTCCAGCCGAAATTATACACCTTTCTCTTGATGCGCTCGCGACGACCGGTCGAGCCAAAGTGTTTGAGGTATCCGAATTTCTTAACTCTGACCTTAAATCCGGCGAACCAGAGAATCGCCCGGGCGATTTCGTTCGAGGTGTCGCCGAAGAGGATGTAGGCGGCGAAGGGAATATTGTCAGAAGTGATTACGACTCTCGCTGTCTTGCCTTTGTGGAGCTTCTTCCAGGTGAAGCTCGATGTAAATTTGTACGCAAATCCCGGCAGCCACGCACGGTCGAAAATACCTTTGAGAAGTGCCGGCATAGTGGACCACCAAGTGGGATAGAAGATAACGAAATGTTCGCACCAAGCCACGTTCTCCTGAAACGCCTTGAGGTCCGGCTCAAGCTCTTGGATGCTTCTGTAGCCGTGGCGAAGAATCGGGTCGAACTGCATTTCGCCCAGATTCATCCTCCGCACTTCGTGCCCCACCTCCTCCGCCCCGCGCTGATACTCATCGGCCAGAGTGCAGTTGAAGCTGTCAGCATCCGGATGTCCCAAGAGAATGAAAATTTTTTTCATTGGCGGAGAAGTTTCTGCAGTTCCGCCTGATTCTCCCGCATCACGGCCATAGTCGCGGCCATTTCGCTCTCGCCCCGCTTGGTGCGCGCCTTAATCTCATCACCTATTCTTTTGAAAAAATCTGGATTCTTCTCCATCGCGCCCATGAGCATGTCGCGCTGAGCCTCCGGCACATCCTTTAATTTGTGCTTCAGAGCCTGCTTTAGAAAGAAATCTTTTATTCCCATGGCGGTATTATACCTTCAAATAATGTTTCAGAGTAAATATCCAGTCTTCGTCGGTATCCTGACCCGCTGAGAGCATCGTATTCAATAGCCATTCCATGTACCTTCTGTCAGTTTGAAGCACCTCCGCGACTGGTTTGCCCTTGTACTTGCCGAAGATAAAGTTCTTGAAAAGGGTCGGGCGGGAAGAAATCTTTATCAGCTCTTCAATATCCGGCAGCTTTTTATAAAGACGCTGGAAAACCGCTTCCAAGACTCTTACGTCCTCCTCGGCGTCATGCGCTCCGCCGTCTATCTCAAGGTCGAGATAGTAGCGCAGGAATTGCAGATTGTATTCGGGAATTTTATTCTCGCCATCCAAGTGCCGCGCGACCCGCAGAGTGTCGATGAAGCGCGGCACTTCCAAGCCCTCCGCCTTGAGCATGGCAATGTCGAAGAGAGCGTTGTGAGCGACCATGACGCCGTTTTTTAAAAGTTCCGCCAACTCCTTCTTCATCTCGCTGTCTTCGAACGCCGGCTTGTCATCAAGCATCTTGTTGGTGATATGGGTAACACTCATCGCTTTGACCGATATGGGAACAGGCGGCTTGAAATATGCCGTCCCAACTCCACCCTTCTCGGTTTTATAGGAAACTTGAACGAGCCGGTCTTTCGCCGGCTCGTTCCCGGTAGCTTCGGTATCGAGAAAAATCAGTTTGTCCATTGCTACTAGCTTACAGCTTTTAGCTTATAGCTTCTAGCGATTTGACACACACGTAAAAATATTATAATTTATCCAACGGAAGGGAGCTGAATCCATGGCTGAAGAAAAGCGTCCGTGCCACGAAGTCCTCTCGTCAATGCTCAGTTTGATGGCTAACAATGCCTACAACGAGAAAGACGAGGTGAAAACCGTCCTCATCGTACTGCAGCAGAGCAGGTTCAAGGCTGCCGATGCCCACAAGATCGCCGAAGATCACGCTGGGCTGCCTGGCATGCTGAGATCCATCCGCATGAGTGGTCTCGCCGAGTTCGCCGAGGAAGTCCTCGCCGACCTGCGCGGCCGCAAGGACGAGAAGAAGCCGGGGGTCAGCGCGGCGACGGCTTCAAACGTCGACGGATAGGTCGAGGTCCCGAGCCCGCGAAGAGCCTGCGCTCTTCGCGGGCTCTTCTATTTTTGGTTACACAAAGTTTCGAGCGCTTGGAGGTCGGCAGGGGTGGCGCGGAGGAAGTCGGCGTTGTTTATTTTATACATGATGGCCAAGGGGTCCGAGACGTGTTCGAGGCCGAGCGCGTGACCGAACTCGTGCGCGAGGAGCCGCACCAGCTTCGTCCGGCTGTCGAATTCGTAAATATTTATCCCCTCCCCTTCCGGCCCGTTGTAATAAATGCCGCCCTCGAAAGTCTCGCCGCGCGCGGCGCCGACGGCGTTGTATTGGCTGACGTTCAGATTGAGACTCTTCGCCAGCTTATTCAATCTATCGGCAAGAGCGTTGAGTTCGGTCGCCTTGCCGTTGAGTTCATCTTCCAGAGACCTCAGAGCTTCAATTTCGGCATTGGTTACTCTCCTTTTGGATTGGAATTCCGCTACTTGCCTGTCATAAGCGCTTTTAAGCGAATTGTATTCGCTCTCAAGTCTTTTGTAAGAAGCCTCGAGCGAGTCGTAGCTTGTCTCGTTCGTCTTGAGATTGCTTTCTATAGACCCCAGCTCCTCCGTCGTCTCTTGGCGGTAGTCGTAAACCAGGTTTACCGGCAAGGCACCACCCTCCGTCTTGTAAACAAAAAGGTCTCGGCCAGAAGGTCTCTCCCAAATCGCTTCGGCTTCGCTCAAAGCGGAGAGGAAATCTGTCCGGCTTACGTCAAAGCGCTGGTCGAAAGCGCCTATTTCATACGCAATAGGCCTAGTACAGGGAGGAACCGCGCCGCCGGGACCAACGGTGAACCACCAGGCTGCGGCGACGAGAACCAGAAGGAAGCTTAGGGCCTTGAGCATTTACTTAATTATCTATGGTATAATCCCCTTGTCCAGCCGGAGAGACTTCTTAGGCCGGTATTAGGGACTTAATTACCAATTACATTTAAATTATGGCAAGAACTGCGAATCCGGCACTCCTTAGGCCCATGACCCTGTCTTCGGAACTCGAGGCAGTAGTGGGCAAAGGACCGATGCCCAGGGGCCAAGTGGTGAAGAAGATGTGGGAGTACATCAAGAAGAACGACCTCCAGAATCCTTCCAACAAGAGGAACATCTTCTCTGATGAGAAGCTTAAGCCCATCTTCGGCGGCAAGAGCGAAGTGACGATGTTTGAGATGACCAAGCTTGCTTCCGGACACATGAAGTAATTCGGGCTTGGGTCTGAGAGGAGAAAACCAGCCCCGCCGCTCTGCGGCGGGGCTGGTTTTGATAAAGAACGGCATCAGGTAGATTCTTTTTATCACACTTGACATAGTGTCCTTTTTTGTATTAAGATAATGAATAGAAGTTCGTTGGAATTCAGCACGCCAAGCCCAAACTTGGCCCACACAACCCCACACAGGAAGAAGGTAGACAATGCGGAAAAGACTTGGATTCGCCGTGCTGGTCGCTATTCTCACGGGGGCCATCCTAACCCCCGCTCAGACGAAATCGAATGTCGTCGTCATCATGGCGGACGACATTCCCATGAGCGACATCACCACCATGGTGGCTCAAAGCCAGCTCCCCAACATCAAGGGGCTACTGGACACCGGAATCGAGTTCACCCAAGCCATTTCTAGCGGCTCGGTCGGCTCGACGGCGCGCATCTCTGTCCTCACAGGACAATACGCGCAGAACCACAAGGAGTTTGGAGCGGACCTCTTCTACGGAGGCCCGGTCCGACACAACGAGGCGACCCTCTTGCCAAACTGGCTGCGGCCCGCCGGCTATATTACCGCGAAGGTCGGACGCACCATCCCAGGCTACGGCGCTGGTGATCTCACCACTGAAGAGCTCCAGGGAATCGCCGCAATGCATCCGACCGTGACAGCTGAGCAGCTTCGTCTGTTCTACTCCACTTTCCCGAAGTGTTCGTACATGCCGCCGGGTTGGTCCATTTGGTTCGTTTTTTGCGAGCCGTGGACCTGGAGCGTCCACAAGTACAAGGCCTCTATCAGCGGGACCAAGATGGACTTCAGTTCATACAACACCCCGGTGGAAAGGTGGCACCAGACCGACTTCGTAGCTGATGTCGGAGACTGGTTCATCAGGACAGCCGCAACTTTGGGAGCACCATGGTTTCTGGAGCTCGCTCCAGTCGCCTACAACCGCGAGTTATGGCCCGGGCCGGACGTTTACAACGTCTGTCCGGACCCCACGCAGCCACAAGCATGGTGGTACGGTGGACGATACTCGGGCGTCTCAGAAAGGCCGCCACTGCGCCACATAAACACCATCTGGAACGCGAATGACCCGAACGGCGTGGCACTAGCGTCGCTCGACTTCTCGTTCCCCACGCCACCCTCATTCGACGAAGAGGATGTTTCAGACAAACCCACGTGGGTTCAGAACCTCCCGAGAATCTCTGCAGAGGACTTCGATTGCCTCCAGAAACGTTACTGGCGCCGGCTCGAGACGGTCAAGTCCATCGACGACCTGGTGGGCAAGGTGATGAAGGCGCTCGCGGAGACGGGCCAGCTCGACAACACTTACGTGGTGTTCATGGCCGACAACGGAAACAACGACGGCCATCACCGCTACAACGAGAAGCTGTCGGCGTATGAGAATTCCCTACGGATCCCCCTCATCATCCGGCGGCCAGGCACGACTACTCCGGTCAAAGTGGACAAGCTGGTGCTGGGCGTCGATATCGCCCCGACCATCGCGGCCATCGCTGGAGCTACGCCGAATATCGTGGTGGATGGCAGGTCTCTCCTGCCACTCATGGACAACCCCAGTTTGCCTTGGCGCAAGATGGGGCTCATCCAGCACACGCTCGGTGTCTGGGACGCAGGGGAAGCCACTACTGCTCCCCGTGAGTACTACGGGCTCCGGATCGGCAACGGTAACCCGCGCTTGTTCCTGAACTACCCCAAGGTGCAAACCGGCGTCCGAGGGGAGTACTACAAGATGGCGACGGACCCGTATCAGCTCAATAACCTGTACGGGATGGCGACCACGGAGATAACCAACATCTCCCCATGGCTCAACGCCATGAAGGTGTGTAGGGGCAACAACCCCACCACCGTGGGAAGCTGTGCGTGGTTGGAGAACAACTTCAACCGCTGAAGACCATTCGCAAGGCGTGTCATGACTCTGCTTTCGCAGAAGCATGACACGCCTTGATTTATTTTGGTGGACCTAGGCGGAATCGGACCGCCGTTTCGGCAATGCGAATGCCGTGTTCTGCCACTAAACTATAGGCCCTTTTTCCCCTTAAAATATTGGATAACCGGCGGAATCAAGGATACCACAACGATAAGCCCCACGATAGGCAAAACATAGCGGTCCGCATCGGGAATCGACTGGCCGAAGAAATATCCCGCCGAGGTAAGGCCGACCGCCCAGATAAGAGCCCCGAAGAAGTTATAGAAAGTAAAAATTTTGTACTTCATCTCCCCCACTCCGGCCATTACGGGGATAAAAGTGCGCACTATTGGAACGAAGCGTGCGAGCACTATCGCTTTCTTGCCATGCTGGTCGAAAAAGCTCCTGGTCTTCTCGATATTTTCCGGGCTGAACCAGAATGATTTGGGCCGAGAGAAAATTCTTGGGCCGATTTTCCTTCCAATCCAGTAACCGGTCGCGTCTCCGGCAAAAGCCGCGAGGAAAAACATGGGCAAGAGAAACTCTATGCGCAAGTACCCCTGCGACGCGAGAAATCCGGCGGTGAAAAGAAGCGAATCCCCCGGCAGGAAAAAACCGACGAATATGCCCGATTCGGCATAAATGATGCCGAAAAGGCCGAGATATCCGGCTGTTTGAATCAAAGAGACGAGGTCGAACATTGACCCACTATATCATCGAAATATTATTCGAGGAAAACCTGCGCGCCCTCCTTGGCTCTCTGCGAGAGCTTCACCGCCGCGTCGGCTCCTTTCTTCGCCTTATCCGCGTCGGCGTGGTCAATCTGGAGGGAGGAAACAGTCTCTTCGAACTCCTCATCCCCTTTCTTTATCTTTATCCTGTCGCCCTTCCCGAGCGGACCGGTGAGCTTTATCACGGCTACGCCGATCTTGTCGTACCAATGGGTAACGGTGCCTATCTGCTTGGCCATGCCTGTATTATACACCCGGGAGAATATACCAGTGGACGATACAGGATTCGAACCTGTGACCTTACGAATGTGAATCGTACGCTCTAACCAGCTGAGCTAATCGTCCCTTGTGGACCCACGGGGAGTCGCACCCCGGACTCGTCCATGCCATGGACGCGTGTTACTGCTATACCATGGGCCCATTTGCGGCTTTATTTTGCTTCATTTTTAAGATAGAATCAAGTTCGTTACTTTTCAAAAATGAGCCCCCGGCTCATTTTTGGGCCCTTAGCTTAGTTGGTAGAGCGCCTCATTTGCAATGAGGAGGTCAGCGGTTCGAATCCGCTAGGGTCCACAAAAGACACAAATGTCCCGCCTGCGCGGGACTTTGTGCTTTTGTGGATGGCGCAGGTATATCGAGGATGCCAATCCGAGATACCGAGCCGGGGTCGAGAAATTTTGTGAGCGACGGCGAACAAAATATTCGTGACCACAATAAATCTGCATGCGAAGCATACAAAATAAAATAACCCATGATGGGTTCTTTGTGCTCCACTCGGGCAGAGTGAAAGGTCGAAATTACCTCTAGAGAGTGCTTATAGTCCAGTATGATACCCGTATTCTAAACGTCTAATCTTGCATTAGTAGGGCATTTTGTATATGAAAAATATAATACTCATAGGATTTATTATTTTAACTCTCGGACTGTCTAGTATTGGCCACGCGGCTACCACTCCTACCTTATCGGACAGTTCGACGTATGCGATTCTTTCCAGTACCTATACCGATACGTCTGGCGCAACGACAATCAATGGAGACGTCGGCTTCACCACTCCCCCGGCAACCCCGCCACTTGGCACACAAACGAATTATGGAAGTGGAGCGCCATACTCTGTGGCTGGTACTGACCAAGCGGCCGTATTAGCTCTCTTGAATGCCCAGCCGTGCGATTTTACCTTCGGGGCTGCCACTGATTTGAGCCTGGAGACCCAGCCTCTCCAGCCGGGTGTTTATTGCATTACGGGAGCGCAATCTGTTGGGACAGCAGGGATCACATTGCTTTCTGGAACGTATATATTTAGATCAACGGGTGCTCTCAATACAGTGGCGAACTCCGTGGTTTCTGGTGGTAATGCCTGCGATGTTTTCTGGACACCAACGGCTACCACATTGGGAGCCAACTCTACTTTTTTCGGAACAGTGATTGATGACGCTGGAATCACAGTCGGAGCCGTAACTACATGGCTTGGCCGGGCGCTTGCTTTTGGGGGCACGGTTACGACAGACACTAATACCATCACAGTGCCTAATTGTGCTCCTGTGGTCCCCACACCACCCTCGCCTCCAGTCCCAACCCCTTCTTCTGGCTCATCGCATTCTGGAGGAACGAAGAGATGTGATACTTCTACCACACTTAGTTGCGAAGAATATTTCAGAAGCCCGGCAGTTAGCCCAGCAGTAAGTACGGTAGTTGCGGTACCTGAAGTGCTTGGAGTTTCAGTGTCTCCATATTCATATCCGACTCCATCGATGCCTAGTACAGGAGGGAGTCGTGATTACATGATCCATCTACTTCAACTTGCGAGCATTCTAATTGTTTCTGGAGGACTATCAATGTTCGTAGCAAGAAAAAGTAGATAATACATTTTGAAAATAAAATAATAGCCTCGGGCTGAAGACAAAAGGTTTTACATTGTTCCCGTAGGGCTCCACCCCTTGAGTGCTTTCTATAATCTGTTAATGTAAGAGCTAGAGTTTGCCCCGAGAGGAGGGGCCCACATGGGAGGCGGCCTCCTCTCGGAGGCGCCACGGCGCAGAACGGAAGAGTGGGATCGCCAGATCCCGCTTACTTCGCGCCGAAGCGCCCGATGTCGCACCCGCTCCCATTACACCGAGCCGGCCAGGCGATCCTGGCCGGCTTTTTCTATTTCTTCTGCGAAACTATTTTCTTCTGCCGAAGACCCCGTAGAGCACCACTCCGAGAATCGGGAAGACGAAGCAAGCCAATATCCAGAGAGTTTTCCATAAAACGCTCTTTCTCGTACCCAGGATGTCCATCATGGCCCATACAAACAATATAAGCCAAATGATAAACAGGACAGTCTTGAATGCCATGATGCCTGCGAAAGCTTCAACCATTTTTTTAATTTTTATCTTTTAAAATCGGATTCGTTATCTACTCTTATAAATTATACTAGAAAATATAAAAAGTGAAACGTACAACTATCCGTTTCGGCTGAGGACAAGACTTATGCAATGGTCCACGAAGTCATGCGGCTTAATACCGGTTGAGAGAAGCGAGTCATACAGGCGCGAATCTTCGTGCAGAACCGGCTGAGAATCTGTTTCGAGGATATAAATTTTACCTCTCGGCGTGATAATGAAATCCGAACTCGAATAGTGCCTTAGACCAAGCGCTTCGTGCGCTCGCTTGCTTATCTCGATAATCTTCGCGTTTTCTTCCTGAGTGGTATTGCCGTATGGAATCAGGGCATAAGTCTTCTCCCCCCTCAGACCCTCGACCACTCCGCAGGTCGCTTCCCTGCCCTGTACGAATTCCTCGACCAGAACTTTTCTCGAATGAGAGAAAGCGTTCTTTATCGCCTCTTTGAGTTCGATGATACCGTGTGCCAGACGGACACCGACGGAGGAACCGGCGGAAGCGGGCTTCACTATAACCGGATGGATGTAATTCCTCACCACATAAACCAGTTTTTCTTCCGTTAAGGTCTCGGGGGTAAAGAGCTCATGCCGCGGCATGAGAAGTCCGGCATTCTGGTAAGCGAGCTTGGCGACCTCCTTGTCGTAAGCGCGAGCCGAGGCGTGCATACCGGAGCCGGTGTAAGGAATTTTCAGATTCTCGAGCTGTTTCTGCACTTGTCCGTCCTCGCCATAGTGTCCGTGCATGGCATTCCAGACCACATCGGCGTCTCCCAGAGCTTCGTAAGGCTCGCGCACGATGCCGTCGCGATGCCATTCGCCGTCTTTTGATATGAAAATATCCACCGGCTCGTATCTACCCTCCCATTTGCGGAGAAGCGAGAGGATATTTGCACCGGTTTTGAGTGACACGTCGTACTCGGGCGAAGGACCGCCCCGGAGAACCGCGACTCTGATGCTCGACATACTAATATTATATCAAATCCTGAATCCTTTGTTCCTCAAAAGACGGTGATAATTTATGGCGAAGCGGTGCGCTTCGGAGTTCGCTAGGAGAATCTCTTTTTCTTTTGTTTCTTGCTTCTTGATTCTTGCTTCTTGCCAAAGTATGGCTCTGGCCCTATGCCTTTCATCCTTCACTACAGACACAACCCCAATCATTTCGAGGCCCATCTTGTCGAGTTCGGAGCGGGCGGCATTGAGTTGCCCCTTGCCGCCGTCCACCACAACCAGGTTCGGGAAACGCCATTCCGGATGGCCGAATCGCCTGGAGATTATTTCCCTGAGATTCTTCGTATCATCGTTCTTATCCTCACGAATTTTGAACTTCCTATACTGGCTCTTGTTCACTTCCCCATCCTCAACGACAGTCATTACTCCCACGGCATTTGTGCCGGAAATATGCGCAATGTCGTATGCCTCAATACGAAAACTGGGTGTTAAGGACTTGGTGCTAGGTGCTAGGTCTTGCTTTATTAACACAACATCATGAATATGCTGTAGGGCAAAAATCTGCCTTTTCGCAATCTCTGCGTTCTCGAACTCATGCTTTTTCGCATAAGATTTCATTTCCCTCTCGAGAGATTTTATGAGAGTTTCCTTCTTGCCTTCAAAAAATAATTTTATCTTTCTGATTTGCTTCCGGTAGTCAGTCTTCGAAATCTTGCCGGCACACGGGCCGGGACAGAGGCCGATCTGCGCGTTGAAACAAGGTTTGCCCGAGAGTTTGCACCTGTCATCGCGATACGGGAAAATTTTCCGAATAATTTTCAAAGCTTCCTTCAATTCTCCAGAATGCGGAAATGGGCCGTACGTGCCCGAGCCTCTTGTGATTACCACTTTCGGAAACTCCTCTCTCGTAACTGTAACGAAGTTGTAGCTCTTGTCATCCTTCTCGCGCGAGTTGTATATGGGCTGATGCTTCTTAATCTCATTGGCTTCGAGAATTAAAGCTTCCAGTACTGAATCAGTCTGCGCATACTCGACTGATTCTGCTTCTTCGAGCATCTTCACTATTTTCGGCCCGCGGGATAGGAAAATATCTTTCGAAAAATAGCTCCTCACCCTGTCGGCAAGCGAAGTGGCCTTGCCGATATACAGAATCCCCTTCCCCTTCTTGAAGAAATAGACCCCGGGCGCATCAGGGAGATTGAACTTTTTTAGCTCTTGACTTTTCATTTTATAGTTGTATTATAGTACTTGGAGGTTTCCATGTTCATAACTGTAGACATTCTGTACCTGAAGAACAAGAAAACGGTTCCTGCCCCCGCCGGCTTCCCGAGCCAGGTGACGGTCGAGCTGGCGGATGCCAGACAGCTCACAGACAAGGTGGTCGAGGAAGCGGTGTGCCGCCGCCTCGCCTACCACAACATCACCGCCCGGCAGGGAGTTGGAGCGGTGGAATTCGGGTACATCCCCGTAGACCGCTAGTGCCCTCAAGGCCGCCCATGTTGGGCGGCCTTAATTTATTTCTTCCTCAGTGCCTTACGCAGATACTTGCCCGTGTAAGTATCGGTATTGGCGACCTCTTCCGGCGTGCCTTCGGCCACCAGCTCGCCTCCGCCGTCACCCCCCTCCGGCCCGATGTCGAGGATGTAGTCGGCGGACTTGATGAAGTCGAGATTGTGCTCGATGACAATGACCGTATTGCCCTTATCCACAAGCTTCTGGAGAATCTCGATTAATTTCTTTACATCAGCATAGTGGAGACCGATTGTCGGCTCATCGAGAAGATAAATCGTTTTCTCGAGATGTGGGCGGTAAAGTTCCGAAGCAATCTTTACCCTCTGCGCTTCTCCGCCGGAAAGAGTCGTCGCCGATTGCCCCAGAGCAAGATAGCCGAGCCCCACGTCATTCATACTCTTCAATCTGTCATAAATGGCCGGAATATCCTCGAAGAACTTGAGCGCCTCCTCGACCGTCATCTCAAGGACTTGGAAAATATTTTTGCCCTTATACTTCACTTCCAGAGTCTCTTTCATAAATCTCTTGCCGCCGCAGACATCGCAAGGCACATAGACGGTCGGTAGGAAATGCATCTCGACCTCTATCATGCCGTTCCCCTGGCAAGTCTCGCAGCGGCCGCCCTTCACGTTGAAGGAGAACCTGTTCGCCTTCCAGCCGCGGGCCCTGGCCTCGGCCGACTCGGCGAATAACTCGCGTATGAAAGTGAATGCACCTGTATAAGTGGCCGGGTTACTCCTCGGCGTGCGGCCTATGGGCGACTGGTCGATGAGAATGGAGCGGCCGAGATACTCCGACCCTTCAAATGATTGGCAGTTGTAAGTATTGGCGTTCCTGTAACGGCGGTCGAGGCGGACCTCAAGATTCTTGTGCAAGATTTCATAGACGAAAGAGGATTTGCCCGAACCGGAGACTCCCGTGACCGCTATGAGCCGGTGGAGCGGGACATCAACGTTCAAATGTTTGATGTTGAAAATCTTGCCGCCGCGAATTCTTATAACTCCCCTCTCACTTTCTCTCCTCTTCTCGGGCTTCTCTATTTTCTCTTCGCCACGAAGATAAGAGAGGGTGAGAGAACCGGATTTATTCTTGGGGCTGGTGAGAAGTTCGTCGAGGTCTCCTGACACAACCACTTCTCCGCCGTGCACTCCCGCGCCGGGACCGATATCCACTATGTAGTCGGATGAGTAAATAGTTTCTTCGTCATGCTCGACTATGAGAATGGTGTTGCCGAGGTCTCGCAAATTTATAAGCGTCTTGATAAGGCGCTCGTTGTCGCGGGCGTGAAGCCCGATAGTCGGCTCATCGAGCACATAGAGCGCGCCGACAAGGCCGGAGCCAAGCTGGGAGGCGAGGCGTATGCGCTGCGCCTCGCCGCCGGAGAGCGTGTGCGCCCGGCGGTCAAGCGAGAGATATTCGATACCGACGTTTAACATGAAGGAGAGACGTGCTTCAATCTCCTTGGTCACCACCTTTGAAATATTTTTCTCGCGGACCGTCAGCTTCAACTTCTTGAAGAATTCGTCACAATCTTTGATAGACATCTTCGTCAGTTCAAGAATATTCTTGCCGCCGATTAAAACATGGAGGGCTTCCTTCCTAAGCCTGGCTCCGCCGCAATCTTCACAGGGTTCAGAGCCAAATAAATATTTTGTCCCCAAACCATTACAAGTCGGGCAGGCGCCGTAAGGCGAGTTGAAGGAGAAAAGGCGCGGCTCGATTTCTGGGAAGGAGAAGCCGTCCTTTGGGCAAGCCCACTTGGCGGAGAGTAAATGTTCTTCGGAGCCGAGGCGGAGCACCAGAAGCCCGTCGGATTCGTGTATCGCCTTCTCTATCGCCTCGCTTAGCCTCTCGCCGGAGCTCTTCTCGTCGAATTTAAACTCTTTCGGATTGATGAAGTCGACCAGGACAGAAATTTCGTGCTTCTTGGTCTTGGTGAGCTCGATTCGCTCCCTTAGAGACTTCTTCTTGCCGTCCACCATGACGGTGGTATAGCCCTTACCGAGCAAATCATACAGCAGCTGGTAATATTCCCCCTTCCGCCCGCGGACGATGGGGCTCCATATCTCGACGTCTGCCGAGGATTTCGCTACTTTCTCCAGCACGAAGTTCTTTATCTCTTCATTCGACAATTTTTTAATCTCGGTGCCACAAACCAGGCAGTGCGGGTGACCGACGCGCGCGTACAAAATTCTCAAATAATCATAAATCTCGGTAATGGTCGCTACCGTCGATCGCGGATTGTTGGAGCGACTTTTCTGGTCTATGGAAATGGCGGGTGAAAGGCCGATAATCTCGTCCACATCCGGCTTCTGCATCTGGCGCAGGAACTGTCGCGCGTAGGAAGAAAGCGATTCCACATAGCGCCTCTGCCCCTCTGCGAAAATGGTGTCGAAGGCAAGCGATGATTTGCCGGAACCAGAGAGGCCGGTGAAGACAATCATCTTGTTCCGCGGCATCTCAACCGTAATATTCTTAAGGTTATGGGTGCGGGCACCTTTTACAATGATTTTGTCGCCCGGAGCTACCGATGTTTTGGTCTTTTTCTCTGACATATAGCAATTCGCCCATGGGCTGGCCCATAGGGGTATAACGGAACAATCCTAACATATCCATCTTACTTTTTCTCGCGCTCAAACCTGAGCACACTACCTGTAAAGTTCTTACCTGAGTCCTCAAAGCAGACTTCATAATCAACAGAATATTTTTCTGCTTCAGGAATATGATTCTTTTTTATAAACCGGAATTCTCGAATCAGTCCCGTTGATTTCTTGAGAGGACAATCCTTAAGATGTTCCACGAGGTATTTTGCAAACATGAGCCAAGGAGGAATATTTGTTATATCGGAAGGAAGCCCAAACTGCTCAAGCATATTGTAGAGATTCCCCCTTAGATCTCCAAGAGAGAAGAACTGGTGATTGAAATCTGAGTGATGAAATTTATCTTCAGGATGCTCAATGATAAATTTCTCCATTTCTTCCAGTGTTCCTCTGGCAAATTCCTTATTAGTGAGATTTGTGTGCACAGCCCAATTGCACCAATGTTTAACTCTATCCCATTCAGGAAGACTGCTTCCATTTTCTTCTTCCATTTTATCTACCAGTCTTCTCAACTCGACCATTATGTACACGACTCGCTCTTTTTCGATTGGTTTTTGTAAGGCTGACCTTAAGTTTTCTATTATTTCTTGTCTCATTATTTCTTCTTGGGTAATCTGGCTTCCAATGCCCTAATCTCATCTCTGATAATAGCGGCGGATTCGAAGTCGAGGTTTTTGACGGCTTCTTCCATCTCCTTCATCTTCTGCTTGATGACTTTCTTCGGCGACTTCTTGAAGAGCGCGGCGTCGGTTTCAAGAAGCATATCGACGGCATGGTGATGCTCGCGCTCGAGCGTGTCGGTGATGTCCTTAATCTTCTTCACAATGGTCTTGGGCGTTATGCCATGCTTGGTGTTGTAGGCAGTCTGAAGCTTCCTCCGGCGGGCGGTCTCATCTATGGCGTACTTCATCGAGCCCGTGACTGAGTCGGCGTAGAGGATAACTCGGCCAAGAACGTTCCTCGCCGCCCGGCCGATAATCTGGATGAGCGAAGTCTCGCTCCGCAAAAAACCTTCTTTATCAGCATCGAGAATACCGATAAGGGTTATTTCGGGAAGGTCTATACCTTCCCTCAATAGATTCACTCCCACGATGCAGTCGAACTCGCCCTTGCGCAGACGGGTCAGTATCTCTATGCGCTCGATGGTCTTGATATCGCTGTGCAAGTATTCCGCCTTTATCCCCTTCTCTTTCAAATATTCACTCAAGTCCTCGGCCATCTTTTTGGTCAGCGTTGTCGCCATGACCCGGCCGCCCTTCCCTATCGCCTTCTCCGCTTCGGCGATGAAGTCTTGCACCTGGCCAGGATAAGACCCTTTTTGAAGTATCGGCTTCACCGATACTTCTGGGTCTATGAGGCCTGTCGGGCGGATAATCTGCTCGACCACCTTCTCACTCACCTCTTTCTCATACTTGGCCGGCGTGGCGCTCGTATATATGACCTGCCCCACGCGCTCGGAGAACTCTTCGAACTTCAAAGGCCGGTTGTCGCGGGCCGAAGGCAGCCGGAAGCCGTGCTCGATGAGCGTGTTCTTCCTCGACCTGTCTCCCGCGAACATGCCCCCAATCTGCGGCACGGTGACGTGGCTCTCGTCGATAATAGTCAAGAAACCTGCCTCGCCGGTAGGCAGGTCTTTAGGAAAATAATCCAGAAGCGTGTAAGGCGCTTCGCCCACCTTCTTCCCGGTAAAATGTCTCGAATAATTCTCGATGCCGTTGGTGTAGCCGACTTCGCGAAGCATGGCGAGGTCATAGGAGGTGCGGCGCTTCAGGCGCTCGGCTTCGAGCACTTTGCCGTCCTTCTTTAATTCCTCGAGCCGGTCTTCAAGCTCGCTCTTGATGCTTTCGAGTGCGCGCTTGTTGGCATCGTCCGCAGTGATGAAGTGCTTGGCCGGGAAGAGGAAAAAGACTTCCGGCTCGGAGATTATCGTCCGCGAGACTGCGTCTATCTTTTGTATCTTCTCTACCCTCTCGCCTTTAAACTCGACCCTGTATATGACCCGCTCTGAGATGGGCATGATTTCGACCGCGTTACCCAGAGCGCGGAACACACCCGGCTTCACGTCCGCGTTGGTGCGTTTGTAATGGATATCGATGAGATTCCTGACAAGATCTCCCCTGGAGATCTTGTCCCCGTTCGAAAGTTTCAGATTTACCTTTTCATATTCCTCCGGGTCGCCCAAACCATAGATGCAAGAGACGGAGGCGACGATAATGACGTCCTTCCTCGTGAGCAGGGCTTGGGTCGAGGCGTGGCGCAGGCGCTCAATCTCTTCGTTAATCATCGCCTCCTTCTCGATGTAAGTATCCGTCACCGGCAGATACGCTTCCGGCTGGTAGAAGTCATAATAGGAAACGAAGTAGTGCACGGCGTTGTCCGGGAAAAATTCCCGGTACTCCTGCGCGAGTTGGGCAGCCAGGGTCTTGTTGTGCGCGATGACAAGCGTGGGCTTCCCAATTTTCTCTATGACATTGGCGACGGTGAAGGTTTTGCCGGAACCGGTCACGCCAAGCAAGGTTTGATGTCTCAAACCTTGCTTAATACCTGCCACCAGCTCCTTTATGGCCTGAGGCTGGTCGCCGGCCGGCTTGAAATCGTTCTTTATCTTAAAGGCGGTCATTTCGGGGCTATATTACAACATTTTTTAAGCTATGCCAAATCATGCTTGACAAATATACTATAGTATGCTAAGATAGTACAAGACTCCCCCAGGAGACGGGACATGAAGAGCATCGCGGGACTTCTCGGATTTCTGGTGTTCATGGTCATCATGGTCGTACTTGCCGGCAACTGGATCGAGGCAAGAAAGGCCGCGATGAGCAAGTGCACCGACACCCGAGCCCAGCTCGGACTCTGCGTGAAGTAAGACGAAGGCGGCCTCATCGGAGGCCGCCTTTTTGTTTGGCAGGGTGCACAGTCAGATGCGACGGTCGGTGTAGCCGTGCGGATTGCGGACGAAATACGGTCCGCGTTCGCTCCGGGTTTTCTCTGAATCCGGGTGGCCGAGGCCGTAGCGCTCGGCGAGGTCGTCGTCATTGGGTTCTGGGCCAACGGCGTCGTGCTGCGGCTTCTCTTCATCAGACCGGGTCTTCTCACTCATACACCCTCCCTGTTGCAGACAGAACGAGATTTTGAAACGCCTTTGGATAAAGTTACTACTCTTTCCGATACTTGGCAAGGAACTCATTTTTAAATTGTGGAAAGCGGTTTTCAAGAATAGCCCGCCTCATATTCTTTACCAGATTGATGATGAAGTAGAGATTGTGGATGGAACCAAGCGTGCCGCCAAGCATCTCGTGCGCGCGATAGAGATGGCAGAGATACGCTCTCGAATAATTTTTGCAAACAGAGCACTCGCATTCTTCGTCCACCGGACCCTGGTCTTCTCGATACTCCGCGTTCTTGATATTTATTTTGCCTCTCGAAGTATAGAGCGTACCTCCCCTGCCATTCCGCGTGGGAGCAACACAGTCGAAGAGGTCCACCCCGTTCTCGACACCCATAAACAAATCTTCCGGCTCGCCGATACCCAGGAGATGTCTCGGTTTATCTTTCGGCAATATTTCATTGACCCATTTCACCGCCGTTTCCATGTCCTCCTTGGCGAAACTGCCGCCGATACCGAAACCGTCGAAATCGAGCGAACCGATAAACTCCGCCGAACGTCTGCGCAAAGACTCTTCGCGCCCGCCTTGGACAATACCAAACAAAGCTTGAAACTCGGCATTGGGCTTAGATTTGTGATAGTCGAGACTGCGTTGTGCCCATCTATGCGTCCTTTCTAAGGCTTCTTCCTGATACCTGTAACCCTCCGAGGGCGAGGTGCATTCGTCGAAGGCGAAAATAATGTCCGCGCCTAAGTTGTGCTGAATTTCGATACTCTTCTCCGGCGTAATGTAGTGGAGTGAGCCGTCGTGGTGGGAACGGAAGGAGACGCCGTCCTGCCCGACGCGCGCCAAGCGCGGCGCCTCGCCGTCGAGCGAGCGCTCCACGAGAAGCTGGGAAGGGTCGGTAATCTTTGTGATTTTCGACAATTCCTTGCCATACGCCGCGCCGAGGGAGAAGACCTGGAAGCCGCCTGAGTCCGTCATCATCGGCCCCTGCCAATTCATGAATTTATGAAGGCCTCCAAAATTTTTTACCCTCTCGTCTCCCGGTTCGAGATACAAGTGATAAGTGTTGGCAAGCACTACCTGCGCGCCCGTCTCTAAGATTTGCTCCGGCGTAAGCGCCTTAACGCTCGCTTTCGTCCCCACAGCCACAAACGTCGGTGTCTCTATGACTCCGTGCGGCGTCTCAATCTTCCCCGCCCTGCCCATCTGTCCGGGGATTTCTTTTTCTATTTCAAATTTAATCGGCGCCACTAGCGTTTCGCGATTATGCTCTTTTTATAAGTATCCAAATGTTCGAGGGCAACACCGGTGCCCTTGGCCACGCAGAAGTAGGCGTCTTTGGCCATGACGGCTTTCACTCCAGTGCGGCGATACATAAGTTCCGGGAAATTACGAAGCTGTGAGGAACCGCCAGTCATGATGATTCCCCTATCGATGATATCCGATGCCAGTTCCGGCGGCGTCTCCTGCAAGACTTCCTTGACCGCCTTAATCATTTCTCGAAGTTCCTTCGAAATCGCTTTGACCACCTCATTGGTCTTGAGCTCTATAGTCCTCGGCAAACCGAGAATGAAGTCGCGGCCCTTGACCGACATGGTAAGCTCTTCGTCGAGAGGAATGGCGCTTCCAATTTTAATCTTCACATCCTCAGCCATCTTGTCGCCGATAATTAGATTGAAATTCTTCTTAAGGTAATCAGCGATGGCCGCATCCATCTTGTTGCCGGCGACCTTCACGGAAGTGGAGGCGACGATGCCGCCGAGAGAGATGACAGCCACGTCGGTGGTGCCGCCGCCTATGTCCACAATCATGTGTCCAGCCGCCTCCTGAATGGGTATGCCCGCACCAATGGCGGCAAGAATCGGCTCTTTGACCACATAGGCATTCTTGGCACCGGCTTTCATGGCCGCCTCCACGACGGCACGCCGCTCGGTAGAGGTAATACCCGCGGGTACGGAGATAAGCACATCAGGCTTCCAAATGTTCCACTTGCCGAGCGTCTTGTCGATGTAGTAGCGGAGCATCGCTTCCGTCACTCGGTAGTCGGCGATGACGCCGTCCTTCATCGGGCGGTAAGCGGAGATGCCTCCCGGAGTTCTACCTATCATTGTCTTGGCTTCGGAACCGATGGCGAGAATCTTGTTGTCGGACTCCGAGACCGCCACGACCGAAGGCTCGTTCAAAACAATACCCTTGCCTGGTACGAAGACCAGGATATTGGTGGTGCCGAGGTCGATGCCGAGTTTTTTCGCCATTTGCCCACATGATACTATAACTATATGAGTGACGGAAAGCAGGCTGGCGCGTATCTGGTGGAAGCAATTCCCCTGGCTAAATCCGCCTCAAGAAATCTTTCTTATTTCTCCTCTGTCCGTTTGGTACCCGGAACTTTGGTGCGAGCGCCTCTGCGAAAAGGATTTATCCTCGCCGTAGCGACAAGCTGCCGGAGCGCCGCGGCTGCCAAGACCGCAATACGCCGAGCCGAATTCCCTCTTCGGAAAATCGCGAGAAAAGACATTTACGAAGCCGGCTTCGCGCCGGAGTTTCTCTCTGCAGTGGAAAAAGCTTCACTCTACTACGCCTGCAGCGCCGGAGCGCTCCTCTTCTCCCTCCTGCCCAAAATACTTCTTGAGAATCCTGAGAAATTCTTCCCGCCGCCGCAGAAAAGAAGCCGCGCCGCCGGTCCCAAGGAAGTACTACTTCTCCAGATGGAGGACGAGGAGCGCTTCGGACAATACCGCGCGCAGGTGCGCCAGTGCTTCGCCAGAGGAAAGTCGGCCATGTTCGTATCGCCGACGCACGTTGATGCGGTGAAAGCCGCGACGCGGCTTTCACAAGGCATAGGGCCATACGTCTTCGTCTTTACCCTCAAGGCGAAGGCCGCTGAAGCGAGGAGAATCTGGCAGGCGGCGCTTGGCGAAGAACATCCCATACTCTTCATCACAACCGCGGCCGGAGCGGCCTTCGACCGCCCTGACATCGACACTATTATCATCGAGAGAGAGAACTCCCGCGCTTACTGCTCTCTATCGAGGCCATACCTACACCTCAAGGTTTTTCTCGAATATCTGGCCAGAGATACTTCGCGCCAGCTCATACTCGGAGACTCAGTCCTCTCGCTTGAATCATTGAGGAAAGAGAAGCAGGGCGAGTGCGCCGAGCTATCGCTTGTGAGGTGGCGACTGCCAGCAGCACTCTCCCGCCTGGTTGACGCCAGAGAAAAACCCGATGGCAAAGGGAAATTCGAAATCTTCTCACCCGAACTTAAAACACTTATCTCCAAAGCCCTTGAGGAAAAGGAAAAAATATTTCTCTTCGGCGCCAGGAAGGGTCTTGCTCCCACTACCGTTTGTGGCGACTGCGGTTATATCCTCCCCTGTCTCAACTGCGGCGCGCCTGTCGTGCTTCACCGGCAGAAAGCGGGCGGAAATGTCTATGTCTGCCACGCCTGCGGCGAGAAGCGAGATTCGAAAACAGTCTGCGGATATTGCGGCAGCTGGAAACTCGTGCCTCTCGGCATAGGTATTGAGAGGATAGTGGCGGAGGCGAGAGACCTTTTCCCTTCCGCTACAGTCGAAATACTCGACAAGGACCACGCGCCGACGGACGCGAAAGCGCGAATCATCGTGAAGAAATTCGAGGAGACCGGCGGTATCCTCGTCGGCACGGAGTTCGCCTTCTTCCACCTTGAGAAGGTCCCGTATGCCGCTCTCGTCTCGGCGGACTCGCTCTTCTCCATCCCCGACTTCGGGATAAACGAGCGCATCTTCTACCTGGTCTCCCGCCTGCGCGAGATGACGCAGAAAGAATCTCTCATCCAGACCAGGAACATCGGCAAACAGGTCCTCGCTTGGGCGGCGCAAGGCAATATCATCGACTTCTATCTGAGTGAAATCGCGGAGAGAAAAAGTCTTTCTTATCCGCCGTTTGCAATTTTTATCAAAATTGAAGACGCAAGAAACAAGATGCAAGAGACAAAAGATAAATTATTGAAATGGCATCCAGAGAGTTATAAGAATTCGCTCATTATAAGAATACCTAAGGAGAAGTGGCCAGACGAAGAACTCTCGCGCGAACTCTCATGGCTTTCACCGCAATTTTCCATTAAAGTAGACCCTGAGAGTATCATATGAAAAACGAGAAATTAATACTCAATAGAAGCGCCAAAGTCCTGCGGCAGAAGGCCTTGCCCGTGCCGCTCAAAGACATTGGTACCAAGAAGCTTGGCGACATCATCGCCAAGATGAAGAATGCTGTCCGCGCCGAGGAGGACGGCGTGGCTATAGCCGCGCCGCAGGTGGGAGCGGGCCTCCGACTCTTCATCGTCAAGGGCGGAGTCCTCCCGCGCTACGAGAACGACCGGGTGTTCATCAATCCCGAGATTGTGAAAATTTCGAGGAAGAAACAAAAGGTTGAGGAGGGCTGTCTCTCGGTGCGCTGGCTCTACGGAGTGGTGGAGAGACATGAGAAAATAACTATAACAGCCTGGGATGAGAAGGGTAGAAAGCAGACTATTGGCGCCTCGGGTCTTCTATCGCAAATTTTCCAGCATGAGATAGACCATTTGGACGGCATCCTCTTCACCGACAAGGCGGAAAACGTGCGCGACCTGCCGCCGTTAGAAAACAAAGATGCAGAAAATTAAATTCGCTTTTTTCGGGAGTTCGAAATTTTCTGAATATGTTTTGGACGAACTTGAGAAAGCCGGATATTCTCCGATTCTTAAAGTTACGGATGCCAAAGAAGCACTGCCGGAACTCCCGGCGGAAATAGATTTGTGCGTCGTGGCTTCTTTTGGCAGAATTCTGCCAAAAGAATACCTGGAAATTCCGAAAGAGGGATTCATAAACGTCCACCCCTCCCTCCTGCCTGACTTGCGCGGACCATCACCTATTCAAAATTTGATACTCCAGAACAAAGAGCCCGGGATTACAGTCATAAAGATGGATGAGAAAATGGACCACGGACCGATACTGGCGCAGGAAAAAGTTGGTATAGAACCCTGGCCCGACCATTATGCGATAGCGGAAGAAAAACTGGGACGGGCCGGCGGAAAACTTTTGCTAAGAATTTTTGAGGGAGAAGCGCTTGAAAGAGAGCAGGACCACGACGATGCCACTTACGTAAAAATGGTAAAAAAAGAAGACGGCTTGCTTGATTTGAAAGATAATCCGGAAACAAATCTGAGAAAAGTTCTCGCCTATTCGACTTGGCCCGGGGCTCACATATTTTTCAAAAGAAAAACCGGGGAAGAAATTCGGGTAGTCGTCAGAAACGCGAAAATTATCGATAACCAATTCATCCCCACCCGCGTCATCCCCGCCGGCAAGAAAGAAATGGACTGGCAGGATTTCCTCCGCGGCAACGTTTGATTATAAAGATTCCTCGTAACCCGCGAAGTTGTCTGAGGCCTGGAGACGGTTCTCCATCCTTACGAGCCAGAAAAGAAGGACGGAAGAAGCGAGACCGCCGGCAAGAACCGCAATAGAAACCCAAGGAGCCGCTTTCTGGTGCCAGTACCCTCCGTTCATGAGCGCTTTTTAAAAATATTCATGCCTCTGGCCAGATCCTTCACCTTCCTCGCACCTCTTCTCAAAAGCGTTTCTCTCCTCCCCTTCTCCTGAAGCAAAGTTTCTTTGACCTCGTCCTTGACCAAATCGATGGCGGCATAAAGGTCGGAGTGTTCGGCAACGGCGTAGAGGTCAAGCCCGGCGCCGGTGAGATGCACCTCGGCCATAAATACTTCTCCGGTCTTGTGATGCTGCGTGCTCCGGCCCACCTCGACCGAAGCCACCGCGTCCGCGTTCTTCACGTACTTCTCAAGCGCGCCCACTTTCTTATTCACGTATTCCGAAATAGCCGGAGTAAGCTCTATCCCAGTCGCTTTGATGTTTATCTTCATAACTTAAGTATATCAAATGATGATAATTGAAAGAGGCGGACCACATGTGGTCCGCCCCGTTCACACTTCCAAGCGGTTAACGAATGGCCGCCAGCCGAACCTTCTCGCCGGCGATCTCCGCATCGAACTCGCTTGACTCCATCATCATCTTGACGGCGGAGCTGTAGTACTTGCCCGCCTGCGCGAGCGCGAGGACCCGGTCGAGGCGCTTGTTGACGTCCTCCATCGACGCGCCAGCTCTTCGAGCATCCTCGAGCATCGGCAGAAAACTGTCGGAGTACGAGCCGATGAACCGCACTTCCCGCCCGGCCTCCACGAGATCGAGGTTGTTGTCGATAAGGGTGAAGGCCATCTGCGGATTCTTCTCGACCACCGCCGCAAATCGGTTTTCGTTCTCGTACACCCGGCTCGCGAGGTCATGATGGCGATCCTCGAGACCGCTGATTATCTCGCCCGCCTCTTGTGCCCGCTTCTCAAGCTGATGCACCCGATAGAGAAGCGTGACGTTCGACACGATGAGTCCTAGGATAACGATGCCGAGCAACACTTTCTTCATCTGGAAATCCTCTCTGAAGAAAAGGGTTTGTGTGCCCTGTTTCTAATCCTTTTCCATCCTAGCATATTTATACTTAAATGTCAAGTATAATATGCTTCCTCAATATAAATTAAACTCTTGTTGAGCTATTTTTAGGCCTAGTCGAAAAGGTTCACGAGATACTTGTCAATTTCTCTCTGGTCCAGATCATAGAAAAACTTGTTCTCGTCGTGGAGCTTCGTTGCCAGTTCTATGCCGACGTAGCGCCAGTGCCAGGGCTCGTACTGATAATACGCATTGTTTTTGGGATAAGAAAGAATGAAGCCGTATTTATGCGCGTTCTCCTGGAGCCATTTGTAAGCCGGCTCCGATGCGAAGGCCGAGAAGCCAGTGCCTAGCTTATTAGTAGTGAAGTCCACCGCTGTGCCAAGCTGATGCTCGGAATAACCCTGGTCAGCTGAGAAGCGGTTGGCGCCCGAGCCATAAGATACGGTATAAGCTGACTTCAGCGCCGATTGGGTGCCAAAAGAGCGATAGGCGGAAGCGATGAGAAGGTTCTGTCCTGCGGAATGCGCCGCTTCAAGCAGGTCCCGCAAATGCGGCCAGACCTTGCCGTATATCATAAAATTTTTCGACCCTGGCAGAAGATATTTCTCGTCGATGTCGAACAGAGTCGCCGGGATGTAATTCTCGTTCAGGAAATAAACTTTCGAATATTTCTTCAGAAGCTCTTCGTCGGTATGCGCAAGTTTGTCGAGCACTCCCACGGTGACGCCAAGCTCTTCCAACTGACTTGAGAAAGAATCCACGATTCTCTCCTTCTCCCGCACATCGAGAAGTAATTCGTAATTCCAGTCCTGCGCAGCTGTAAGCTCAGTAAGCAGCCACGCTCTCTCCCCCTCAAAGTTCCTGTAAGTATAAAAACCGTAACCGGCGATGCCGACGAGCACTACCGCCCCGATAATAGCCGCCGGCGTCCCGTCGAACTTCTTGAAAATATCTTTATTCACTATTTAAGTTTAATACAACTCTCGGCTCCGCGACCAGGGATCGAACCTGGGACATCCTCGTTAACAGCGAGGCGCTCTACCGGCTGAGCTATCGCGGAATTAAGGCAAATAATAACAGAAAAAGCTACTTAATCAAGATAAAAAGGCTTTTTACTTACTCTGTGGTCTAAAGAAAATTACTTATTCAATTCACTCCTAGTGAGCGGACCAACTGAACCAACTGGCTCTAGACCCCGGGCACTCTGGAAGGCAGTCACAGCGGCTTTGGTCAGTTCACCGAAGTAGCCGGTAATTGGCCCCAAGTAATAGCCTAAGCTCTTCAGTGTTTCTTGAAGTAGAGTCACCTCTGGGTCTCTTACTCCCACATAAAGAGTTTCGGTAAACTTGTCGGAAGAGAAAGTTTGGTTACCAGTATTAGCCACCACCTGGAGCTGGTTAAGCTCATCGGCGATGGCCTGCAATTCCACTATGTAAGAGGTTAGGTTTACCAACCCAGGATCAGCGGCAATTCTCTGAGAGAGTAAGGCAAGTTTGTTTTGGACAGGCACAAGACGAGAGGGGTCAATTGGCTTTAGCGCTTGATTATTGATAACGCCACCGGTACCCCCTCTATTGTTTGGGCTCGGAGAATCCCCAGGAGTCGTAGGAGGGTTAGTCGGTGGTGGCGAAGGCGGTGGAGGTGAGACACTGTATACAGATAAGAAGTCTTCTGCGGAATAACCATCAGCTCCAGTGTCATAGTTAATCTGCCACCAGTTGAATGAGTCTGCGGTCACTGGTCCGGATGTGACGGTGCCTAGACTACCGAGTGTTTGAGTACCGAGGAGTGTGCCTGTGGTATCTGCTGTGGCTCTGACGTTTATATTAGTTGTTGCTTGGACTCTTTGACCTATGGTGAATTTGGCTGATGGGGTTGGAGGAGGGGGGGGTGGAGGTACTGGTGGAGGAGTAGTTTGGGTACCGCTAAATTCATAAGCTCCGATGTCCCAGGCGGGGCCTTGGGGGCGGGAGACGTTCCCAATGTCATACCGTATGCTTTGTCCCGGATACCTTGTTTCAAAAGCCGCCATAGCCGCAGATAATCCGCCCGTATCTATAGCGGGAGAACCAGCCTGAAGTTTAAAATCACCGCCCGCTGGATTAACAAGGAGTGGGTTAACATTCCTTGTGTTTATTGACTGAGCAGGAAATGCAGAATTAAACCCGGCAACATCGTATATTGAAGTCGTGCCCCACTGAATTCTTGCCGGAGAATTGAATATTATATTGTTCTTCATGCTTCCCCCTGCAGAAATACTTGTATCAAAAAGCCAGATATCTCTTCCCTGAGAGTCATTTCTGTTGCCCAAAATATTATTTTCAATAATTATTGACCCTGGAGCAGGAGTTTGTATTCCTGCCGAATAATTCCAAAAAGTATTATTCAGAATATACTTGGTGCCGGAATGCCGTAAACTCATAGCCGCATCAAGATGCGGATTATCCATTGAGCTTCCGTCACTATTGGTAACGTTCATAATGACATTGCCGATGAAAAATCCGTTAGGAACATTGGCGCTTCCGGTGCCTATCCCCACTTCACAATCAAGCATGTAATTGCCTATAAACCATATATAATCCGGATAATCACCTTGCATACCCATACAAGCACCCCCCGATGAGTTGCTGGGCCTAAAGCTTTGCAGTAAGTTCTGAGAAAATATCACATCAGTTGCGTCTTTCGTCCATAGACCAGTCTGCTTGTTGTTATGTGAATAGTTGCGTCCAATATATATTTTGTAAGGCCTGGCCCCGACGGCAGATGGTGAGTTCCCCACCTGCACTCCATCACCGCTGCAACGCGCCAGCTCGTTATCAAGCACCCAAACATTATTAGCCGCGCCCTCCATTTTTATGCAATGGATATCCTGATCATAAGTAGCATAAATATCACCCGCATCATGAATATAATTTTTATAAATTACTATATACGCGGAGCTCCCAAACCCGATACCTCCTGAAGTTAAACTTCCGACGAGCTCATTATTACGGATTGATATGGCATAATTTGCCCCGATCTCAATTCTTCCCACGGTATTAAATAAAAGATTTTCGAGAATGATGTAATTACCCTCAATGGACCATTTTGTGGTTATTGTTGGTTTTGTATTTGCATCTTTTCCCCTGATAAATATCGGGGCTGTGACCGTACCGCTTCCTGTTATATTTTCATAACCCAAAGGCGCATAACTATATGTACCGTGCAGCTCCACAACAGCCCCAGCAGGCAGGTTATTCGGGATAGTACATCTCGGTCTTGCAGGATAACCATTCTCGGTATCAACACAGGCCGCATTGCTCTGCTCAATATAATAGAATCCTGCAACCGAAGTACTCCAATTGGCAGGAGTTGCAGGGGCTGTTTCATTTATCCCAAAACTCGGGGTTGGTATGCCAATAGGTGCAGTCCATGAAGTTGGCGGTGGAGGAGGAAGTGGGTCTCCAATTCTATCCAAGTAATTTTCTACAGACCAGCCATCAGTTCCGGAATCGTAGTTCACTTGCCACCAAGTAAGGTCATCGGCGGTCGTAGGTCCAGCCAAAACCACGCCTTCTGCAGCAGTTGCCTGTGTACCCAAGAGCGTACCGGAAATAGAAGGGCTCTGACGGACATTTAGTACCGCGGTGGTTTGGACTCTGTCCCCTATTACAAATTTTGGGATGATGGGGGTTGGGTAAGGGGTGTCAGCGGCTAGGGTGGTGGCAGAAACGCTGTTAGAAGCAGTAGAAGCATTGCCTGTCGCGTCATAAGCAACCACGAAGAAACTGTACGAGGTGCTAGGCGTGAGTGCTGTGGCTTGATAAGAAGTAGTTGTTGTAGAAGTTCCGATGGCTGTGCCATTTCGATAGATGACGTAGCCTGCTACCCCTACGTTATCGGTAGAAGCGGTCCACGAGAGATTAATTTGCGAAGAAGAGGTTGTAGAAGCAGTGAGGCCTGTTGGAGTGGTGGGAGCTTGGGTGTCTGCAGTGGGGAGCGTGGTGCCGGTGTAAGAGGACTCGTAAGCACCGATGTCCCAGGCAGAACCCTGGGGGCGGGTGACGCCGTCAATGTCGTAGGCAGCAGAAACACCGATGCTGTTCTGGTAGTCAGCGTAAGCGGTCGATACCACTCCAGTATTGACTGCTGGGCTAGTCTCCAAAAGTTTGAGGTTACGCTGCGCCTCGCCTACAAACATTGGATTAACTGTGTCCGCAATGTTGTTGCGCTGAGACATAGTCGCGCCGGTTAGTGAGACATCCATTCCTGTGACATTCCTGAAAATATTATTCTCGATCAATGAGCCAGAAATGGCGTTAGCAAAATCAATACCAGCGCCGCCGATATTGTATAAAGTATTGTTTACTATCTTGACGATCTTACTCGACCCCCAACCTTGAATACCGATACCAATGATGTCGGAAATCATATTGCCCATGATGCTGTTGGTGGTCACCTGCGGACAATCTGTGCGCAAACTGGCTGAACTGATGCCAATCTGGCTGTCCATAATGATGTTGTTAATAATATGAGTATTGATCGGGCAGTAGTGGGTGACGATGGCCGCCCCTTCTGCAGAAGGGCTGATGCCGGGCGGTATGCGATAGCCATACGCATAGTTCTGGGAGACAACTATATTGCTAACTTCTTTGATATCCACCGCGTTCTCACGGTCATGGTGCATGACATTCCTGCCGATATAGACATAGCCTACTGAGTTTTTCTGGTTATGGCCCAAGAGGATGGAGTCACCGCCGTGGTTATACATGGTATTATCTACAATCCAAATTCTCTGAGCTCCGGGGCCAGCGCCAATTCCGACCACATCGATTTCTACAGTAGCTGTCGCGTCGCCATTGTCATGAATCAAGTTCTTATAAATAACGACATTATTTGCATTGTCATTTACATACACAGTTGTACTATTGCTTCCCGGCTTAAAATTGTGCACCTCTGAATTTCTAAGAGCAAGATGGTCCCCTTGGAAAATAACCTGATTACCATCGACATCAATGCTGTCTACGATGACGTAACTTCCACTGATAACTACCATCCCGGTAAATCTTGGCTTACCTGTCGCTTGGAAAATGACTGGCGAAGCCGCTGTGCCGTTGCCGCTAAAAGTGTAAGAGCCTCCACCCGCAGGAACTGTCCGCATATTGCCGCTTGTCTTCAAGAACCAATCGCCTGGATGCGGAATGCCAATCGGCGCAGTCCAAGAGATTAAGCCCCCGGTTGGCGGCGGATCACTCGGTGGCGGGGAAGAGGTATCCGCTTGAGTAGAGACGTTTATAGAATTTGATGCGGGGGAAACATTGTTCGCAGCATCATAAGAAATCACAGCAAAACTGTATGAAGTGCTGGGAGAGAGGCCGGTAACTTGATAAGAAGTGTTGAGGGAAGCAGAAACTGGGTTAGCTCCATTGGTATAGACAACATAGCCTGCTACTCCTACATTGTCTGTAGAGGGAGACCAAGAAAGATCAATCTGTGATGAAGAAACTGCGGTGCCTGTGAGGTTAGAGGGAGCGGTGGGAGCTTGGGTGTCTGCCGAGCTCGAACCAGCAATGGCCACAGTCTGCGAGCAGACAGTATTAGGAGTTCTTGATAGGCAATCAGCATATGTTCCACTGGTGCCCACCTGGTCAAAACAAAAATTGATAGTGGCAGAGCCAGAGGTGGCCGTCATCTTATTGGTGGTTGACGCTGTGGTGAAGTAATACAAATCGCCAGTACGTGGAGAGAGAACGTTGCTCGAATTGTATAAATCATTACCTGTATAGCTATAAGCGACGTGAGTGGCATTGGCGGATGACCAGTCTAACGTAAAGAAAGTATCAGAAGCCACACTTGAAGGTATGGTAAAGGAACAAGTGGGTGCGGGGGTTTGAGCTTGAGTACCCTGCGGAGAGATGGCGCGGTTAAGCTGGTCTAAAAGACCGTGCAGAGCATTCAAGATATTAGCTGGTTGTGATTGAACGACTGTAAAAGCTCTTACTTCTTCTAATGGTAAAAACATAGAAATGGCAAACATAGCTATTATTCCCATTTGCCACAATTTGTTATAACTGAATTTCATATCATATATAATGACTCGATATGATTACTTATACAATAGGTTTAGCTCATATCGAGTCAGCTACCTGTCAGTATATTTCTTTTTCTCCGGCGTGCATAGTGGTAAAATATAGGCGTTAGAAGATAACGCAAATTTTATGACAAAAGTTAAGGTTCATAAGGCGGGACTCGCTGTCGGAGGATTCCTGGCCATAGTTCACGCCGCTTGGGCGCTTATGGTGCTCTCGAACACGGCCAAGCCGTCGCTTGATTTCATCTTCGGCCTGCATTTCCTCAATTTCCAGTATTCCATCAACGCCTTCTCGTTCCCGACTGCGGCCGGCCTCGTCATCGTTACCGGCATTATCGGCTACGTCTTCGGCGCGGTGCTCGGCTGGGTTTGGAACATGGTGCACGGCTCGTCTCACAATCAATAGCCGGAATCCGTATCAGGCAATTATTCCCATGCTAAAAGAATTCAAGCAGTTTCTGCTCCGCGGAAACGTGGTAGACTTAGCGGTCGGTGTCGTCATCGGCGCGGCCTTCGGCACGGTGGTCACCGCCCTCGTAACGGATATCATCTCCCCTCTCATCGCAGTCATAGCCAAGACGCCCGACTTCTCTACCTGGGCCTTCTCGGTCAATGGCAGCGAATTCAAAATCGGACACTTCTTCAATGCGCTCATTTCCTTCATCCTCGTGGCGGCAGCTATTTTCTTCTTCGTTATCAAGCCAATGAACATGCTCATCAGACGCTCCGGCAAGGAATAGTCCCAAATTCAATATTGTTGTGATAAGCTGAATTTCAGACAAGAGAGGAGACCGCATGCCAGAAAAGAGAGAAGTGATGAAGGTGGAGAATAAGTGGGTTCGTTCGCGAGTTTCGCTCAACGCGGCCGAGGCCTTGAGTTACGCTCGAGATTTCGGCTACCCCGTAGAACTCGCGGCAGCATTCGTTCTCGGTGGCTGGCGACGAACTGCCAGCACCGAGGAAGAACTCAGAAAACTGTTCGAGGAAGGAGAAAACCTCTCGCCCATCGGTGAAGTTACCCTGTTCTGGAGGTTGCTTCCCTGTGAGCGTTGCGGCGAACCGGCAAACGGCGAATATTGTGAGAACACGGGATACAAAGACACTCACAAGCCCAAGGCCGGTTCCCGGCAGAGATGACACTCGTTTCCGATGCTCGACGGAGAATCCGTCGCGAGTGTCGGCGACGGGTTTTCCTTTTGTATTGAATTCAAATTTACCGTGTGCTAGGGTCAATCTCGGAATAGTTGCAATCGACTTCTCACAAACTGGAGGACGGTCATGGAAGAAATGGAAGAAACGAAAGAACGAGTGTGTTTGACGGGAACCAGCAGGCAAGGTGGCGTCGGAGGAGTCACTCTCTCCGGCATCCCCGCGGACCTGTTTGAGAAGGTCGAGGGGGCCACCTTCGGCCAGTACTGGATGACGGTGAAGGACGGCAAGCTCGTCTTCTCGCCGACCAGGGAACCGTTGCCCAATCCGGTCACGGATGAGGAGATGCTCCCCTTCTGGCGTCGGCGTAGCGAGCGGCAGGGGCATCTCCGGGAGATGCTTTTCGATCCGGAAGAACGAAGTGATTCGCCGTCCTTCATGGTCAACAGTCTCTGCGGCTACGACTACACGCCCGAGAGCTACCACACGAACGCAGGACTCCTCGAGAGCTACGGCTTCGTCTGCATGCGCTCCCAGAGAGGAGAGGACGGCAAGTTCTGGGAGACGTGGTATCTGCCGGGAGCGTGGGCGGCCAAGGGAGAGCTCAAGAGGATGGTCGAGAAGAAACAGCGCGAGGGCGACAAGAAACAAGGCCACGCTGCCGAGAAGCAGAATGAGACCAAGAAGGTCATCTCGTTCCTCTGCCGCAACGTCTCCTTCGGTTCTCTCGACGTCGTCGTCCAGCGCGCGGCAATGATGATGGATGACTGAAGTTCCCCACAGATCCTAGAAAGAGCCCGTCGCCGAGCACATCGGCGGCGGGTTTTCTTTTGTATTACGTCTATAATGTTTATATGGAAAAACCGAAGGTTCTAAGCGAGGAAGAGGTGCGGGAAGGGCTCAAGAACCTGCCGGGATGGACATTTGATAATGACCGGATCTCCAAAGAATTTAAATTCAAAGACTTCAACGATTCCCTGTTATTCGTGAATAAGATGGCGCCGGTTTTCGAGGAAAACGACCATCATCCTGACACGCACATCTTTTATTCCAAGGTGCTTTTCGAATTGCAGCGCTTCGACATCGGCGGCAAAGTAACCGACCGCGATATCCTCATCGCTGGGAAGATTGAGAAACACTACAATGCGAATCAATAGTATAATTAAATAGTTACCAAATAACTTTTTAATTAATGAGATCTCTTACCTACGTGACTCATGTGCCCGAGCCGCCGCTCGCCCGCTTCCTCTTCGCCAATCCGAAAATGGCGTGGGTCTGGCTTATCATACGCCTCTACGTCGGCTACGCCTGGCTCATGGCCGGCTGGGAAAAGTTACTCAACCCCGCCTGGACAGGAGAGCATGCCGGCGCGGCCGTAACTGGCTTTCTCAAAGGCGCACTGGCCAAGACCTCGGGCCTCCACCCAGACGTGACCGGCTGGTACGCCGCCTTCATACAGAATTCGGCATTGCCTAACGCGGAAGTCTTCTCCTACATTGTGGTCTACGGCGAGATTGCCGTCGGCATCGCTCTCATCCTCGGAATTCTTACCGGCATCGCGGCCTTCTTCGGCACTTTCATGAATCTGAACTTCCTCTTCGCCGGCACGGTTAGCACCAATCCCATACTGCTTCTCCTCTCCCTCTTCCTCATACTCGCCTGGCGGGTAGCCGGCTGGTACGGGATAGACCGCTGGCTTCTGCCGAAAGTGGGTGTGCCCTGGGCCGGGAATAAATATTAATCAAAAACATGGACAAACAGAAAATGGTTGACTGGGCTGTCTTCCTTTTGCGGATAGCGGCGGGAATCATCTTCGTCGAGCACGGCGGAACGCTTCTCTTCGGCTGGTTCGGCGGAGCGGGAGTGGAAAATTTGCCGCCATTGATTCTTGCGGCGGGTATTCTCGAGTTCGCGGGAGGAATCGCGGTTCTTCTAGGACTCTTCCTGAGACCGACTGCCTTCCTCCTCTCCGGGCTTATGGCTGTCGCCTACTTCATGGCGCACGCCGCAAAAGGCTTCTGGTACGCCCCGCCGGCAAACGGCGGCGACCCGGCGGCGCTCTTCGCCTTCATCTTCCTCTTCTTCGCCGCCTACGGCGCAGGCATCCATAGCATTGATGCGTATCTGAAGAGTAGAAAGTAATCCACACTTCATGCACAGGATGTCCCCTGAAAAAAATTTGACGAAGAAAACGCTGATGCGAAAATTAAGTCAGGTCATTTTCGAGTTTCCTGGCCTGCAATTTATCGGCGGTAAGGCAGAGATATATGAGCCTCAACCGACAACGCCGAGAATCCAGGGTGGGACTAGAAACAGGCCTCGCTAAGCAAGAATCCCCTAACCGGGGATTTTTGCTTTCCGTACGTTATAATATGGATATGAAAAAAATAGTCATTCTTGTTTTGATAGTAATAGCGGCGGCGGTATTCTTCTTCACTCGCGACAATAACGTACAGGCGCCGACGGAAAATCAGAATACCGGCAGCAATTTCCGCCCCGACCCTTCTGGCGCAACCTTCACCGGGCTTGAGCTTGGAGGAGAAGTAACGCTTCTTCAGGAGAGGGGGTACGGCGACATCAACAGCGATAGCAAGGTGGACACGGCAACATTCCTCGCGGAGAGCGGCGGCGGTTCGGGCGTCTTCATCTACGCCGCGGCTTACGTCTCGGGCCCCGTGAATTACAAAGGTTCAAATGCTGTTTTCCTCGGCGACCGCATATCGCCGCAAAAAATTTCCATAACGAGCGGAGTCATAACGATATCCTATCTTGACCGCAAACCCGATGAGCCTTTCGCCGCCGAGCCGACTGTCCCAGTTTCCAAGCAGTTCATCTACAAAAACGGGGAACTGGTGGAAAAGTAATTTTTGTGCTTTAATGAAGTCCCGCGGAGCTCATGCGAAGTGGGATTTTTTCATGGAAATCCGAAACATCGCCATCATAGCGCACGTTGACCACGGCAAGACCACCCTTACCGATGCTTTGCTGCGTCAGAACGGGATGTCCGCCGAGGGCGAGAGTATGGACTCGAACGACCTTGAGAAGGAGCGCGGCATTACTATCTACTCAAAAAACACTTCCCTTTTCTATAAAGATACGAAGATTAATATCGTGGACACTCCCGGCCACTCCGACTTCGGAAGCGAAGTCGAGCGCGTGCTGCGCTCTATCGACACGGTGCTTCTCGTCGTCGACGCGCAGGAGGGTCCCATGCCCCAGACCAGATTTGTTTTGAAAAAGTCTCTTGAACTGGGCCTCAAGCCCATCGTCGTTATAAATAAAATCGACAAGACGGCCGCCCGCCCCGACTGGGTGCACGAAGCGGTGCTGGAGCTCTTCCTCGAACTTGGCGCGAACAACGAGCAAATCGACTTCCCGACCATCTATGCCGCCGGCCGAGACGGCAAAGCGACGCGCGTATTGTCGGAGGGTATGAAAGAAGACCTCTCCCCCATCCTCGACACGGTGCTCGAACACGTGCCACCCGCCACGCATGATTTAGAGAAGCCGACACTACTCCAGCCCTTCAACCTCGCTTACGACAATTTCCTCGGTCGCCTGGCTATCGCGAGAATCTACCAGGGAATACTTAAGACCGGCTCAGATGTTTGGGTGAAGAAACATTCAGGCGAAGAATACAAAGGCAAGATTACCAAGCTCTTCACCTTCGAGGGCATTAAGCGCGTTGAGAGCAAAGAGGCCGTAGCTGGAGACATTGTGATGGTTGCCGGACTGCCGGACATCTTCATCGGGGACACAATCTCCGGCGCGGAAGAGTTCGAAATACTGCCGGCTATCAATATCGACGAGCCGACTATTTCCCTCAACTTCCTGGTCAACAACTCGCCCTTCGCCGGGCGCGAAGGCAAGTTCGTTACCGGGCGCCAGATACGAGAGCGCCTGGAGCGCGAGCTAGAAGTGAACGTCGGACTCAAAGTGGACTTCTCCACTTCGGATTATTACACCGTCTATGGGCGCGGCGAACTCCATATCGCCATCCTCTGCGAGAACATGCGCCGCGAAGGATTCGAGCTCCAGGTCTCGCAACCACACGCCATTATCAAAGAAGAAAACGGGGTGAAGACCGAACCTTTTGAAGAAGTGCTCGTCGACGTGCCCGAAGACATGAGCGGCTCTATAATCTCCGCTCTCGCTCCGAGAAAAGGAGAGCTTCTAGATATGAAGACGGAGAACGGCTCCACTCGTCTCACCTTCGAAGCGCCGACCCGCGGATTGCTTGGTTTCCGCGGCGAATTCGTGGTCATGACAAAGGGCCTCGGCATCCTTTCTTCCCGATTCATTGGCTTCAAGCCGTATGTCGGAGTTATCGACCACAGGGACGTCGGAGCAATGATATCGATGGAAGCTGGCAAGTGCCTGGCCTTCGCTCTCGACAACCTGCAGCTCCGCGGCACGCTCTACATCGAGCCGGGAGACGAGGTGTACGCGGGCCAGGTTATCGGCAACACTTCCAAGGGCGAGGACATTTACGTGAACCCGACCAAGGGCAAGCAGCTTACCAACATGCGCGCCTCGGGCTCTGACGACAAGGTCTATCTCGCGCCGGCTTTTAATCTCGATATCGAACGCGCTATGGAAACTATGAATGATGATGAATATATCGAAATTACGCCCTCTTCTGTGCGTCTCCGCAAAGTCCACCTCACCCAGCAAGAGCGTTCAAAAGCGCTGAGAAAAGCGGTATAATATCGCCATGTCAAAACTTTCGACTGAGCCGTACAAGGGGGTGCAGGACTTCTACCCCGAGGATATGGCCGTGGAGAATTATATATTCGGTATCTGGAAGAAGGTTTCCGAGAAATTCGGCTATCAGGAATACAGTGCCTCCCCTCTCGAGCCGACCGAGCTCTATACCGAGAAATCGGGTGACGAAATTGTAAATCAGCAGACCTTTACCTTCACCGACCGCGGCGGCCGCTCCGTCACACTCCGTCCGGAAATGACGCCAACTCTCGCACGGATGGTCGCCGCCAGAAGGAAAAGTTTGAAGTTCCCTCTCCGCTGGTATTCAATACCAAACCTCTTCCGCTACGAGAAACCTCAGCGCGGGAGACGCCGCGAGCACTACCAGCTCAACTGCGACCTCCTCGGCCTCCCGGGCCTCGAAGGCGACAGAGAAATGCTCTCCCTCGCTTACGCAGTTATGAAAGAATTCGGAGCCCGGGATGAGGACTTCGAAATAAGGATGAACAACGCCAATGTTGAAGACTTCAAGGATATCGCGCCGAATATCGTCTTCGACCCCGAGCTAGCCCGAGGACAGGCGTACTATACCGGCATGGTTTTCGAAATTTTCGACACCAATAAAGACAACCCGCGCGCCGTCGCCGGCGGAGGCAGGTACGATAATTTGCTTGAACTCTTCGACGTCGAACCTGTGCCGGCCGTCGGCTTCGGCTGGGGAGATATCACCATGAAGGACTTCCTCGAAACGCATGGCCTGCCAACACATGCGTAAGATTGTTTTCGATATTGAGACTGCCAATATCTTCAGCGATGTCGGCTCGGCCGACCCGGCCGCGCTCGACTTGGCGGTCATCGGCATTTATGATTCCGAAACAGATGCATATTCCACGTTTCTTCAAAACGAATTGAAAAACCTCTGGCCCATACTCGAGCGCGCCGACATGCTCATCGGCTTCTACTCCGAGAACTTCGACCTGCCGCTCCTTAACAAATATTACCCGGGTGACCTCTCGAAGATAGGCCATCTCGATATTTTGAAGGAAATAAGGAAGCAGTACGGCCGCGGCATGAAGCTCGACCAGCTGGCCGAAGGCACGCTCGGCAGAAAGAAGAGCGGCCACGGCCTTGAGGCCACCAAGTGGTGGAAGGATGGCAAGACGGAAGAGGTCCGTAAATATTGTCTTGATGACGTCAGGATTACAAAAGCAATTTATGATTACGCCGTCGCCAATCAGAAGCTCCTCTTCAAAGAAGGCAAGGAATTGAAGGAAATCAAGCTTGATACGTCTGACTGGGAGAAACCGGGCGACAACAAAATGACTTTCTCAATGGGATTTTAAAAATGAGTAAATACCGCAAATTAATCTATGCGGCCATTCTCACTTTTGCTCTCGCTTTTGTATTATCGAACATCGCCCGCGCCTTATACTTCAACCCGCGGCCGTTTGTGGTTGGGGGCTTCGAGCCGCTTATCCCGCACGCGCCGGACAACGGCTTCCCTTCCGACCATGCCCTCTTATTCTCCGCTATCGCTTCGGTTGCCATGTTTCTTGATAAAAGACTCTCAATACTGTTGTGGATATTGGCCGCGGCTGTCGGGTTTTACCGCGTCTATGCCGGAATTCATCACGTCATAGACATACTGGCAAGCTTCGGAATTTCCATTCTGTCGGCATACGTCGCCTATGCTATAATTCACAAACTATGGAACAAGAACCGCTCAACAGATTCACCATCCCTTTAGCTATTGTGGCCGCGGGAGCGCTCGTGGCGGGCGCAATATATTTTGGCAGCGGTGCGAAACCGACAACCGACAACTCACAACCAACGGCTAATGCGAATATAGAAGTGCCGCAAGTGACAAACGAAGACCACTATCTCGGAAGCAAGACGGCTAAATTAATCATCGTCGAATACTCGGATACTGAGTGTCCCTTCTGCAAAGTTTTCCACAATACCCTGAAGGAGGTTATGAACTCATACGGCACGGACGTGGCCTGGGTCTATCGGCAGTTCCCTATCACCCAGCTTCACTCCAAAGCCGTGAAGGAAGCCGAAGCGACCGAGTGCGCCGCCGAGCTCGGCGGGAACACGGCCTTTTGGAGTTATCTCGATGAAATATTCAAAACAACGCCCTCAAACAACGGCCTCGACCCGGCTGAACTGCCGAAAATAGCCGGGGGGATCGGACTTGATGTGCCTTCCTTCAACACCTGCCTCGCGAGCGGCCGTTATACGGAGAAAGTCCAGGCCCAGATAGAGGAAGCGGTCAAAGCCGGCGCCCGCGGCACACCCTATTCTCTTATCCTCGACCGGGACGGCAACGTAAAAGGCGTTATTAACGGCGCTGAACCAATCGAAAGCGTCAAAGCAAAGCTCGATGCTCTCCTCAAGTAAGGACTTCGTCCTTTCCAAAACCAACTACATTATCTGGCGGGATTGCAAGAAGAATGCCTGGCTCAAAATCCATAAGCCGGAAATATATTTCCAGAACGAACTCTCGGACTTTGAGAAACAGATTATCGAGACCGGCAATGAAGTGGACCTCTTGGCCAGGCAAATCATGCCAACGGGCGAATTCCAGAAGAAGTTTGAGGCCGACGGATACATGGCTATTACAGACATCTTGGTTGGAAATAATCTTTATGAAGTTAAGGCCACCAACGAAATAGACAAGAAGACTCATCTGCACGACCTCACGTTCCAGTACATTGTGCTGAAACGTGCAGGTTTTGAGGTAAAAAGCGCAAACCTCATACACTTAAACCCTGATTACGTCCGCGAGGGAGAACTCGAGCTCGACAAACTCTTTAAAATCGAAGACATGACGGAGAAAGTGGAAGATTTGGCCGAAGAAGTGGGGGCCGAAATGCAACTCGCCCGTGAGTACCTTGCGCAGGGAGAAGAACCGAAAGGGCCATGCGACTGCGTGTATAAGGGCCGTTCGGCTCATTGCACAACATTCCATTACTCAAATCCGGACATACCGGAATACGGCATCCACGATCTCGCCCGCATAGGCAATAGCAAAGCCAAGCTTATTGAACTCATAGACGGGAACAAATTCAAGCTCGAGGACATACCCGAAGACCTGAAGCTCTCCGACATACAGAAGAATCAGATATGGACGTACCTAAATGACCGCACGATAATTTCCAGGGAAAATATCTCGGAAGAATTGGACAAGCTCGAATTCCCTCTCTATTTTCTGGATTACGAAACATTCCCCGCAGCCATTCCCCGCTTCGACGGCTTCTCGCCTTATAACCAAATCCCCTTCCAGTATTCGCTCCACGTTTTGAATAACCCCGGAGCGGAACCGGAGCATAAAGATTTCCTCTATACGGAAAACGGCGACCCGAGCGGGGCCTTCGTCGAATCGCTCCGGAATCATATCGGCCCCAAGGGCTCCGTCATCGTCTGGCACAAGGACTTCGAATGCGGGCGCAATGACGAGCTCGCAGAGAGATTGCCGGAATCAAAAGCATTCTTTGATGACATCAAGTCAAGAATCTTCGATCTCGAAGTAATTTTCAAAAAACAGCATCACGTCCACAAAGATTACAAAGGTGGCTCCTCCATCAAGAAAGTGCTACCCGTGCTCGTCCCTTCTCTCAAATACGACGACCTGGCCATCAAGGAAGGCGGCACCGCGGCGGAGACATGGAACAAGCTTACGGCTGACAGCTCAGAGCTTACAGCGGATGAGAAAGATTTAATAATCGGAAATCTCAAGGTCTACTGTAAACTCGACACCTACGCCATGTACGCCATTTGGCGGGAACTGGATAAGCTGATTTCCTAATGTTTGACACCAAGCTTTTTAGAGTGTAGGGTGCTTGAGGACTTTCCTGGAGGTTTGCATGAGTTTTCAAAATGTCGGCAGAGCGCTCGACGGGTATCTCTATCGCGTATCGTGGTACCAGTTCTTCGGCAGCTCCATCGCTGCCGTGTTCTGCGGCTGGCTCACCTACTCGACCTTCTACGCTGCCGCAGGCTCAAAATTGTTGAAAGAGGCGCCGATGGGTTTAGTGCTTTTCGTAACCCTCGGAATACTCCTATGGGGCTTCCTGTGCGTGATCGCTGTAATTTCGACAGTGGCATCACTCTTCCCCAGAAAGGAGTGAGTCCAGTCAAACCTCCGCTCCCCGGTCTCTTATGGACCCAAACGCCGACCCTCCCGGGCCGGCGTTTTTACAGACTTGACACGAAATTATTTCGAATGTATGATTTAGAAAGAGGTGCACATGGGCAAAAAGGCAGAAGGGAAACAGGCCGAGGGACCCGACGCCGAGGTCAAGGATGTTGACGTCGAGGCGCTCATCGAGAGCGCCCCCAACGAGCTGGTGCGAGAAGCCTTCCGAGAGGTTTATACCTATTGTAAGGCTTCTCGGCGGGAACAAAACCAACTGTGAACCGAACGCCGACCCTCCCGGGTCGGCGTCTTCTTTTTGGTTTGACTTAATGGGCGCAAAAGAGCATTCTTGGGGAAGACAGTCGAGCTTTCAAACAAGGAGTGCCAATCGTGACTAAGAATAACGCCGAACGGACGCAGACGCTCCTCGAGTACTCTATCGAAGCAGCGTTTTTCTTCGGCCTTTCCGGCTTCGCGTGCTCGTTGTACTGGAGAGGCGAGCTGTTCAGTCCGTCCTTCTCGCCGGCCGCGAGTGTCATCATCATCATCCTCGCGCTCGTCTTCATCGTCATCGGCGTGGCGGAGACGGTGAATATCATCAAGAAGTTCAACCCTCCCCGGCCGGAGCAAGAAGAGGTCCACGACCCCGTTTACGAGACGGAGGACCCGCTCGATGTGCCGTATTCGTAACTATACAAAGCCACAGCGCTCACGCGCTGTGGCTTCTTATTTTTACATTTGTAATTTTAATACCCCCTCAATCTGTCTATCTTTTCGTGTTGGCGGATTTTCTCGTGCGCCTTGGCCTCAATCTGGCGGATGCGCTCGCGGGTGACACCGAAGACGCGGCCGACTTCTTCGAGCGTGTGAGTATAACCATCCGTGAGGCCGTGCCTCATTTCGAGAATTCTTCTCTCTTTCGGCGGCAGGTCGTTCAGAATCTCTTTGACCTGGTCGGAAACAATCCGGCGCGAAGAGTCCTGGTCGGGCGAGAGAATCTTGTCATCAGCGAGGAAGTCGCCGAGCTTACTCTTGCCGTCATCCCCATCCTCCCCTACCGGAGACTCAAGCGAGACGGTGGACTGGTCAATTTTCTCTATCTGATAAATTTTCTCTACGTCTAGATTCATCTCCAGGGCGATTTCCTCCTGCAAGGGCTCACGGCCGAGGTCCTGCGTGAGACGGCGGACGACTTGCTTGTACTTGGCAATAGTTTCCACCATGTGCACCGGCACGCGGATGGTACGGCTCTGGTCGGCGAGTGCGCGGGTGATGGCCTGGCGAATCCACCAGGTAGCATAGGTCGAAAATTTGAAGCCCTTGGTCCAGTCGAATTTCTCAACCGCCTTGTGGAGGCCCAAGTTTCCCTCCTGTATGAGGTCGAGGAGGGTGAGGTCGGGGCTTCTATTGGCATACTTCTTGGCGATGGAAACCACCAGGCGGAGGTTCGCCTTCATAAGCAGGTTCTTGGCATCCTCGTCGCCCTTCTCAATCCGCCTCGCAAGCTCCTTCTCCATGCCGCCGGCGATGAGCGGGTACTGGCCAATCTCCCTCAGATACATCTGGATGGAATCATAGGAGGAATCCGAACGGGCGGAGTAGGAATATTTGCTCTTTGGCTCCTCTTCCGGAATTTCGAGGAGTCCCCCGCCCTCAAGCACGTCAATGTTTAATTTGTGGAGTTTCTCGTAAAGCTCGTCGAGAAACATGATGTCAGTCTCGATGGTCGGGAACTCGCGCAAGATTTCGTCGTAAGTGACGAAGCCACGTTCCTTGCCGCGGGCAATGAGACGCTCCGTGCGGAGAGCGTCGTCGACTTTCTTATGGGTGCTTTTCTTGCCCTTTGTTCTTTTTACAGCTTTGGGCTTGGTTTTCTTTAATACTCTCTTCTTGAGAGTTTTCTTGGCCTTCTTATTCTTTTGTTTTTTGTTTTTCTTCATTCAAAAATCTTTTTATATTCTACCTCATCTTGCGCCTCTGCTCATCTCTCTTCCTGGCCAACGAGGCAACCCTGGCAAGCATCTTGTTGTCGCCTTCCTTCATATCTAGACGTAAACGTGACATTTCTTCGTCAAACTCATCAATGCGCATGAGTATCGAGAGCTCTTCCTTATGCCTCATGAGGTCCTTGTCGCCGGGATTCTCCTTGAGAAGCGCCATGACCTCGTGATACTCATCGGAGCGGGAGGGGTGATTCTTAATCCCCTCCTGCACCTCCCCCTTGTCAGGGGGAGGTGCCGCAGAAACCTTCACCTTCTTCAAATCGTCCCACACCACGTCTTCCTTGATGCCCGTTCTCTTGGCTATGAGCGAAACGAAGTGCGAACGCTCTATCGAACTCTCGAGAAGTGCCACCAGAGGAAGAATCCTGTTTTTTACCGCGAGCCCGGCTTTCCTCGCGTCTTTCTCCCCTTCCAAGACAAGGCTGAGGAAGTGCTCGACGGCAGGCAGGGACTTCCGCAGAATCTCCTTCCACTTGGCCGGGTCCTCCTTGGCCACTTCCGCGGGGTCCGAGCCCTCCGGCAATCTCGCGACCTTCACTTCAAGCCCGAGCGCCATGGCGAGAGCCGCAGATTTTTCTGATGCGGCATAGCCAGCCGCATCAGCGTCGAAAGCTAGAATTATCCGCTTCGATAGCTTCTTCAGCCGTTCAAGATGCGCCTGGGTGAAGGCCGTCCCCGAGGAAGCCACAGTATTGTCGACTCCAGCCTGATGCGAGAGAACAAGGTCAATCTGCCCCTCGACCAGGACCGCATAATCCTTGCGGCGGATTTTGTCCTTGGCGCGGTCGAGACCATAGAGCACTTCGTGCTTCTTGAATACAACTGTGTCCGGGCTGTTGAGATACTTCGGCTCCGTTTCCTTCGCCAATGCGCGACCGGAGAAAGCGATAACGGTTCCGGAAGAGTCTTTCAGGGGAAAGGTGATTCTATCTCTGAAGACATCGTACGGAGACTTGCCTGAACCCGGTTCAACTCTCTTTACCAGACCTGCTTTGAGAAGTATTTCCTCCTTGTAGCCGAGCGAAAGCAGATGCGTATAGAGCGAGCGCCACTCGGCCGGAGCAAAACCCAGATTCCAGTTCTTCACCGACTCTTCGCCTATGCCTCGGGTCTTCAAATATTTCTGCGCAGAAATATTTGAAGAAAGTTCTTTCTCGAAGAAGCTTGATGCTTCTTCGAGCACTTCAAGAATCCTCTCCTTCTCCGACTGTTCGGCCTTGTTCTGCGGGGAAAACTTCTTGAGCTCGACACCGGCGCGGTCCGCGAGAATCTTCAGCGCTTCCTTGAACTCCACTCCCTCCGTCTGTTCGACGAAAGTGAAGATGTCCCCCTTCGCCCCGCAGCCGAAGCAGTAGTAACTCTGCCGCGAAGGCGAAACAAAGAACGAGGGTGTTTTCTCGTTGTGGAAGGGACACTTGGCTTTGAAACTCTGACCTGCTTTCTCTAGCTTGGTGTAACTTCCTATGACTTCGGCTATATCTAGCCGTTCTTTGATTGTTTCGACATCGCCTCCCATATAAGTTTTTCCTTGTAACCGCCTTTGAAGCTGGTTCCGGCTGGAATCAGGCGACCGATAATAACATTCTCTTTGAGGCCGACGAGGTCATCCTCAACTCCCTTGATGGCGGCCTGAATAAGGACGCGCGGAGTGTGCTGGAAGGAAGCAGCCGAGAGGAAGCTTGCCCGCGAGAGAGAAACTTCCGTAATGCCCATGATGACCGGGTCGGCCTTGGCTTCCTCGAGTCCGGCTTCTTTCATCGCGGCGTTGGCTTCAACCAATTCTGAAACTTCTATGATGTCTCCTCTGGTGAAGCGGCTGCCGCCGGCGTCCTTCACTTTCCTTCTGGAAAACATCTGGCGCACGATAAGCTCGATGTGCTTGTGGGATACGGCCGCTCCCTGAAGTTCATAGAGCTTGGATACTTCGTGAATAATATAATTCTCCGTCTTCTCCCGACCGGCGTAGCGGAAGAGTTCGTCGAGGTCTGCCGAACCATCGGTCAGAATCTCGCCCTTGGCGACCTTCTGGCCCGGCCGAACGATAATGCTTCGAAGCGCGGAAACGACGTACTCGTTGTCGAGTTTCTTGCCTTTTACCTCTCCTGCTTCCGGCGCCACGATAATGAGGCGGTCCGTTCCAACTGATTTAATCTCGGTCACGACGCCTTCGATATGGCTTATGACGGACGGATTCTTGGGTTTCCTCTTCTCGAAGATTTCTTCGACGCGCGGCAAACCGGCGGTAATATCGCCGGCCGCGGCCGCGACGCCTCCCTGGTGGAAGGTTCTCATGGTGAGCTGAGTGCCCGGCTCGCCGATGGCCTGGGCGGCCACGGTGCCGACGGCTTCGCCGAGCTCGATTATCTTGTTGTTGCCGAGGTCTGCGCCGTAGCACTTGACGCAGACGCCGGAAGTCGACTTGCAGCCCAGAGGCGAACGGACGGCAACCGATTCAATCTTCAGAGAATCAATCGCCACGGCATCGGCCTTGGTGATGAAGTGTCCGCGCTTGAAGACTGTTTCGCCCTTCTCATCCTTCACATCCTCGGCGAGGAAACGGCCCTTGATATTTTTCGACAAAGGCATCTCGATGCCGGAAGCGGTTTTCTTGTGAATGATGGTGCCGTCTTTTGCTCCGCAATCCTCCTCAGTAACGATTTCATCCTGCGCCACATCGAAGAGTCGGCGAGTGAGATAGCCGGCCTTGGCGGTGTTGAGCGCCGTGTCGGTGAGACCCTTCCTCGAACCGTGAGTGGTGATGAAGTATTCGAGCGGCGTAAGGCCCTCTTTGTAGTTCGAAGTAATCGGGAATTCCAGCGCTTCGCCGGAAACATTCTGGATAATGCCCTTCATGCCAGCCATCTGGTTTAAGTTGCCGAGAGAGCCTCTGGCGCCGGAGTAAGTCATGTCGTAGACGGAATCCTTCTTATCGAGAGTGCCCGGGATAAGCTTCTCCACCTCGCCCTTGATGTTCTGCCAGATTTCGACCGAACGGCTGACGCGCTCGCTCTCGGAGAGAAGGCCTTCCTCGTACTGCGAGACCACCTGGCTTACGGCCTTTCTTCCTTTCTCGATGAGTTCCTTCTTGCCTTCGGGAATCTTCACATCCGTGAGTCCCCAGGTCACGCCGGACAAGGTAGCGTAGCGAAAGCCGAAGTTCTTAATCTTGTCCATAATCGTCGGGATGTTCTCGATGCCGTAGTGTTCGATGAGGTCATCGATAAGCTCGCTTACCTTCTTCCTGTCCATCTCGTGGTTGACGTAAGGATAATCCTTGGGCAGTACGGCGTTGAAAAGAAGCCTTCCGACCGAGGTCTCGAAAATTTTACCTTCGAAGTGATTGTATCGATCGGTGTCGCTAGGCAGGACGTGAATTTTGGCGCGCAAATCGAGCACGTCGAAGTCGTAAGCGAGGATGGCGCTGTTGGGGCTTGAATAATGACTGCCTTCACCCTTCTCGCCCGGGATGATTCTCGTCATCCAATAGGAGCCAAGCACGATGTCAAGAAGCTTGGCCACGACCGTCGGCTCGCCGTTGCCAGGCTTCAGAATATTTTTGTCCGCGGCCATGACCAGGCGCGCTTCGGCTTGCGCTTCCTCCGAGAGCGGCACGTGCACGGCCATCTGGTCGCCGTCGAAGTCGGCGTTGAAGGCGGTGCAGACCAGAGGGTGGAGCTGGATGGCGTTGCCCTCGATGAGAACCGGCTGGAAGGCCTGGATGCCGAGGCGGTGAAGAGTCGGCGCGCGGTTCAGAAGCACGTATTTGCCGTGAATTACTTCTTCAAGGATGGCCCAAACTTCGGGAATCTGGTCCTCGATGAGACGGCGGGCTCCCGGGATGTTATAAGCGAGTTCCTTCTTCAGGAGTTGCGAGATGATGAAGGGCTTGAAGAGTTCAAGCGCCATGTGCTTCGGCAAACCGCACTGGTGAAGTTTGAGTTCCGGACCGACGACGATAACCGAGCGGCCGGAGTAGTCCACGCGCTTGCCCAGAAGGTTCTGGCGGAAGAGGCCGCGCTTGCCCTTGAGGTTGTCGGAAAGGGATTTGAGCGGACGGCGTTGACTCTGATTGCCTGCGATCGAAGAGTGGCGGATGGTGTTGTCGATGAGAGCATCAACGGCTTCCTGGAGAATTCTCTTCTCGTTTCTGAGGATGACATCCGGAGCGTTGATTTCCTTCAATTTCTTCAAACGGTTGTTCCTATTTATGACACGGCGGTAAAGGTCGTTGACGTCGGAAGTGGCATAGCGGCCGCCATCGAGAGGCACCATGGGGCGGATGGCCGGAGGAATGACCGGCACGCGGATGAGGAACATCCACTCGGGTCGGATAGAGGAATTAATCATCCACTGGATGGTCGAGATGCGCTTGTTCAGGCGCGCGATTTCGGTTGAAGGAGCCTTCTCAAACCCAGCTTCGAGCTCTTTCAAAAGCTTCTTCAAATCAATGCCCTTCAAAATGTCGTAAATGGCTTCGGCGCCGATGCCCGCCTCGAAGATGGTCGGATACTTAACGCTTGAGCGGTGGAATTCAACCTCGTTCAACACGCGGCCGGGTATCAGAGATTCGATATCCTTCTTGGTGGCGAGGGCGAGCTCCTTCAATGCGAGCTTCGCCTTCTCGTCTTGGAGAGACTTCGACTTAGCCTTGAATTCGGAATCAAGGTCTCTCAACACTCTGGCCTTCTCCTCTTCCGAAACGGAAGTGACAATGTAGCCGGCAAAGTAAATGACCTTCTCAAGGTCGGCGACGGGGATGCCCATGACGAGCGAGATTCTCGAAGGAACGTTCTTCAAAAACCAGATGTGCGAGACGGGGGTCGCGAGTTCGATGTGGCCCATGCGTTCGCGGCGCACAATAGAGCGCGTAATTTCGACGCCGCACTTCTCGCAGACGATGCCCTTGTAGCGGATGCCTCGATATTTACCGCAATAACATTCGAAGTCGCGGTCGGGGCCGAAAATCTTCTCGTCGAATAGACCATTCCTCTCGCTTCTCTGGGTGCGGTAGTTGATGGTCTCGGGCTTGGTCACTTCGCCGAAGGACCACTCCTTGATGCGCTCGGGAGACGCAAGTTTGATTGAGATGGACTCGAACCTGTTTTGTTCCATGCCGGTGTTTTTATAAGTGGTCATATTATGATTGCGGCTTGTTACCGTCATTGTTTTTAAGCTCGATGTCAAGTGAGAGGCCACGCAGGTTGTTCAAAAGCACGTTGAACGAGGCCGGCAGATTCGGCTCCGGAATTTTCTCGCCCTTGACGATGGCGTCGAAGGCGGCGGAGCGTCCGAGAATGTCGTCGGACTTAATGGTGAGCATTTCCCTCAGGGTATAGCCCACGCCGTGGCCCAAGAGCGCCCAGACTTCCATTTCTCCGAAGCGCTGACCTCCATTCTGCGCCTTGCCTCCGAGCGGCTGCTGGGTGATGAGCGAGTACGGACCGATGGAGCGCATGTGAATCTTGTCCTCGACCATATGGTGAAGCTTCATCACGTACATATAGCCGATGGCGATGTCCTGGTCGAAGGCCTGGCCGGTGCGGCCGTCGAAGAGCTTGACCTTGCCGGTCTCCGGATAACCCGATTTCACGAGCTCTTCCTGGATTTCTTCTTCGGTCGCGCCGGTGAAGGGCGGGACGATGGCCTGATAATTCAAAGTATTGGCGGCAAGCCCCAGGTGCATCTCGAGAATCTGACCCAGGTTCATGCGGGAGGGCACCCCGAGCGGCGTGAGAATCACATCAATCGGCGTGCCGTCGGCCATGTAAGGCATATCCTCGACCGGCAGAATCTTCGAAATAACTCCCTTGTTGCCGTGGCGGCCGGCGAGCTTGTCGCCGACCGAGACGTTCCTGAGTTGAGCGACTTGGATATGTATTTGCTTCAAAATGCCCGAGTCGAGCTTGTCGCCCCTCTCTCTCGAGAAGACTTGGACGGCGATAACGCGTCCCCGCGTGCCGGCATCGACGCGCTTGGAGGTATCCTTGACATCTCTCGCCTTCTCGCCGAAAAGCGACCTAAGCAGGCGCTCCTCAGGCGTAAGCTGGGATTCGCCCTTGGGCGTAATCTTGCCGACCAAAATGTCGCCGGGGCGAACTTCCGCGCCGACGCGTATGATGCCGTCCTCGGCCAAATTCTTAAGCTTCGATTCTCCGACGTTCGGTATGTCGCAGGTCGTCATTTCCGGACCGAGCTTGGTATCGCGAACATTGATGGTGAACTCCCTGATATCAATCGAAGTGAATTTGCTCTTCTCCACCAGGCGCTCGGAGATGATGATGGCGTCTTCGTAGTTCGCGCCCGACCAGCTCATGAAGGCAACCAAGACGTTCTGCCCCACGGCCATCTGGCCGTTGTCCGAAGATGAGGTATCGGCGAGCACCGTCCCCTTCTTGACCTTCTGCCCCAGTTCGACCGAAGGACGCTGATGATGCGCGGTGAAGCCGTTGGTCATCGAGAAAGTAATCAGCGGAAACTTGTGGTCCTTGTTCTTGTCATCCTTGACGGCAATGGACTTTGCATCGACGGCGGTAACCGTGCCGGCTACGGGAGAGAAGATGATGCGTCCGGTATCGCGGATGGCGACTTCCTCAACCCCAGTGGCGACGAGCGGCGCTTCGGGTACGATGCAGGGTGTCGCTTGCTTCTGCATGTTCGAACCCATGAGAGCGCGGTTGGCGTCGTCGTGGTTTAGGAACGGAATCATCGAAGTGGCGATGGAGAAGGCTTGGTTGGTGGCCACGTCCATGTAGTGCACCTGGTTTCGGTGCACGGTCGTCGGAGTGCCCTTGTGGCGCACTTCCACCTGGTCGACAGTGATAGTGTCATCCTCGACCGGAGTCGCGGCGTGAGCGATATAGAAATCCTCTTCTTCGAGAGCGTTCAGGAACTTAATCTCCTTGGTAATCTTGCCGTCCTTCACCACGGCATAAGGAGTTTCAATCATGCCGAATTCGTTGACTCTGGCGTGCGAGGCCAGGCGCAGGATAAGGCCGATGTTCGGACCTTCCGGCGTCTGGATGGGACAAAGGCGGCCGTAGTGGGAAGGGTGCACGTCGCGCACTTCATAGCCGGCGCGGGCGCGATTCAAGCCGCCGGGACCGAGCGCCGAGACGGTGCGCAAATGCTCGAGTTCCTCGAGAGCGTTCGTCTGCTGCATGAATTGCGAAAGCTGGTTCGTGGTGAAGAATTCTTTCATCCTGGCCTGCAGGGGCTTGGGAGAAATGAAATTGACGGGCAAGGTGACGTCGGTGTCGATGGTGGACATCCTGTTCTGAATGTTCCTCTTAATCTGGGCCATGCCGACGCGAATTTTCTGCTGGAAAAGCTCGCCTACGAAACGGACCCGGCGCGAAGCCAGATGGTCTATGTCGTCGGCTGTGGCGCCGGGTGTCGTGTTGAGTTCGACGACATGCGAGAGGATGGTAACGATGTCGCTCAAAGACAGAGTGCGGCGGTCAATCTCCTTGCCACTCTCCTTGCCGTGGAAACGGTTGTTGAAGCGGAAGCGTCCGACGCGGGAAAGGTCGTAGCGTTCCTTGTCGAAGATTGACTGCACGAACTCGCGGGCGTTCTCGGCGGCGGCCAGGTCACCGTCACGCAGACGCCTGTGAATCTCGATAGCCGCCTCGTCGATAGTCGTGGTGTGGTCCTTGGCCAGAGTCTTGTCTATGTAATGCTTGGCTTCAGGCAAATCCTTGAAGAGGGCGTGAATCTTGTCGTTGGTGGCCGTGCCGAAAGCGCGCAGAAGCGTGGTTATCGGGAACTTCCTTTTCCTGTCTATCCTCACGTAGATTGCGCCGTCGAGGTCCGTCTCAATCTCAATCCAAGCGCCGCGGCCCGGAATAATTTTTGCGCCGAAGGTCTTCTTGCCCTTGATTTCCTGCGAGGTAAACGAAACGCCCGTCGAGCGGGCGAGCTGGGGCACCACAACACGTTCGATGCCGGTAATAATGAAGGTGCCGTGGTCGGTCATGAGCGGCAGGTCGGCCATGAAGATTTCCTGTTCCTTCTCCGTGCCCATGATGTGGTTCTTGAGGCGGACCTTGACCTTGAGAGGCGCTTCGTAGCTAAGCTTCCTAAGCTTCGCAGTATATTCGTCCATCTTGGGTTCCGCGAGTTCGAAAGAAACAAAGTCGAGCTGAAACTTCCTCTCTGAAAAATCCTTGATGGAAGAAAACTCGTCGAAAACCTCCTTGAGCCCCTTCTCGACAAGCCACTTGAAAGACTCGACCTGGGAGATTACCAGATTCGGAGTCTCGGTAAGAGGTTCGCGGAAGCGGCCGAAATACTTCTTTTGAGTTTTTTGCATTAAAAAAGATTGAGTTAGAAAATAAAAGGCGCGCGCGATAATTCAGGCACCTTCGATGGGCGTAACTCAATCGAGTCGAAGTTCCGCTATCCTAACCCACGACGTTTTTCTTGTCAACTTCTTACAATAGAATTACCCACATTCTACCCACAGGTTATCCACAGCTATCTTCCTTTCTTCTTCCATTCCTCTATCTTGGCGCGGTGGCCAGAAAGAAGAATTTTCGGCACTTTGTAGGATTTATTCTTATATTTAAAGACTTCCGGGCGGGTATAGGCGTCGGATGAAGCGACACGGCGCTCTTCGAGAGAATCGATATTCCCCAGCACTCCGGGAACTTGGCGGGAAACGGTATCCATAATGACCATGGCCGGCAACTCCCCTCCCGTAAGCACGTAAGGGCCGACGGAAACTTCTTCCATCTTGAAAACTTTCTTCACTCTCGCGTCGATTCCCTCATAGCGTCCGCAGACGATGACTAGATGCTTCAACTTTGCGGCCTTGTGCGCGTATTCGTTCGTAAACTGCTTCTTGTTCGGAGAGAGCCAGATAATTTTCGCCTTCTTCGTCCTCTTCAAAGCTTTTTCAATAGCCTTAATAACCGGCAAGGCCTCTATGACCAATCCCGGTCCACCGCCGTACGGCGGCCTATCCACTCGCTTCCACTTATTCTCGACAAAATCGCGCGGATTATAGAAAGTTACCTTAATCTTCTTGTCCTCTATGGCGCGCTTGAGAATCGATTCTCCCAAATAAGAATCAAAGGCCTTGGGGAAAAGAGTTATGACGTGGAAATGCATCACTAAGTGACCCCTTCGGGGTTATTCAAGATTCAAATCTTCTATCGCCTCGTCGAGGTCGCGGGAGGGAGCGGTGGTGTCGCTTGCCCGGCGGCCGAAGCCGAGCGGTGGCTCGTTGATTTTCAAATTGACCCGAGCGTTCCGCTTCATGCCGACGACGCGCAGGAGGATGCGGATGGCCTTGGCGGTATTGCCGGCGCGGCCGATGACCTTGCCCATGTCCTCCGGATGCACGTCGAGCGTGAGAAGCACACCCATTTCGTCCACGGTTCTCTTAATCTTCACGTCGTCGGGATGGTTGACCAAGGCCTTGATAACATATTCCAGGAATTGTACGTCGTCTATCATGCTCTCTATTATACTTCAGGAGACGGTTCTTGGGGAGTTTCCTTAACTTCCTCGGCGGCGGGAGTCTTTACAGGAGTTTCTACTGGGACTTCAGCTACGGGAGCTTCGGCTACAGGAACAGGAGCTTCTTTTGCCTTCTCTACGAAGTCGGAGCCGACATGCGTCTTCTTGCCGCGGATGATACCCTTCCTGATAAGGAGATTATTGACCGAGCCGGTAAGCCCCGCGCCCTGGGAGAGCCAGTGCTTGATACGGTCAATCTTTAAAGCTTCGCGGGTTTTTCTCGGGTCATACGAACCGAGCACTTCGGCGAAGCGGCCGGACTTGGTGGAGTTCTTGGAGTCGGTCAAAACGAGCCTGAATCCCGGCTCATGCTTCCTCCCCACCCTTTGCAACCTGATTTTTAGCATTGCGCCAGATTATCACAAATTCTTCTCGGCTTCAAGAAATTCATCCAAATCGCCGTTGAGGACTTTTTCCACCTGGGAGGTTTCGACATTGGTCCTGTGGTCCTTGACCATCTTGTACGGATGGAGAACATACGAGCGGATTTGGTTGCCCCATTCGATTTGCGTCGTTTTCGAAATATACATCCCCTTCTCTTTGGCCTTTCTTTCTTCTTCTAGAAGTTTGTAGAGCTTGGCTTCTAGCATGAGAAGCGCTTTCTCCTTGTTCTGCGCCTGGCTTCTCTCGCTCTCAACGTGGACTGCCAAATTAGTAGGTATGTGGACCAGACGCACGGCCGTTTCTCGTTTGTTCACATTCTGACCGCCGGGGCCGCTCGACCTCGAAAGTTCCACTTTCAAATCTTCCGGAGGAATCTTCACTTCATCCGGCTTCTCAAACTTCGGAATCACTTCGACCATTGAGAAAGAGGTGTGGCGTTTCTCATTGGCATTGAAGGGAGATACCCGCACCAGGCGATGGACGCCGGATTCGTTCTTCAAAATCCCGTATGCACTCTTGCCGTCAATGTCCAGAGTGATATTCCTGTACCCGCCGTGGTCGTTCTCGTTCTGGTGCACAATTTTGTAACCCCATTTCTTCTTATCGAAAAGCTTCAGATACATTTGCATCAGCATGGCGGAAAAGTCTTCGGCATCGTCACCGCCAGCGCCGGAGAAAATGGTCATGACCGCGCCGCCCTTGTCGTACTTCCCCGCTCCCTCAAGTTCGTTTTTCAAATCCTGTAGTTCGCGAATCTTCCCTTGCGCCCTGTCTTTGTCCGACCAGAAATCGGCCGAGGCCATCTCGGCTTCAAGTTCTTCTATCTTTGTCCTGATTTCTTCCGGACTGGCCATGCGGCGATTATAGCAAAGTTTTTGCAAATGAGCCGAAAATTCTATAAGATTAAAGCCGTATTTCGCCAAGATAGCTCAGTTGGTAGAGCACATCCATGGTAAGGATGAGGTCTCGGGTTCGATCCCCGATCTTGGCTCCAGGCCACCTTAGCTCAGTTGGTAGAGCACGGCTTTCGTAAAGCCGGGGTCCGCAGTTCGATCCTGCGAGGTGGCTCTAGACAAACGGGAGCATCCCATTCTGCCAGAGAATCCAGCCGACAATGGCGAGAACAACGATGATGATTAATGTTTTCATTTTTCAATTATACCCCTTTTTGTTCATTGCCCAGACGGAGATGAAGAAAACCAGGGCGAAGAAGACGAAGCCGTAGGCGCAAGTTGTAAGACCGAAGAAGCGGTAAGGAAGCGTGCCGGCGAGCATGTCCCGCACTTCGGGATAAGCGAAGTAGCCGGCGAAGAGCACACCTAGACCGGAGAAAAACGTGTTTACCTTCACCGCCCTGGCAAACGCCGTCTTGCCCATAAGAAGCATGAGAGACGTTATGAAGAGGATAAGGAACAGAGCGAAGCCGAAGTAACAAGCCGGAAGCCCCAGGAAAATGGGGCAGGATTCGTTGAAGGCACAAGTGCTGGTAAAGAATTTTATTCCGCTTAGATACCCCGAGAAGAGCACGCCTAGAAGCGAAAGAATAAAGGCGGCCCTCCTATAAAATTGGTGTGTCATGCGTATATTGTATACCGTTTTTTATTCAAGGGGATTTTTGCTATAGTAACTGGGCGCATGGGTCCATATGTCGGCGTAGCTCAGGTAGTTAGAGCGTGGGACTCATAAGCCCAAGGTCGAAGGTGCAAATCCTTCCGCCGACACCATGCGGGTGTAGCTCAATTGGTTAGAGCGCGTCCCTGTCACGGACGAGGCTGCGGGTTCAAGTCCCGTCACTCGCGCAAAAAAATCTTGCTTTTTGGAAGATTGATAGTATTATTATAGCCGTCTTAACGATAGCGGGGTGGAGAAGCAGTATCTCGGAAGGCTCATAACCTTCAGCCCCAGGTGCAAATCCTGGCCCCGCAACCACGAAGTGGCCACCTAGGGGCACTAAATTGCTCCCAACTCTTTCAGAACGGCTTCAAAAAGTCCGACGACTCTTCTTGTTTCCCTTTCGTTCAATTCGAAGTCTCCGCCGGAATGCGCGATTCTGTTTCTAACTTTGTGCGCATCCCAGGCGGCATCAAGCGAGACGAGGTCGCCGAGATTCGCCCCTTTAAGCATCTCCCCCACTCCGTCGCCGGCAAACCCCTTCGCCCTGAGCGCTTCATCTAGCATGATGTCAGCTTCCATAATAGCCAACCGCCAGTCGGCCTGGTTTGCCGAATAAGCATGCGCCATAACTCTCTCCCACTTGCCCGCCATTTTCTTCTCCGGCGACATGTGCGTAATCGCTTCGTCGAGAATGGTATCCTCCTCGCCCGAAGGACCGAAAAGCTGTTCTTCCGCCTTGGCCACTTGCCCTAGCTTCCTCGCGCTGTAGTAGGCCCAGACGACACAAGCGGCAGAAAGGAAAATTGCTATAATCTTCCACTTGCCCCAGAAAGGAATGAGGTAAGTGTATAAAAAATAATTCCACCCGGCGCCGATGTCGCCGAAGCCGAGCGAATAAAGATAATTCATAATCTGATTCACGATGAGCGAAAGGAGGAAAAGTCCTGCCAGGAGGAAAGTGACCTCCTCTTTGAGGCCCATGCCGACCGGCGGCAGCGATTTTTTCTTGTCTGGAGGCATGGATTTTAAATTTTCAATTTAGAGTTTTCAATTTTCATTGAGAAAGTCTTTGCCGGCTTTGAATAAATTATCCTCCCGGCCGAGGTCAGCCGTCAACTCAATGCCGAGCGGAAGTTTGCCGGAGAAACCGGACGGCAGAGAAATGGCCGGGCAGCCCGCTATATTGGCGGGCACAGTGAAGATGTCCTCGAGATACATCTCAAGCGGACTAGACTTCTCGCCGAACTTGAAGGCGGGCGAAGGCGTGGTCGGCGTGAGCACCAGGTCGACGCTCCGGAAAGCCTGACGCAGCTCGGCCGTGATGGCCTCCTTCGCCTTCTGGGCTTCGCCGTAATATTCGTCATAGTAACCGGACGACAATACATAGGTGCCGAGAATAATTCTTCTCCTCACTTCTTCGCCGAAGCCCTCTCCCCTCGTTTTGAAATAATCATCAATCGAATTTTCACCGTCCTTGTGGATGCCGTATTTCACTCCGTCGAATCTGGCCAGGTTCGAAGATGCTTCGGCCGGCAGGATGATGTAATAAGCCGAAAGCGCGTAAGCAAGAGATGGAAGGGAAATATCCATGATTCCATAGCCGAGCGATTCGAATTTTGCTATCGCTTCTTCGAAATTCTTTTTCACTTCTTCGCTTATGCCCTCCTTCTCCACGAAGTCGCGGGGCACGCCGATGGTCTTGCCGAACTTTTTCCTGGCGGAATAGGTGTCTTCGGAAATAGTGGTGCTGTCCATCGGGTCTTGGCCTTTAATAACGTTATAGATGAGTTCGGCATCGGAAACCGTTTTGGCAAACGGGCCAATCTGGTCGAGAGATGAGCCGAGAGCGATAAGCCCATGGCGGCTAACCCTGCCATAAGTCGGTTTGAGGCCGACAATGCCGCACAACGCCGCCGGCTGTCGGATGGAGCCGCCGGTGTCCGAACCGAGCGAGCCCCAAACCAGACCGGCGGCTACCGCGGCCGCGGAGCCGCCTGAAGACCCGCCCGGAGTCCTCTCTGGGTCGTGCGGATTCTTGGTAACGCCGTAGGCCGAACTCTCCGTCGAGCTGCCCATGGCGAATTCGTCCATGTTGGTGCGGCCGACAATAATAGCGCCCGCCTCCTTGAGCTTCTTCACGACGGTTGCGTCGTACGGAGCGACAAATCCCTCAAGAATTTTCGAGCCTGCCGTCGCCTTGTGGCCTTCGAAGAGCATGTTGTCCTTGATAGCAATAGTCTTGCCGCTCAAAGGGCCTTCGCCATAAGATTTGGCGTCTTCGAATATTTCCAGAAACGCGTTTAGGTCATCTTTCACAGTATTTTCTTTACCTTAAGATAATTCCCTTCCCGCGCCGGCGCTTGCAAGAGCATCTTCTCCGTATAAATGCCGGACGCGTGCGGTTCGCCGTCCTGGCGCATGACATTGTAGACCCCTTCCATCCTTCCCCTTTGCAGGGGCAGGTTACTGCTTACCTTTTTAACCTCGCTTACATAATCCAAAATCGCGTCGAATTCATGCGAAAGCCTCTTCGCTTCTTCGGCGCCCATTTCTATGCGGGCAAGCTTGGCCAAATCAAGCACTTTTTGGGCATCCATGGAGCCATTTTAACACAAAATTAAAGCCGGTCGCGCTGGGAAACGCGACCGGCGAAAAACTTCTGAGAGAGGGTCAGTCTGCGAACTCGACGATGTTTCTGCGGACGAAGAACGGCTTCTGCCGGGCTTCTTCGGCCACGTCATCGGGGTGCACGATCACTCTGCCATCCACCATCCCGGCGGCACGGAACTCCTGCGTCGGGAGTCCCATCTGCCTGAGCGTGGGGGCGTAGATGTCGTACTTCGCGTCGAGGATACGGGCAGGACGGGGTGTGCTGAAGACGGTGTTTTCCACATAGCCTCCGACAACAGAACGTACGTTAATGTGAAGGTTGACACGACCGAACTGACTGGCGCAAGATCTCCCTTCTCTCCTCCTTTTATACTATACCCCGCTATTTATTTTCCAGCAAGTAGGGAAATAAACTCCTTTTCATCAAGCACCCTTACTCCAAATTCTTCCGCTTTTTCGAGCTTTTCGCCCGGTTCGGCGCCGGCGACAACGTAGTCAGTATTTTTCGAAACAGAGCCCGAGACTTCCCCGCCCGCTTGCCTGATTCTTTCCTTCGCCTCTTCGCGAGAAAGAGATTCGAGTGTGCCTGTGAGTACAAACTTGAGTCCTTTCAATTTTGTTTGTTTCTTGTCTCTTGTTTCTTGTCTCTTGATTTTTACTTGTTTCAAAAGCCGTTCATATAATTTTTTATTTTCTCTGTCCTTGAACCATTCGGTAATTGACTTAGCCACTATCGGTCCAACACCCTCGATGTTTTGAAATTCGTCAAAATTCGCACTCGCGAATTTTTCCGCGCCGGCAAACTTCTCGGCTAACAGCCGAGAAGTTTCCTCCCCAACCTGAGGAATCGAGAGTGAGGCAATGAAGCGCGCGAGCGTCACGTCGCGCGCTTTCTCTATGGAATTCAAAAGATTCTCAATCGACTTCTGGCCGAAGCGTTCCAAGGTTTCCAAATCGCCTTTCTTCAGATTGAAAATGTCGTCGAAACCAGAAATGAGCTCCGCCGCCATGAGCTGGCTTATAATCTTCGGCCCCAGGCCGTCGATGTCGAAAACGTTTCGCGAGGCGAAATGCGCGAGCTTCCGCCTCTGCTGTTCGTAGGAATTCTTGGCCACGCAGCGGTAGGCCGCCTGGCCGGGAATGCGCTCAATTCTGCCATCGCCGCCGCAGAGCGGGAAGTGCACCGGGAATTTGAAAATTTTCTCTTTGCCCGTGCGCATCTCAAGAACGGGCTTGACCACTTCCGGTATGACATCGCCCGCCTTCTGTATAACCACGGTGTCTCCTATTCTTATATCCTTTCTTTTTATTTCATCCTCGTTGTGAAGCGTGGCACGCGAGACTGTGGAGCCTGCCACAAGCACAGGCCTCAAAACGGCGACCGGCGTCAAAACACCGGTCCGCCCGAGCTGGAGAGTAATATTTTCCACCACGGTCGTCACCTGTTCGGCGGCAAATTTGAAAGCGATGCCGAAGCGCGGCGCCTTGCCGGTGTAGCCTAGCCGCTCCTGATATTTTCTCTTGTCCACCTTCACTACAATGCCGTCGATGAGATAATCCTGCTTGTCCTTCTTGTCCGCCCACTCCTCCCAGAAGCCGATGACGCCTTCTATATCCCTGAATTTTTTGAAATCGGGATTGACCTTGAAGCCAAGCTTCTTCAGCAATTTCAATTCTTCTTCCTGCGTGTCAGGAAGCGCGCGATTCCCGAGCCGGACCAAATCGTAAATAAAAGTATCAAGTTCTCTTTCGCTCGTGATGTTGGGGTCAAGCTGGCGGATGGAGCCCGCGGCGACGTTTCTCGGATTGGCGAAAAGCTCGAGACCTTCCTTCTTCCTCTTCTTGTTGAGTTTGTCGAAAACACCCTTGGGCATGAAGACTTCCCCCTCAGCGATAAGCGAAACAGGTTCCTCGAGACGAAGCGGCACGGACTCTATGGTGCGGATATTGTGCGTCACGTCCTCGCCCACCCGGCCATCGCCTCTCGTGGCGGCATTTGTGAGCACCCCATTTTCGTAAGTCAGCACCACCTTGAGACCGTCGATTTTCAATTCTGCGATGTATTCGGGCGCCGAAAAAGACTCTCCCAGAGTCTTTTTCACCCTTTCGTCAAAAGCACGCATGTCTTCCTCGTCGAAAGCGTCATTGAAGGACCACTGCGGCACGGCGTGGACGACCTTCTTGAATTGCGCGAGTGCCTTCCCTGCCACCCGCTGGGTGGGAGAGTCGGAAGTGACAAGTTCCGGATATCGCGACTCAAGCTCCGCGAGTTCGCGCTTCAGCGAATCGAGCGCCTCGGGAGAAATCTCCGACTTATTCTCGACGTGATAAAGGTAGCGATGCCTGTTGATAGCCTCGCGGAGCTTTTTTATTCTCTCGATAGTTTCCTTGGTGACTTCCATTTTAATTCACCCCTTCCGCCTTCGGCACCTCCCCCTTGGCAGGGAGGAGGTCTAATTCATGCTTAATCCTTGCCATTACAGACTCAATATTAGCATCCGCCTCCCTGTTCCAAAAACGCAGAACATTGATACCGAATTCTTTCAAATAATCAGACCTTTCGGTGTCATATTCTTTGTTATCCGTATGATGAGAGCCATCAAGCTCTATAGCAAGCTTTTTGTCCGGGCAGTAAAAATCCAAAATGTACGGGCCAACAGAATGCTGGCGCTTGAATTTGAAACCCAACTGGTGCCGCCTCAATTTCGACCAAAAAATTGTTTCTTGGGAAGTTGATTCCTTCCTTAATTGTTTCCTGCGACTCTTTAGTAGCGGAAGGTTGTTGAATCTTTTCACATTGATAATAATACACCCCCACATACACCCCTCCTTTAATCCTCCCCTTTGCAGGGGAGAAAATAAATAAAAAAAAACGAAAACTCCGGCGGCAAGTGGCCGTCGGAGCGTGATAGGACGAGGGTGGTCCCAGACTTTTCCATCGGCATATTCGCCCGAGTAGCCCACACGCGGCGCGCGCGATTCGGGGCCGTGGCAGATGCCGTAAGAATCATCTGGAACCATAGGTTGAACTTCCTCTCTATGAGCAGTCTGTTCCGCCGGATTCGCGCCCCGTCGTATGAAAATCGGGCGCACACGCGGCTGTCGAACACTCCAACCTATCTTTACCCTCTTTTATCATCTTAGCATATTCATCAATTTTTGTCAAGCTCAAATTCATTTCATAACTCTAAATACCGAAAATATGGCTTAAAATAAGACCCTCCCCTGCAAAGGGGAGGGTGGATTGCGAAGCAAAACGGGAGGGGTTTATGGCTATAGTTAATATCTCGCCCTGATGGCGCGTTCGACACGGCGGGGGTTCCCGGCGCTGCAGGTATTGTACCCCAAGGATTCTATGGTGGTGGCAAGTCCCTGCTTGGTGACCGTCACGACGGCACACTGCAAATCGGGCAGGAAATTGATGGTGAAGGTGGAGGCGGAGCTGCCGCCCACCACCCATTGATTGCCTGGATTGGACGAGTCCCGGTTGCAGTAGATGGTCGAGCCGGTCGATGGGTCGAAGGCAGAAAAACCCGAAGGGTTTTTCACATCCCAGTAGAGAGCGCATTCGAGCCCGGTATCGGCGGCGTAGAAAGCCTGCTGTGAATCGCGCCCGGCCACGGCAATGAGAGACTGCTTCACCGCGAGAGCGGTAATACCCGCCGCAATGACGAGAAGCGTTCCTGTGATTATTACCGCCAGAAGCAGGGTGAACCCGGATTTAGGATTTTTCATAATATTACCAGTTTAAAAGATTTTCACGCGTCCTAAACTGCCTTGAGACCAAACCTTTCTTCCAGCTTACCGTAATGTTTACCGAGATTTCCTCGGCATTTATCGAGGTTAGGGTTATTTCCCTTCTGAATTGGGTATCGTTCCACGTGCTGGTATAGCCGTAGAAACCAGCGGCGGGCTCTTGCCGCAGATACGGGCATGCTCCCGTCCCGCCCGAACACTGCACGGGCCACAAAGCATCAACCGGAGAAACGATGCAGACCTTGCCGAAGTAGCATGCGTCGCTTGAATATTGTGCTATGCCGTAGAGCCAGTTTCTGCCGGCCAGACGGTTCTCGTCACGGAGGTTCCTAATCTGCTCGAAGCCCTCCTGAGCGAGGTAGAAGGCAATAATCTGGTCTTTGGAATAAATATAGGAGGAGATAGCTGTCTGTACCGCGCCCATAGTGCCGACAACGACCGCCACGAGTATGGCGACAGCCACCAGCGTTTCGATTATCGTAAACCCTTTATTGGTTGTTGGTTGTTGGTTGTTGGTCATTTTACAAATCTGGTACCCGCTGGGAAACAAGCGTCTGGAGCGTCATGTCCGTTCTGCCTCTGTTTGAACCGGCGTGAGCCTTGATTTTCATGAGCACTTTCGGCTGCACGGCGTCGCCCGCGCCGGCACCGAGAGTAAAGAAGTCAAGACTGTCCACGGCAATCTCCGGCGCGGTCACGGCAATGTAGTCGCCGGTGCCGGTTTTCTTTTCTATGGACTGGCCGGAAAGCCGGTAAGTAATCTGTTCGTCCTCACTCGACAAGAAGCTCACAGAGGTATCGCCTGAGGGGCAGTTCTGCGGTGATGTGGGCTGGCCGGAGGAACCGCAATGATAATTCCTGCCGAAGCGCATTTCCTTGGACATGCTTTCTATAGTGAGGTTCAGGTTGCCCATCACCGCCTTGAGCGCGCGTGATTTCCGATTGGCGTCGAAGATGCCGATAATCGAACCCATGCTGATGACCATGACGATGGCGAATATCGATACCGCGGTCATAAGCTCTATCAATGTAAATCCTTTCTTCATTGTATTGATACCTGGCCGGTATTATAGACCTTGACCTGCCGAGTGAGCCCGGTCGGACTCTTGAGCTGTATGAGTGCACCGCTGATGTTGGCCGGATTGTACTGGCTTCCGCCGCTGTTGAAGAATATAAGCCGGGCTTCCGGGTCCGGCCGGCGGAAACTTATGTCAACCCTGCTCACGTTGTTACAAAGGTCTCCTCCGGAACTTCTCAAAATGCAGAAGGACTCCACGTAAGCCCCGCCGGGGAAAATCACTTTCCTGAGACACTCCTCGGAGCCCCCGGTGGCGCAGGCGAAGCTTCCGTCGTAGTACTGATTGCCGTTCCTGTCGGAGAAGAAGACGTATCCCGTCTGCCCTCCCGCTTCAAGCAGAGTGACGCTTAAGCCGTATCCTGAACCGAAATCGGCGGAACCGATGGCGCGCTCCCTGACCGCGATGCCGTATGCCTGCGCCTCCGCTATCGTGATACCCAGGTCGTCGGCCGTGTTTCTCAAGGTGGCGGCTTCGGTGTAACTCTGCTGATTCATGATAATAACCGTGATGAGAACCGCCATGATGCCAATCGACACCATGAGTTCGATGAGAGAGAAACCGTGAGATCGGTGTTTAAAAAAGTGAGACATGCAAGAGGTCGAGGTTGAAGATGAGAGCGAGCCAGGCCCCGAGAACCAGAAACGGCGCAAACGGCATTTCGCTCTTCATTGTAATATTTTTGGGCGAAAAAATCATGTAGAGAATCCCGCTGGCGGCGCCGAGCCAGAAAGCCAGGATTATCGCGGAAAATCCTGCCGCGGTACCAAGTAAGAGTCCGATTGAAAGTCCTAATTTCGCATCACCGAACCCTATGGCTCTGCCGGAGGATAGCAGCCAAATCGCCGCGAAGAATGAAAATAGAATCAATCCGGCAATTACGTCACGACTTCCAAAAACCAGTGCCAAAATAACGCTCGAGTAAACAAGAGAATCAGGAATAATTTTGTGACGGAAGTCGTAAATCAAAATAATGATGTAAAGGCAGAAAACCGGGAGGTATATATACGGCACGGTGGCAAAGATGAGACCGGTTAAAATCTCGATGGCCGGATACTGCCAGGAAATCCGGTTTTTGCATCGGGCGCAGCGGGCGCGAAGGAAGACGAAGCTTAATACCGGCGCAAGTTCATACCAGCGTAGGGTCTTGCCGCAGGACGGACATCGAGACCGGCCTCCGAAATTTTTTGCGTTCCACCTCAAACCGACCACATTAAGAAAGCTCCCGATAATAGTGCCAAAAACGAAAAGGATGACCGTAACAATCATCCTTTAAGTATAACATCCGCCAACTGACGGAAAGGTTATGGGCAGGAAGTACTTGTGCCGAGAGCGGTTGTTTCGGCTTTCGATTTGCTGGTGGAATCCACGCACCAGTATTGGCCGGAAGTCGCGAGGTTGCCCTGCACGGCATAGGCGGAAGAGTTGGCGTTGCAGACAAGCGTCGTGCCGGCGGGATAATTCGCCGCAGCCGTGTACTGCGACATGCCGGAAGCAGTGTCGGCGAACATGCCGGAAGCGCAGGAGTTTGAAGCGGTGCCGTAGCTTGCGTTGTTGTCGTAGTAAATCTCGGCCGCGGCGCGAAGTCCCGCGAGCTGTGCCTTAATCTTGGCGTCATTTCCCTTCGACCTGGCCGTATTGAGCGATGCGAGCACCACCGACGAGAGAATGCCAATGATGGCAATCACCACCAGAAGTTCAATGAGGGTGAAGCCCTTCTTGTGTTTTCCTAAAATTGTCATGACTTAATAGTTAATTATCCTAAGTTAGGATTGATTAATTATACTCTAAAGCCCGGCGGAATTCGCAATATCGTAAATGGGGATAAGAACGGAAGCCAGGAGAATGCCGACACCAAGGCCAAGAACCACTATCATCACTGGTTCAATGAGGCTTACGATAGTGTCCACCGTATTGATAACGTCGCGCTGGTAGAAACGGGCCATGGTGCGGAAAATCTTGCCCGATTCACCCGTTTCTTCGCCGACTCTTATCATCTGGACGAGAATGCTCGGAATCTCCTCGTGGTCGGACAAGGCTTGCGACAGGGAGCGGCCGCCCTTCACTTCCGTGAAAACATTTGCGAGCACCGCCTTGTAAATGTCGTTTTCGACGACAGTTGAGGTTACCTCAATCGCCTTGAGCATCGGTATGCCGGAGGAAATCATGGTGCTCATGGTGTCGGCAATGACCGAGAGATAAAGCTTCCTGTAGAGATTGCCGAGAATGGGCACGTCTAGTTTGAAGCGGGCAAATGACGCTTCGCCCGCGGGCGTTCTCACATAGCGGAAGGTGAAGAAGCCCACCCCCACCAGCGCCGCCAGGAGGAAGACTCCATAATCGATGGCGAAATTACTCAGCCAGAATATAATCTGGGTATAAATCGGCACCGCCTGGCCGGAATCGACAATGATGGCGCTGATTTTCGGGATGATGAAGGTGAACATGAGAACCATGACCGCGACGAAGACGGTGATGACGAAGGCCGGATAGATGAGCGCGTTCTTCGCCTTGCTTACCACTTCGTAGTTCCGGTCCAGGTGGTCGGCTAGGTAGGAGAAAGTTTCGTCGAGTTTGCCGGTTTCCTCGCCCGACTTGACCATGTTGACGTAGAAGTCGGAGAAAATGTGCGGATGTCTTGAGAGGGCCTTCGAAATCGGGCTGCCGGACTGCAGGTCGCCCACGATCATGTCGAGGCTCTTCCTCAACGCCGGATTTTCCGTCTCGCTCGAGAGCAGGGTAAAGATTTTCAGCGCCGAAACCTGCGCCTCGAAAAGGGTTGCCATCTGGCGCGAGAGCATCACCACGTCTTTGTTCGAAACGCGGTTGGTTATCGAGAGACGGGCGTACCACGGCTCCTTCTCGGCGGGCTCTATGGTGGAGATGATGAGTCCGCGCTTCTGGAGCGAACCGATGGCCACGTCCATGGAAACGGCTTCGATAGCTCCTTCAACTCGTTTGCCGGAATTCTCCAGCGCTTGGTAATTAAAAAGCATGGCGGTTTTTTATAACATTCTTTCGAGCGTCTTCGGATTCTGCGAGAACCGGAAGGCGTTCTCGGCGGTAATCTCGCCCGTTCTCACAAGTTCGGCGAGCGAGCGATTAAGGTCTATCATCCCCTCTTCCGAGCCCGTTTCGATGACGGTGTCTATCTCATGGGTGCGCTTCTCGCGGATTAAATTCGAGACCGCGTTGTTGTTTACCAGAAGCTCGTATGCCGGCACCAACCCGCCGGAAATCCTCGGGATTAAGCGCTGCGAGAAGATGCCCAGGAGCGAGCTCGAAAGCTGGAGACGGATTTGCGCTTGGCTCTCGGACGGGAACGAATCAATGATACGGTCGATAGTCTGCGCGGCGGTATTGGTGTGAAGGGTCGAGAATACGAGATGTCCGGTTTCCGCGGCCGTGACGGCGGTCGAGATGGTTTCCGGGTCGCGCATCTCGCCTATCATCAGAATGTCGGCGTCCTGGCGGAAAACTCCTTCGAGCGCCTTGTGGAAGTCAGGCGTATCAAGCTTCACCTCGCGCTGGTCGATGATGGATTTCTTGGGCTCGAAGATGAACTCGACCGGGTCCTCGATGGTGATGACGTGCTCAAGACGTTCCTTATTGATGGATTCGATCATGGTGGCAAGCGTCGTCGACTTGCCCACGCCGACGGGACCGACAACCAGGAAGAATCCCTGCTGCTTCCGGCAAAACATTTCGAGCGAGGGCGGCAGTTTGAGTTCCTGGAAAGTTCTGATGACGTTCGGGATAAGCCGCATAGCGATGCCGACCTTGCCCAAAGAGACGAAGGCGTTGCAGCGGAAACGGAGCTTGCTCCCATGGCTCCAGGCGAAGTTGGTGTCCTTCTCTTCCTCGAATTCTTGCCGGTTGTTCGGCTTGAGGAGAATCGAGAGAAACGCTTCCATGTCTTCTTTGGTAAGAGGCTGAATCTTGACCAATGGTATGAGAAAACCGGACACCCGGATGAAGGGCGGGCGGCCTTCGGCAAGATGAAGGTCGGAAGCGCCTTCCTTGGCGACCACGGCGACCAGGTCGTTCAAAAGATTTTCCTGTGTTCCTGCCATGTCTTGATTATAGCGTATTAATTTCCTCGAATGGAATAACTTTCTGCAGGGCCTTCACTATCGCGTCTTCCTTCATGGAAAGCATGCCCTGCTCGCGCGCCACCTTGTAGAGCTCAGGCTCGGTCGGGTCGCGCAATATGACTTCCTCGACGATTTTGTCCATCTCGAAGACTTCCATCACCGCCATGCGGCCCTGGATGCCGGTCGGACTCTCGGGCGTCGATTCGATTTCGTAAATTTCCTTGCCCAGAGGAATATCTTTCTGATATTTCGTCGGCAAATCTTCGAACTGTTTGTCTATCATAAGCTTGATCGAACCCTCGACCGGTATGGGTTTGCCGGTGCCGGGATAGAGTTTCCTTACCAGACGTTGTGCCATGGTGAGCCGCAAGGTGGGCGCGATGAGATAAGGGTCAACTCCCATGGCAATGAGCCTCGGGATAACGCCGATGGCATTGTTGGTGTGAATGGTCGAGAAGACGAGGTGACCGGTAAGCGCGGCGTGGATGGCAAGCTGAGCCGTCTCCTTGTCGCGGATTTCTCCCACCATGATGATATCCGGGTCCTGGCGCAAGGTGGTGCGGAGGCCAGTAGCGAAGGTGTAATCAATTTCCGGCTGAACCTGCGACTGCGAGACGCCATCGATGTTGTACTCGACCGGGTCTTCGAGCGAGAGCACGTTCTTGTGCTCGCGGTCCACTTCGTTCAACATCGAGTAAAGCGTGGTGGATTTGCCGGACCCCGTGGGACCGGAGATGAGGATGAGACCGTACGGCTCCTGAATGGCGCTCCTTATGAGTTTGAGATTTCTTTCCGAAAGGCCCATTCCGTCTAAAGGCATAAGGCCTTTAGACTGGTCGAGAATCCTCATTACCACTTTTTCTCCGTAGTAGGTTGGGAAGGTGGAGACGCGCAAGTCGATTTTCTTGCCGCTGCCGTCGAGCTTGGCGGAGAAGCGCCCGTCCTGAGGCTTTCTCTTCTCGTCGAGGCGCATGTTGCAGAGAATCTTGATTCTTGCCACCACCGCGGAGTGGACCTTCATCGGCAGGACGAGAGAGACATTGAGGTCGCCGTCCACCCTGAAGCGCACCTTGAGATTGTCCTTGGTCGGTTCGATGTGGATATCGGAAGCGTTCTGCTCGGAAGCGTGCGAGAGGATGGTGGCCACGATTTTTATGACCGGAGCGTCCTCAACGATTTTCGCGGCAAGATTTTTGCCATCCTTCATCCCCTCTTCAGGCATTTCAGCGGTCTTCGCCGCAATCTCGGACTCAAGCTCCGAGAGAGCTTCAGTTACCTCGCCGGTGAGACCCTGGTACTTATTCATCGCCCGCTGGAAATCTTCGTCGCTGATGAGAAAAAGCTTGTAGGGCATCCCGATTTTCGCGGAGATGAAGGTCAGAGCATCCCGCGCTTCGAGGCCGTTCGGGTCAAGTGCGCCCACTTCGAGCACGCCGTCTTTCACCCCTATCGGCACGATTTTGTAATGCATGGCCGAATCCTGCGGGATGAAGTCGAGGATTTTCGCGGACATTTCCTCGTCCTTGAGACTTCTTTTGGGCGCCTCTTTCCCTTCCGCGGTATCTGCTTTGCTCTTGGGAGACGTGGCCATGAGATTAATCCCGGCCGATTACTTCAAACGGATTCGCCCTGCCGGTGGGCTGTGCCGGTACGGCCGGACTCCAGTCGATAAGCGATTTGTAGCCCGAAGTTTTGAAAAGCGCCTGGTCGAAATTGATGCTCGAAAGTTTCTCCGCCGTCTTGACCAGGTCTTCGCCAGGAGAAGTTTCGCCGGCCGTCGGAGTCTTCTGGGGTCCAACCACCATGCTGTAAATGAAGAATCCCAGCACCAGAACCACCAGGGCGACGATTGCTTTTTTGTTTTCCAGAAGGGCGTTCATATTGTTTATTTGACCCAATAGGTCTCGAGCAGAAGCTCGTGTTCATAGAGCCCCGCGCCGGCTGTTCCGGTGGTCTGCTCTGGCACCTCAAACTTGACCGACTTCACGTCCATAATCCGCAAGCTTTTCTCCAGGTCTTTCATGAAGTCGCGGAAATTCTTGTAGTTTGAGACGAAGCCCACCGAAACCACGGCTTTTTCGTAAGGCGACTCGCTGCCGGGCAGCGCCACCTTGGCGGAATCCGAGGACGACTTGGTGTCTATCGAGACATCTTTTATGGAAATGTTGTATTTGGCGCCTATCGAGTCAAGCTCGTGCGCGAGCTTGACCGTGTCCACGTTTTGCGGCAGAGCTTTGCTCAGGCGGTCGAGTTCGGTCTTGGGAATGGAGTTGTAGTTCACGAGCAGACGGTCGCGCGTTTCGATGATGCGGGAGAGATTGTCGAGAGCTTCGCGATAGCCGGCCGCGGTGGCGGCCACATCCTGCATGCCGTCATAGTACGGCTTGGTGAAGGCGAAGAAGAGACCCAGGGCGAGAACTATCAGGAAAATGGCGGAAGTGTTTTTCATCGCGGTGTTGTGGTTGCTTTAGTCGTCGTAGCAACGGACTTGGTAGTGGTTGTAGTAGAAGTTGCCGTCGGTTGTAGGTTGTTGGTTGTCGGTTGCTGTTTCTCTATTTCCTTCTTGTAAGAGACCAGCGTCGGGTCGACGGATGCGGCGAAAGTGAATTCCACGTTGCCCTTGTCGTCGAGGCGCAGGTCGGAGAAAACCGGATTTTTGAAGAGCGGGCTCTTGTTCATAAGTTCGGCCTGGAGCGCCAGAGCCGCGTAGCTCTTGGCCTCGCCTTTGATATTTACTCTCGGGCCAATGTCGTCGGTCGAGAAGTAGAAGTCGGTGAAGCGCACCGTCTTCACCGTCGCCTCATCGAGGAAGCGGAAGATGGGCGAGACGGCGCGGTGGCGGGAGATGAGCGCCTCCGCCGCGAGCAAGCGGTTGTTGAGACGGATAATTTCGGAAACCGTCTCGGTCTCGAGCGCCGCGCGTCCGGCTTCAAGCTCGGTCTTCATGTTCTCAATCGAGGAATTGAGGTAGAACTTGTAGCCCAAGGCGGCAAGTGCCGCGAAGATGGAGATGGTGAAGACGATGCCGGCGATGAAGCCGAGGATGGTGCGCTCCCCTTTCCTCTTTGCGGTGAGAGGGGCCGAACCGTAAGTTGCTCCGGCGCTCGCTGCGGCCGGCCCTTTGGGAATGAACGATGATTCAAATTTCGGAGGCATAGTGTACGTCTAAATTATAATCCAAAAGCCAATTTAATAGCACTGCTAAACGTGGATAACTGCAGAATGGAAAAGCGCCCGATGTCCACAGGGACATCGGGCGCTCAGCGAGCTTGCCGCTCCTTCATCTTGGCTTGTTCCGCCTCGATGAGGAGTCTCTGGCGCAGAAGCTCCTCCGCCTTGGCGAGCCGCGCTTCAATCCCCTTCACGAGAATGGCGTCGGCCTCCCTGTGAACCGTTCCATACTCGTCTCTGAGAGACATGAGGTGCTCCCCGCCTTCCTCGATGAGCTCCCTCATGTACTCTGACGAGGCGGAGAGGTTGAGCTCCTTCACGGCCATCGCCCACGAGGCGAGACTGTCGTCGACCAGTCTGACCTTCTGGTTCATGTCGCGCCTCCTTTCTTATGCAAAAGCCGCGTGTGACGTCTGTCCGCACTATACCATTATTCCTCCTCTTCGGCGAGTTTTCTCAAGGCGAGGCCGATGGCCACAGCGAATTCAGGCCCGGTCTCGCGCAATATTTTTTCGAGGAAGGCGGGGGCCGCCACTTTTGAGAAAGGTTCGGCGAGTTCCGCCTCAGTTTTGAAATTGGCTTTGGCCAGCTCGAGAAGCCCTTTGAGCGCCGCTCCCCCGCCGACAAGTATCGTCTTCGACACCGCTTTGTTGTAACGCTGTTCGTAGTCGAGAAGCACGGTGTTCGCTTCGGCAAATATGTAGTCGAGCACGAGCGCGATGACGTCGTTCACGCTCTTGTCGTCGCCAGCGGCACCAACTTCCCGCTTCATCACTTCCGCCTGCTCGGGAGTCATATTGAGAGATTTGGAAAGATTGGAGGTGATATCCTGTGAGCCGCGGTTTATGGTGTGCGAAGCGCGCACGATGCCGCGTTCGATGATGTAGAGCTTGGTGGTGGCGGCCCCCATGTCCATAATCATGACTGGCCGCAGCCCCTCGTCCATCACGGCGCGGCTGGTGGCGAAGATTTCTATTTCGAAGAAGCCGGCGTCGAGCCCCGCCGAGGAAACTATTTCCTGGAAGCGGGCGATTGTTTCCTTGTGTATCGCTACCATAAGCACATCGATTTTCGGCATAGCCGCCGCCGGCGCGGCGAAGCCGCCGCCTTCCTGCGGCAGTTCTTCGGCGACACTCTCCACTCTTACGTCGCTTCGCGGTATGACCGACCAGTCGAGCATTACTTCCGAGATAGGCACCGGGATGTATTTCCTCGCCTCAATTGGCACCATGATGGCAAGTTCCTTCTGCGCCACTTCAGGCATCTCAATAACCGCCATGAGTGAGGAGGAGAAAGGGATGGAGAGTCCCGAGGATTTGGTGGTAACATTCACTTCCTTCTCCTTCATAAGGTCCGCGAGTGCGGCGGAAATTTTGTCCGTCGGCAGCTGCACCGCCTGTCCCACCGAGAGCCCGCCGTAAGGACCAAGCGCCAGTTCGCCGTAAGTTTCGAGTATCGCCTGGCCGTTTTTCTTCTTGAGCTGCACCACTTTTATTGCTGAGGAGCCGATGTCTATGCCGAGAGCTCTCGGTTCACGATTGCCGAAGAATTTGCTGAAGAAGGCCATAGGTTGTTCTATAATATCATAACCGAGCGATGAGAATTCTTACCTTTTTTATAAAAAGCCTGACAGGCTTTTTATTCCCCAAAAAACCGGAAATTCTGGTGCTCGAATCGCTTCCCACCGATAAACTTCTGGCGAAGCTCCCCCGCGCGACAGACATCGAAGAGAAAGATGTTATTGCCCTTTTCGATTATTCCCACCCGCTCGTAAAAGAAATCATTTGGGAAGTGAAGTACGGCGGCAACACCGTACTCGCCGCGAAGCTGGGGGAAATTCTTTATGACACCATCGTCGCGGAGCTGGGCGAGAGAAATGCTTTAGATACCGAACACCGCGCCTTGCTTATGCCCATGCCCGTCTCCGGCAAGCGCCGCTACGAGCGCGGCTGGAACCAGGCCGAGCTACTGGCCCAGGCGGTGAAAGATTGTGACGAGGGCCTGCCTGCCGGCAGGCAGGGCAGGATTCTGAAATATGTTACCGGCCAGCTGGTCAAGACCCGCCACACCGAGAGCCAGACCAGAACTTCATCGAAAAGCGAGCGGATGAAGAATCTCAGCGATTCGATGAAGATTCTCAATCCTTCCGCGGTTCTTGACCGCTTTGTCGTACTCATAGACGATGTCACCACCACGGGAGCGACCTTCGCCGAAGCGCGCTGCGCGCTAAAGGCCGCTGGCGCCAAGAAAATTATTTGTATAGCAGTCGCGCACTAGAACTCTAGCGTGTGCGGAGCAGCGTATTCACCTTTATCACTCCCGCCAGGTTATATTTCGCCCAGTCGTCCGCAGTCACTTCGGCAATGGGTTTGAGGAATCCCGTTACGGCAATAGTGTCGTTGGCTTTGAGGTCGGTGTTGGCGTCCTGGATGCGGCTGATGTCGAGCCCATAGTACATTCCGTCCCGGCCTTTCACTCCCAGCGTGCAATCCTTCTCGGTCGGAACTCCTGATTTCAAAGGCAGGCAGGAGAAGTTGCCTGTGATGGTCACGCTTTTGTCCACCTTCTCGTTCACGATTTTGTCCCAGCCTTTGAACAAGAGGAAGCCGAAGACGACGACCGCCGCGAGTACCACCATCCACACGATATTCCTTTGTAAGAAGCTTCTGTTTTCGTAATCCATATACCCGCTATTATATGCCCGGTTGTATTTTTGGCAAATCGGCTATTTAATGTAGCAAGACCCGGTTCAAGGAGAGCGGCCATGAAGAAGATATGCTGGCGGCTGGTGTTCTTCTGGGTAGTGCTTTTCTATCTCGTATATACCTCGCGCACCGAGGGCGCGCCCAAACCTGTCACTCTCACGGTCTCCCCGGTAAGAGTCGTGACGAACGGCGGCTTCGCGGAAGTCAGGGTGAAGTGGCGCATCGAGTCCCATCGGGACAACGCCCGCTACTCCTTCACCGTGACTTCTAGCAATCTGCTGGATTACAAAACCGTTTACGGCGAGACGAGAAGAGGTGTGAACAGCGCCGAGGAGCTCTACACCGTGCGCGCGGGCTTCTACGCTTTCGAGGCCTGCGTGTACAGACGTCCGGTCAAGAAACCTTCTTACCGCCTTTGCGATAAGAAGTTCGTGGAGGTGAGGTAGGGCCTCTGTGTTCAAAAAGGGCTCGACGCAACCGCGTCGAGCCCTTTCTCGTAAAGAAAATTGGCCAAAAATATGTTAAATTGGCGCTCAAGGAGACGTGGCTGAGTGGTCGAAAGCGCCTCACTGCTAACGAGGTAGGGTCTTAAAGCCCTCGACGGTTCGAATCCGTCCGTCTCCGCCTTCGCCCGCCATAGCTTTAGCGACGGCGGGTTCGGTCGCTATAAGTATTTCGGGCTACGGCGGACGCAGTCCGCCAGGATACAATATTCGTATGTACTATATTTACATTCTAAAGTGTAAAGATGGAGAGATGTATACAGGTTGTACTTTTGACTTGAAAGAAAGGATAGAGAGACATGAGAATGGTCATGTTCCCGCTACAGCACTTCGTTTACCTGTCAAACTAGTTTCTTATGTAGCAATTTCAGACAAATACAAAGCCTTCGAATTCGAAAAGTATTTGAAGTCTGGTTCAGGTAGAGCTTTTATTAAGAAACATTTAATTTAATTTCCAAGAAAACTAAGTATCCCACTGCGCCGCCCACATCACTAAAGCTATGAGGGCCAAAGAAAGCTCCGAAGGGACACGGTCGGAGTGACCCGAGTACCTTAATTTCAAGAGTCGAAAAATGCTAAAATACCCTTACAAGGCCTTGCCTGTATATTAATTGATAAATATGGATCTTGAAGAAACGATTTTTTTCTACACAAGAAACGATTATTTAATCGTCAATAATTTACTTTGTGGCAATATGAATCGTCTTTGGCAGGTTGCCGAAATTGTGAACAATGATTCAAAGAGTGTTCTTAAAGAGCATGAGGGTGGCGAACGAACGCTTGATAGGAAAAGTGTTGAGAGATATCAAAACCGGATATATGATAAATTGGACGATGAAACAAAAATTAAAATTCTTAAAATCGCAAGGGATGATATTTCAAATATTATTAGTGCGATGAAACCAACAAAAAACAAAATTATACTCTACAGAGATGTAAGAATTGATGATGTCCTGCTCCATTACAATATTAATGATATAGTAGAGTTTAAAATTATTTCATCAACATTTACGGTTCCGTCCGACCCAGACTACGGCTATTATAGATATGAAATAACTATTCCAAAAAACGGGTTTATTTTAGAGCTCGACCAATTTGATAGCTTCGTCCGAAATGAAGACAGCGAAATTCTTCTGCCACCGATGAAATGCAAGGTAAAAAATACACGCAATAGTAATAACGAAAATTGTAAGGGAATAATTGAGTTAGAATACCTGGAAAAATTACCTGTTAATATTTAAACCTAGATTCCGAAGAAGTAATCTGACCCGAGTACCTCAATCTAGAGATTCTAAAGATGCTGGTTCGACTTTGCTCACTATAAATAAAATACCCTGACAAAATCTCGTTGGTGGGGGACTTAATCCGAGATCATCGCCAACAGTATTTTGTATCGGACCTGTGTGTACACCTTATTTAATCATTTAACGAGGTGCTTTTAGTTTGTTGATATTGTGTAAATTTTAAGCTAGAGTGCCGTCAGAAGATGGAAAGGCTCAGGAAGCTCGGCGCGAAAGCGATCGGCTTCGGGGCGATTCATCTGCGGACTCCGTGGAAACCCACATCGTTTATCAAAAGGGAGTAACCATGAAGCCTATCATTCCACTGCCAGGAGAAGATCTCCTGGAACTTGGGAAGCGCTGCAACGCAGTCTATGTCTGTCCGAAAGTTGGCTCTGAACGCAAAGGACCTTTGGTCCCTTACGCGGGAAAAGATGGCCAAGGACGGAATCTCGTCGGAGACATTTACTTCAACTTCCGGCGGATCGAAGTCCACCCGAAAGCGGTCGAGGCATTCGCCGAGGTGGCGTGCCAGAAACTCCGCGATCAAGATTTGCTCGATGCGTTCGATACTGTCTGCGGAATTCCGCAAGGTGGCCGGACGTTCGGTCAGATGCTTGCACTCGTCGCCGGCAAGAGGTTCGCGTATGCGGACAAGAAGCCGAAACCGACGGAAGCGGGCAAGAAACAGGAATACTCCTGGGACCTCTCGCAATTTGATTTCGAGCAGGGCGAATGTGTCGCTATCGCGGAAGACGTTTACAACAACTTCCAAAATACCGACAACACCCTGGCCGAGATTGCCACGACCGGAGCGAATATCGTGCTCCTCGTCGGAGCACTCAATCGCTCTCCGATTTACGACACGACCTACAAGGGTCTGCCGATCATCGCCTCCATTCGTGAGGCGTATCCGGAATACGAACAGGACGATCCTGCGGTTATTGCCGACATCGCTGCTGGCAAACTCGAACTCGAAGTGAAGAAGAACTGGGCGCGTCTCTGCGCTGCAATGCAACAGTAATTCAGAAACCCAAACGAAAGGAAAGGCAGCATGCAAAAGACACTGACACCGGCGGAACGTTTGATTGTTGCCGCCGACTTCAAGCCAACCGCTCCCAACGGAAAGGATTGGGTGAAAGCCCAGGTCCTCGCACTGGCCGACAGCCTCAAGGGAACCGGAGTCTACCTCAAGGTGAACTCTGCTCTCCGAGCCTGCGGCTACGACTTGATTGGCGAAATCCAATCGCGCGGTTTGCGGGTCTTCGCTGATCTCAAACTGATCGACATCGGCGAGACGCTGTCCACGGACGGCGTTCTCCTCCGCGAAGCGAAGCCCGAGTTGCTCACCACGATGTGCGTCGCCGGTCTCACCGCCATGAAGACTCTCAAGGCCGAACTGCCGGACACGGAAGTGCTCGGTGTGACCGTTCTCACGAGCCTCAAGGACGCTGACACGCAAGCGATGTTCACCTGCTCAACCGAGGAAGCTGTCATGCGGTTTGCCCAAGTCGCGGCAGATGCGAAGATCGATGGACTCATCTCCTCTCCCAAAGAGGCGGAAGTGCTCCGTGCGAAGTTCGGCCTCGTTCTGTCGCTCAACACTCCGGCCATCCGGCCGACGTGGGCGATCGTTCCCGGCGATGATCAGAATCCCGAGCGGATCATGACTCCCGCAAAGGCTATCAAGGCCGGCGCGGATCGTATCGTGGTCGGACGTCCGATCGTGAAGGCCGAAAAGCCCTACGACGCGGTCATGCGGACCATCGAGGAAATCGCTTCGGCTACGGCCTAGTGACATAGGAATGTCCGAATCAACAACAGCCTTCGCACCCAACCGGTGCGAAGGCTGCCTTTCTTATTTGGCTTGATGATTCGAATGGCGCAGGCCGACGGGCCCGACCTCCGTCTTCGCACAGGATGGCAAAAATTCTTGGCAAGGAGTATTCTTTGTGTCACGTAGCGAGAGCGGTTCGAAGGGAAGTGCGTGGCATTTCCCCGGCATTTTCCATAAGAAAATCGATCCCCGCCTGCCGGGCCCGGCGGGCAGGCGTCCGTCTCCACCAAGAGAACTAAGTACCGGTGTGACCCGAGTACTATTAATTCTTTAAGAGAGCTATACTGGCGCATATATGGATTTAATAACCACTGGGACAGTAGCGGTTGCCGCACATAAACTTCTTGGAAAAACCGTCGATGCTATATCGGAAGACCTGGCGAAACTCTATGGTAAGGGGCGTGACAAAATTACCCAAGTTGCAGTAAGAAAGATAAAAAATCTTGATGATGGTGCAAAAGCAAACCTCCGTGTGGCTCGAGATGTATTTTGGAACGGATCCTATACCGATGAGTCAATATGTGCAGAATATTTTGGGGGTATCTTAGCTGCCTCAAGGAGTCAGGATGGTAAAGATGATACAGGAGTGTTTTATGTAGACATCATTAAGTCACTGTCTTCAGGTCAGTTAAAAATACATTACATACTCTACAGAGCGCTTAATAGATTTTTATTAGTTGATACTACTAAAAAAGATTTAAACCCTGGACAAGAATCCGAACTTCATAAATTGCAACTTTTCATACCTCATAAGGGCATTGTTGAGCAAGTTCAAAATGAAGATCTTGGAGCCATTCTTCATGGACTTCATGCTAAAAATTTGATTGGGAACTTCCAATCAAATGGCCACAAGCTGGAAAACGACAAGGTTGTTCCCTACATAGAATTTAGTCCAACAACTTTGGGTATTCAATTATTTGCAATAGCTAACAACAGGTTTCCTCAGTGGAGAAATTTTTCAACATCAGATTTCGGCGACTTCCCAGACGTGATACTTCCAAAATATTATGGAAGTTCTATTGATTCAATACTTGAGCAGGCTGGTCTAAAAAATAAGTCCGACCCGAGTACCTTAATCTAGAGATTCTAAAGATGCTAGAATACTCTTACAATGCCTCACTGGTGGGACACTTAACCCGAGATCACCGCATCGATGCAAAGTAGCGGCCCTTGCGGTCGCTTTTTTGCATCGAAGTAGAAGGATTCGAAAGGAAACGCGGGGCGTTTCCCGGAATTTTCCATAAGAAAATCGAATCCGTCCGTCTCCGCAAAACCGAAAGGCGGAAGAGTCCCAGTGGACTCTTCCGCCTCGTTTCATTTCTTCTTGGCGGTCACGTTATCCGCCTTGATGAGCCCCGCGCGCACTGACCGATCGTGCCAGTCGTTCACCCTGTACCGGTCATTCCACTCGACGCTTTTGTCCGGGCAGTAGAGGAAGTCGAAGGGCAGGAAGGTCGCGTGCCAGAAGTCGTTCAGGTCGTTGCCGCTGAAGTCGCACCTCTCCCACGCGTCGCCCGGATGAGAGTGGATGACCCCGAGCAAGTCCTTCTGCGGACAGGTGAGCGGCATCTTGAGTCTGACGGACGTACTGGTCGCTTCTGTGATGAGCGGCACGGACAGGCGGTCCACATACACCGTGCCTCTCTTCACCTTCCCATGCATGCAGAAGGCAAATTCCGAATTCATGTGAAGGTAGAAGAAGTCGAGGTTTTTCGAAACCTCGTATCCGATGACGGCTTCCCGCGGGCCGGGTCTCGGAGACTGGTGCAAGGCGCAACCGGCCGCAAGCACCGTGACGACAAGGACGCTTGATATACGCATGTCTCCTCCTTGTTCAGTTTCTGCCCGCATTATTCCACCCTCAGATATTTTTACAAGCAGTAGTTGACAAAAAGTTTGAAGTATGCTAAGCTATATATAGATGGAGGTTTGCTCATGAGACGCATGCCGAGGAATTGCCGGCAGAGCCGGCAGGGGTCGTGCTACATCCAGAACGTGATTCCGCCGACGAAGGCCGGGGCGAAGAACTCGCTCCAGCCGACCCAGCGCATGGGCGCCTGGTCGTCGGAGACTGCTGGCGCTCAGAACACTCCCGTACCCGACCTGCGCTGCTTCCCTCCCCGCCCTCCCCACGCCCGCTAGCTCCCCGCCCTGTGTTCCCCACCCCGCCGGGTTCTGCTCACGCAGAACCCGGCTTTCATTTTATAAAATCTTTTTCTATTTTAATTTGGATAAGTAAAACGGCCCCAGTGAAAACTGGGGCCGCCTCTGGCAGAATCAATCTACCAGGAATGTGCAAACGCAAGCCGCCCGCGATGCCGCCACGTGCCGGTTTGGTCCCGGTACACGACGACTTCGCCATAGAACTTCTTGCCGATCGTCCGAGCTACGATGCCACCGGCATACCAGGCGCTGGGCTTGCCGGAGACCTTCTTCCAGAAGGTCTCGGCTCCGACTCGCCACTTCCCCATCTTCCAGAGTGTCTGGTTGACGAGGGCCACATGGTGCGCCGGTTTGTCGAGCCGCCGCTCGTAGCCCGCGAAGGGGAAGACTGTCTGCCACCTCCGCTTGTTGACGCCGCCGACGGTCCCCACCGGCACCACCGTGGCGCCGGCCGAGTTCTTCGTGATACCCGCCACGGCGTCGATGCGGACGCCGTTTTTGTTGTAGGCGGTGTGCCCGAAGAGGTCCGTCGTGGCCCAGGCATTCTTCGACTTGGTGAGTGACCCGATGGCTACCCAGCCCGAAGGCGAGGTAATCATCGACTTCACCACCGTATCCGGCTTCGGCTCGGGCCCAACGACACGGATGTCGCGGGCGTCGATGGAGAAGGCCCACGGCGAGGACTTCTTCTTGCTGTCCTTGCCGCCCTTGGTCTGAGCCATCGCCACTGCTGGCGAGAGACTCATACCGGCCGTGAGAGCGAAGGCCGCGAAGCGCAACCCGCGCAAGAGCTGCCTCGCCGGGTCGCCGTTCGGATACTTGAAGAGTCCGACCGGCCAGAAGATGGTCGCGAGGGCGAGCCACCAGGGTGTTGCGAGCTCGAGCGCGATGCTGTTGCCAGTCGCGTCAAGCCGCACGAGGAGGATGAGGAAGGCGAAGATCCACGAAGTCCACGTCGCGAGCCAGTAGTGCCGGCTTATCGGAGCTGATTCGGGCATCCGCTTCTCGGGGGTGAATCCCCCTTCCGGCGGCACGCCCGCGGACGCATCCTTCTTGTTTGTTCGCGTGTGGAGATATTGCATCTCATACCCCAGAGCACGCCGCAGACCGTCGACACGCATCTGCATGTTCCTCAGTATTTGAGGATCTTCAGCTCTCCATGGCGACTCACGAGAGTACTTCTGAGCGTACATCTCGTAGAGGTAGACGTTGCTGAGTGCCTTGCCGTAGTCGTCCCACGTTTCAATCTTCTGGATACTCTCATGCACGCGCCCAGCGCCGTCGAAGATTTCCTGCGGGCTCGGCACGACGACGTTCGCGTAGAACTTCTCGTCGAGCTTGTCCTGTTCCGCGCTGAAGCTGAGCACCGACGGCCCGAGGCCAACACACACCCACACGACGAGACAGGCCAGGTAGAACCACGGCCGAAGATTTTCCCTCATCTCACTCTCCTGTTGAAAAAGTTCTGTCTAAATGTAGTATATACCACTTCACTTGACTTGTCAAGCGTTTTATGCTAGGATAGAAGATAGACAGATTTCACTTGCCGGTTTACCGGCGGAGGTAGAGAGATGCGAAACAATCTGAAAGCGGCGGCCGTGCTCGGAATCTTCGCGGCGTGCGTGAGTCTGTTCGTGATTTTCTCACTCTCGTTCGACATTCGAGATCTCCGCTCGGAGGTCGCCGCGCTCAAGGCGGAGCGGACGGAGTGGCAACTCGCCACACTCCCGGCCGTGAAGGCGCGTGACTGGCGAGGAATCGAGCCGGACGAGTTCAAGCCGGAGATCCTCCGGTACGCGCTCAACCCGTGCTACACGACGCCCTCGGGCAACTGGGACAATATGTCGCGTGAGTGCGGCGGACCCATGAGTATGAGCAAGAGCATCCCCATCCGCATCGTTCCTGCTTCCCAATGATCTTTCCGCCCCACCCCGCCGGGTTCTGCTCACGCAGAACCCGGTTTTTGTCTTCCTCCCCTTCTCCCTTTTGAAAATTGGCGCTTGAAATTTATTGATAACTTGCAATCGGTGGTTATTCCTTTATCATCCTAGTCAGAGCAAGTACCCGAACAGAAAGGCTGGGACACATGGCTACTGACCATCCGCTGCGTCCATGCACTGTCGCCATCCCGCTTCTGCTCATGGCAGTCGCCGGTTGCGCACAACAGCTGCCGCACCGCCTTGTCATTTCCCCGGTGGCGAAGGACAACCTGAACTTCCTCTACAACAACCTCCGTGTGGAGTTCGCCTTCTGCGCGTATGGGGAGCAGACCAGGCAGTTGGTGTGGGTCCGACGCGTCGAACTGCCGAAGATCATCAAGGCCACGACAGCAACGGTTGAATACGGGTACTGTCACGGCAGGGACTTCCTCGGTTACGGACACTCGCATCCAGAGCCAGCCGTCTGTGGGCTCTCGAATATCGACGTGAGGACATTCCTGTCCGACAAAGACAAGCACACCTTCCTAGTGTGCCCAGGTAATTTCCTCTCATACAACAGAAAGGAGGTGGAAGCTAGTTTGCAAGGCATAGTGGTAATGGCGAAGGCCAAGCCAATCAACACAACCGCCGCCCGCCGCTAGCTCCCCGCCCCCGAGCCGGTTCGCACACGCGAACCGGCTCTTCTTTTTATTTGACATCTACCTTAGAAAGAGATATTCTAAACACCGGAAGCAATCCTGCTTCCTCGTACCTTCACGAAAGGCTGGGTAGTCGTATGGCTGACCAGTGGAAAGACGTCGGCGGCAACCCCTACGGCATGGACATCGTGTCAGCAGCGATTGATTCGCTCGCGGGCATCGACAGGGTCCAGGTGCAGGACACCAGTACCGGCGAATATCGGGATGTGGAAGTCCACACCCGAGAAGGCCAAACGCTCGGCGAGGCAATCGCCGAGGGCCAGTTCCGCGACAAGTAAGTAGTCGCGAATAAATAGAAAATATAGGTTTCTCCCCATGGGAGCCCGCCCGGCGATAAACATATGCCGGGCTTTGTATTTTATAAGATAAATTATTTCCTCCTATCTCTTTCTTCCAATCCCTCACCGATCCGCCGCCTTCTTATTGGCCGTAAATGTATATAAATAATTACGTAATTATTTTAGCAGAGAATAACAAAAATCAGTGAACGGTTATAAATGTGATAAATTTTCTAAATCAGGACAAAGATATGAGGAAATCTAAGGCTTTTTTAATTTGAGAATTTGTATATTTCGGATGGTCTTTATGGTGAATCGAATTTCTTACATGTACTGGCATTGATTCATTTTTTTTACCACATTTAATTTTTGGGACATTCGGAAAATTCTGTTGGAGCCAACCGTCGAAAGTAGATGGACGTCCGCCATGTTTTTTCTCGTATTTATCGTAAAGAATCTTAAATCTTTGTTCATCAGTTGGGGCATTCATTAATTTTTTGAAATACGTAGAGAAATTTATCAGTCTTTCAACTAAAATATCATGTCTAATCTTAATAGAACTTGCGCTATCAGCAGCTTGAATTGTGGCATTTTGATAACGCAAAAATTCCGGGTCTATTCCACTCCCATTGCGATTTACCGATCTTCTGAGTTGAGAAACGAATTTACTAAAAAACCGACTTAAAATTTTCTCCTTTCCTCTTATATTTCCTCTTCTCATTAACTCGGAAACTAATAGATAAATGGAAACTGCGTTTGCTCTGTTAGAAAGTTCCGGAGCACCATTTTTAAACATTTTACTGATATATTGAAGTGTTTGCTTAATTCTTTTTGCATCTAGGCCGCTATTATCAAAGTTTGAGTAATCTTTAAAAAATTTTTCAAGATTATTATATTTTGCGCTTACTATTCTTCCTGACATATCCAACAAAGATAGCTGCGCAGCTACTGCAAAGTGGGCATCTCGTGTATTTTGAAAAGACACCTTATGAGTGAAGAATCTTTGTTTCGTGAGACCAGAAATAAACTCGGTAATATTCGTTGCATGAGAACGCAATTTTTCTGCTGAATTTAAACTCACACCTAACTGAAGTCGTTTAAATAATTCTCCGAGCTCTTGATCTGTAGCATCGGATACTTGCTCTATAGTTAACGGGAAGGCGTTAATTTTATCTTTTACACTCATAGGTAAGTTCCGGTAGAATTTATCTTTGTAGGCGGAAGTATATTTTGAATTTAATCGGAAACCATTACCAATAAACGTAAATATGGCACTTAACCGCTGTTTGCCGTCAATACAAATAAAATTTTCTTCGCCACGAGAGTCTTTTTTTACAGCTAAATAAATTTTTGGAATACCCCAACTTTTAATTATTGTGTCCAGCAAATATTGTTGTGCAGTAAGTTTCCAAACCTTCTCTCGTTGGAAAATGGGGTTTAAATCTATTCTTGTACGTCTCCTGTAAACTTTTTCAATTGAGAGATTTCTTGTTTTGGTTTTCATGACAACTCTCAGTTATTATATGACTGTCGTCACTTTTTCATACAACATTGGCCAATTGTTTTGCCGCATACGAAATTTTGTTCCATGATTGTGTCCGGTTCTAGCATCGAAGTCAATTAAGATTTTTGCTTCCTCAATCGCCTTCAAAAAACCTTCGAAGCTGAATTTCTGAAGCATCATAACTTTTGTGTAACGGTAATACTCTTTACCCCGTATCTTTTTCACTTCAGCTTGAACATAAAAACTATTCAATAATTTAGTGCCGACCTTATGTTCAAGATCATCGAATCCCCAATACGGTTGAGGGTCAAGTTCACTCAAACCAGTTCGTTTTTTAACCGATTCCAACCACTGAGCATGCCGAACATTAACACTTTTTGCGTCAAAAGAGATGAGAATTTTTTTCTCCGCACGATCAATCTTAACCATAAAACCACGGTCACTACGCGACAGACCATGTATCGTTTGGCGAAAGCTCATTTCACCTTGTGGATATTTTTTACCATCCTCCTTATGAGCCCAACCATACTTGGGTAAGAAAAGTTGCGGGACAAATTTTATGGCACGCGGTGATGGCTCTATATGGAACAGTGTACAAAGAGAAGTTGAGTTGAGACGTTGTGCCTTAAGCTCCCATTCGGCTGCGTTTGGAATTGGTAAATTATTTTCCTTTATACCAAGCAAATCCTCCAAAGTATTACCGATGCCTCCCTGATTACCTTTTCTAGCATTAGGAATCCAACCCACAGCGACAATTTCTTTAAGCTTTTCAATCAACGATTGCTTTGTGTAGATGATAGGTTCGGTCATATAAGTCTCTGCTGGGCGATATGTCTCTGAATTCTTCCCTCAGCCATCTTGCAATATTCCGGAGAAATATCAATACCGATATAATTCCGACCAAAGTTTATTGCCGATAACGCGGTCGTACCAGAACCCATGAACGGATCCAGAATGATCTCCGCATTTGTAGAAGATATGATGCGATCAATCAGATTGATTGGAAAGGCAGCTGGATGCTCATTATTCATCTCTTGGGTAAATTCCCAAACGTCCCCATAACCATTTGCTTTCGGTGATAGTTTGAATCCCGATTTGGCAATAAGATAAATCACTTCATATGTTGGCACAAAATAACCAGGGTTGAAATTAAAGCCACCCTTTCGCCTCCAGATAATGACCTGACGTACCGGAAAGCCTTGAAGTATATCTTGTCGATCCTGCAACAAGCCGCCTTGAACTCGCCATTTGTGGTTATAAAAGATCGCACCATTCTCTGGAATAAGCCGCATCATTTCAGTAAGACACTTTCGCTGCCATCTCACATACTCGTCATGCGGCATGCAGTCATTGTGGTGGGAATATCCTTTTTGCAGTGCCGCGTTAGCCCATTTTCCGCCACGACCGTCTTTCATACCATTACCAGTTGAGTTTTTAAGATTATATGGTGGCGAAGTAATAATTAAGTCCACTGTTCCATCGGGAATCTGTTCCATTATTTCCACGGCATTTCCGCAAACAATTCTATTCAAAAAATCATCAATTTTAGATTGCTTACGCTTTTTATTAGTTTGTTTACTAGTGATGGTTTTCATCTGTCTACATTTAGCTTGTTTGAGCCCAACACAGGGAACATATCAGAGGCAACGGGGCTCTCCTTTCGCTCCATCCTACCTCTACCGTATGAATTGGTCCACTTCACAAAAATACGTAAATAATTACTTAAAGAATCTATCCCACAAACCTGGGCTTCTTTCAAACGAGACCGCGCCGGAGGGCAGAGCCCTCCGGCGCGTGGTTAGTTGTGCAGTTCGTGGTGGGGCTTTGCCGGCTTCCATTCCTCCCAGAGCGCAACAGCGGCAATCATGCCGAAGAACAGGAAGGACGCTACGGCGAACCGATGGCACAGCCACCCGACCACTACGATGATGAGCAGAAGGAGACCCGACTTGCCCAGGCGACGAAGAATCTTCATGCATACCTCCGGCGGACACTATCCCACATCTCCCCTCCTCTTTCAAACCCGCAATTTTAGGCAAAAGAAGAGGGCAGGCCTTCGGCCTGCCCTTCTCGCACGTCTGCGTCAGCGCCCGGGGATGCGGTAGTCGAGTACAGCGATGACCTTGCCGTCGGCCGCGCGGACGGGATCGGTAAAGCGCGGCTCGACGTACCCGCTTGTCTCGAAGCCAGTTGCCGCGCTGCCCCAGCGGTCAACCTCGAGAACCACGTACCGCTTCATCATCTTCCGGTCGTAAATGACCGGGATGTCCGACGAACCCGCTCCCACGAAGTCGACCCGAACGAGCGAAGCGCCCTGGATATCGAGCACCAGGTTCTCCGACAGGACCGTCTCATTCCCCTCGTCGACTCCGCGGATGAACCCTTGCTTGTACCCCGTCGAGAACCCGAACGACAGACCGAGCCCCAGAACCACGAGCAGAATGAACACTTTCTTCATGCAAACCTCCGTTTCTTACTATATCACAAATTAAAATTTATACAAGTATTCAGCAAACCTCCTCTTTCTCCTGAAATTTACCAGCTGGAAACAAAGCCGGCCGGTTCATTAACCTCACATTACCCAGCGATTTGTGTTAATTTGGAGATGTGGTATAGTTAAGAAGGAAACAAGGAGGCATCATGACCGAAATGATACACGGCGGTTCCAAGTCCGGGCGGCGTCACCTGCAGACCCAGAAGGAATTCCGGTTGCTCGACACCGAGGCGTGCCAGGACCGGGCCGAACTCGAGTCCTGGCACCGCTGGGAGGAATCCGAACCCCTCCGTTCCCCCTTCGCCGTGAGGGAGCACCCGACCGGCGCCGAGCTCCGCAAATTCTTGTGAAAGTTCTGTCCGGCCCAGGCCGCAATCCGTCAGGATTGCGGCCTTCTCATTATCAAAAGCGGCCCGCCATTACTGGC